>JACQFT010000258.1 GCA_016199925.1 Opitutia bacterium | reverse complement strand
TCAAGTGAGCGTGGCGGCGATGGTCTTGCGGTAGGGTGAACTCTCCGAGTGAGCCGACGTCCAATCGCGGCTATGGTGAATTGTAGGAGCGGCTTTATGCCGCGATACGAACATTGATCGCCGCGTAAAGCCGCTCCTACAGTTCAAACCTCCGTCCCCATGTGAGAACTTTCTGCTGGAGGGCCCCGTCCGCGTGGGCCGCACGGCCCGTCAGTCGCCGGCCCCTCCATCAAATCCCCAGCCGCTGCCGCAGAATCTCGTCCACCAGCCGCGGGTTGGCTTTGCCGGCGGAGAGTTTCATCACGGCGCCCTTGATCGAATTGATCGCCTTCGGATTGCCGGCGCGGATTTGCGCGACCGAGCCGGCGTGGGCGGCGAGAGCCGCGTCGCACCACGCGGCAAGCTGCGTCGTGTCCGTCGATTGGCGCAGGCCCTTGCGCTCGACGACGACGGCAGCCGTCTCGCCGCTCGCGAACATTTCGGAGAAAACGTCGCGCGCCTGCGAACTCGACACGACGCCTTGCTTAACGAGTGCGGCCAGACCGGCGATGTGTGCGGGCGTGACCTTGCTTTCGCGGAGCGGAAGACTCGCCGCCGTCAGCTCGCGCAGCAGATCGTTGGTGGTCCAGTTGGCGGCGGCTTGCGGTGCGGTGCCGGCGTGCACGGTCTCCTCGAAGAAGTCGGCTAGGGCACGGTCGCGGATCAGCACGGCGCAGGCGGAGTAGGCGAGCGACAGGTCCGCGATGAAACGCCGCTGCCGGTCGAACGGTCGCTCGGGCAGCGACGCGCGCAGGTCGGCTTGCCACGCTTCGTCGATGTGCACCGGCAGAAGGTCCGGGTCGGGGAAGTAGCGGTAGTCGTGCGCCATTTCCTTCGAGCGCATCGCGGCGGAGCGTCCGCTCTCGCCGTCGTAGAGCCGCGTCTCCTGCGTGAGCGCGCCGCCGGCGGCGACGACGGCGAGCTGGCGGGCGATTTCCTTCGCGATGCCGGCGCGGACGTAGGAAATCGAGTTGAGGTTCTTCAACTCCACCTTGGTGCCGAGTTTCGTTTCGCCGACAGGGCGGATGGAGATGTTGGCGTCGCAGCGCATCTGGCCCTTTTCCATGTCGCAGTCCGAGATGCCGGCGCACACGAGCAGGGTGCGCAGCGCGGTGAGAAAGGCGAAAGCCTCGTCGGGCGAGCGCAGCGCGGGCTCGGTGACAATCTCCATCAGCGGCGTGCCGGCGCGGTTGAAGTCGATCAGCGAGTCGCCGGCGCCGTGCGTGAGCTTGCCGACATCCTCCTCAAGGTGGATGCGGGTGAGCGGGATTCGCCGGTGCTCGCCCATCACGGCCGGCGTCGGACCGGGCAGCTCGATCTCGACTTCGCCGCCGAGACACACGGGCTGGTCGTATTGGGAAATCTGGTAGTTCTTCGGGCTGTCGGGATAAAAATAATTCTTCCGGTCCCAGCGACAGACCGGATTAATGCGGCAGCCGAGCAGCAGCCCGGTCCTGATGACGGCGTCGAGCGCGGCTTTGTTGAGCACGGGCAGCGCGCCGGGCAGCGCGAGCACCACCGGATCGGTGAGCGTGTTCGGCGGGGCGCCCGAGCCGCACGCGGCGGAAGCGAACATCTTCGATGCCGTGGCGAGCTGCACATGGACCTCGAGGCCGATGATGGGTTCGTAAGACATGAAGGAGCGAGCAGTGAGTAGCGGGTGGTGAGTAGGTCGGATGGTCGGTGGAGCGATGCTCGCTACTCACTACTCGCTACTGTCGGCCGCATTTTGTGCCAGGCGTGGGCCTGCTCGTAACTGCGGGCGACGGCGAAAAGGCGCGGCTCCTCAAAGTGGCGGCCGATGAGCTGCAGGCCGACGGGCAACCCGGCGGCCGTGAACCCGCAGGGCAGCGAGACCGCGGGCAAGCCGGCGAGGTTGACGCCGACGGTGAAGATGTCGGCTAGATACATCGAGAGCGGATCGGCGGTTTTCTCGCCGGGACGGAACGCGGGCGTCGGCGTGGTGGGTGTCACGAGGGCATCGAGCCCGTCGAGAGCGCGCAGGTAGTCCTGCCGGATGAGTGTCCGCAGTTTCTGGGCGCGCAGATAATACGCGTCGTAGTAGCCGCTGCTGAGCACGTAGGTGCCGAGGAGAATGCGGCGTTTCACTTCGTCGCCGAATCCCTCTGCGCGCGAGCGGGCGTAGAGGTCGATGGCGTCGGTCGCGTTCTGCGTGCGGTGGCCGTAACGGATGCCGTCGTAGCGGGCGAGGTTCGAGGAGCACTCGGCCGTGGCGATGATGTAGTAGGCCGCAATGGCGTATTCGGCCGCGACAGGTAGCGACACTTCGCGAATCTCGCCGCCTTGCGCGGAATAGAAGTCGATGGCCTTGCGCACGGCGGCGGCGACGGCAGGGTCGAGACCCTCGCGGAAATACTCCGCCGGCACGCCGAGTTTCCACGGCCCGCGCCGGGCCACCATCTCGACAGGGAAGTCCGGCGCCGGGCGCGCGAGCGAAGTGGAGTCGCGCGGATCGTGGCCGGCGATCACACCGAGGAGCAGCGCGGCGTCGTCGACGTTGCGCGTCAGCGGCCCGATCTGGTCGAGTGACGACGCAAACGCGGCGAGGCCGTAGCGCGAGACGGTGCCGTAGGTCGGCTTCACGCCGACGAGGCCGCAGAACGCGGCGGGCTGGCGGATGGAGCCGCCGGTGTCGGAGCCGAGTGCGGCGGGCGCTTGGCTGGCGGCGACGGCCGCGGCGCTGCCGCCGGAGCTGCCGCCGGCGACCCGCGTGAGGTCCCACGGATTGAGCGTCACGCCGTTCGCGGAATTTTCCGTGGACGAGCCCATCGCGAACTCGTCCAGGTTCAGCCGGCCCCACGGAATCGCGCCGCCGGCCCTGAGCCGTTCGATCACAGTGGCATCGTAGGGCGAAACAAAATTCGCGAGCATCTTGCTCGAGCAGGTGAGCGGCGCGCCGGCGACGGCGATGGCGTCCTTGATGCCGATGGGGATGCCGTCGAGCGGGCCGAGGATGCGGCCCAGCGTGCGGCGCTCGTCGGACGCCCGTGCCGCGGCGAGCGCTGCAGGTTCGTCAAAAGAGTTGAACGCGTGCAGGCGGGGTTCGACGGCCTTCGTGCGCGCGATGAACGCCGCCATCATTTCCACCGACGAGACTCGCCGCTCGGCGAGCAGGCCGGTGAGAGCGCTCAACGGTTGATGGATGAGAGCGGTGTCCATGTTCAGTCGATGACGCGCGGCACGACGAACTGGTCGTCGCGCTTCCGCGGGGCGTTTTGCAACGCCTGCTCGACCGTGAGACCAGGCTGCGGCCTGTCTTCGCGCCAGACGTTGTGGATGGGCAGCGGATGCGCGGACGGCTCCACGCCGGAGACATCGGCCTGCTTGATGACGTCGAGGTAATGGAGGATGCCGCCGAGCTGCGCCGCGTAGGCGCGCCGCTCGTCCGGCGTGAGCTCGAGGCGGGCAAGGCGGGCGACGTAATCGATGTTCAGATCGGGCGGCTGGCTCATGACGGGATCGGCAGAATGCGTCCGATTTTCACCGCGTGGCAACGGACAAAAAGCCGATGACACGCACGAGGAAAATCTTGCCCCGGCGCGCCGGTTCCAGAGGCTGACGGCGTCCCACCATGAAACTCATCAGCGCCGTCATCCGCCCGTTCAAGCTCGAGGAAGTGAAGGAAGCCCTTTCGCGCCTCGGCGTGACGGGCATGACCGTGATCGAGGTGAAGAGTTTCGGCCGGCACAAGAACCACACCGAGACCTATCGCGGCGCCGAATACACCGTCGACTACAAGCCGAAGGTGAAGATCGAGTTCGTCGTGACCGAGGCGATGAAGGACAAGGTTGTTGCCGCCATCATCTTCGCGGCGCGCACCGGCAAGTCGGGTGACGGCCGCGTGTTTGTTTCGCCGGTCGAGGAGATGTATCACATCCGCTCCGGCGAGAGCGGCGACACGGCGCTGTGAGGTCGGGTCGCCGCTGGTCGGCCCGGCGAGACGGGCGGAGCGCGTTGCCCCGGCGCGCTTCGGTCCGCCGCCGTCGAGCCGACGCGGCGAGGTCAACGCGTCCCCCCGCTTGAGCCGGGCGAAAAGAGCGTGCCAACGGCCGAGGCGCCGGCACACTGGCCCGCACCGTCGTCCCCATGTCCACGCTGCACCGCATCAACGTCCTCGACTCCCACACCGGCGGCGAGCCCACGCGGCTCGTGCTGGACGGCGGGCCCGATCTCGGGCGGGGGCCGTTGGCGGAACGGGCGAAACTCTTCCGCGAGAAATTCGACCGCTACCGGTCGGCCGTCGTCAACGAGCCGCGCGGCTCGGACGTGATGGTGGGCGCGTTGCTCGTCGAGCCGCACACGCCCGGCTGCCAGTTCGGGGTTATCTTTTTCAACAACGTCGGGCTGCTCGGCATGTGCGGGCACGGCGTGATGGGGCTGGTTGTTTCGCTGGCGCATCTCGGCCGCATTCAGCCCGGGACGGTGTGCATCGACACGCCGGTCGGCGCGGTCGAGGCCGTGCTGCACCCGAGCGGCGAGGTCTCGGTCCGCAACGTGCCGAGTTACCGCGAAGCGAAAGCGGTGGCCGTGCAGGTGCCCAGCCTCGGCGAAGTGCGCGGCGATGTGGCGTGGGGCGGCAACTGGTTTTTCTTGGTCGAGGAACACGGGCATAAGCTCGAGCGAGCGAACGTCGAGGGGCTGACGGACTATTGCTGGCGGGTGCGCCAGGCGCTGAACACCCGGGGTTTTCCCGCGGTCGACCACGTGGAGTTGTTCGCGCCGTCGCCGACCGCGGGAGTCCACCGCAGGAATTTCGTGCTCTGTCCCGGCAAGGCCTACGACCGTTCGCCGTGCGGCACGGGCACGAGCGCCAAGCTCGCGTGCCTCGCGGCCGACGGGAAACTCGCCGCGGGCGACGAGTGGGTGCAGGAGAGCATCGTCGGCAGTGTCTTTCGCGGCAGCTATCGGTGCGAAGGAGCGAAGCTTATTCCGACGATCACGGGCACCGCGCACGTTGACGCCGAGACGACGTTGCTGCTGGATGCAGACGATCCCTTTCAGTGGGGCATCCGATAACATGCGACCGAACAAATCAGTCATCGTCTGCGGCGGAGGCGTCGTCGGCCTCAGTTGCGCCTACTATCTCAGCCGCGAAGGCTACCGCGTCACCGTCATCGAGCGCCACGCCGAGGGCGCCGACTCGTGCGCGCAGGGCAGCGCGGGCTACATCTCGCCGAGCCATGTCATCCCGCTCTCGGCCCCGGGCATGATCGTGCAGGGACTGAAGTGGATGATGAACTCGCGCAGCCCCTTCTATGTGAAACCGCGGCTCGACGGCGACCTGATGCGCTGGGGCTGGCTCTTCGCCCGCGCCTGCACCAAAGACCACACCCGGCGCGCCGCACCGGTGCTCCGCGATCTTTGCCTCGGCGGGCGCAAACTGTTTCTCGAACTCGCGGAGGTGACAGGCGACGCCTTTGAGTTGAAGAAGGAAGGCCTGCTCAACCTCTGCAAGACTCCGGCGGCGCTCGACCACTACGCCCACGGCCTCGCCGCGCTCGCCAACGAAGTCGGCGTCGAGGCCCGGGTGCTCGACGCGCAGCAGACCGCCGCACTCGAGCCCGGCGTGCGCATGGACGTCGCCGGGTCCGTCTATTTCCCCATCGACGCGCACATCACACCGCGGAAGTTCATGCCGGCCCTCACGAATCTGCTCAAGGAAATGGGCGTCACCTTCAAGTGGAACACGAGTGTCTATGGCTGGCAGAGCGGCGGCGGACGCGTCACCGCGGTCGCGACGACGGCGGGCGAGATCAGCGCCGACGAGTTCGTGCTCGCGGGCGGCTCGTGGTCGCCCGCGATGGTCGCGGGGCTCGACCTCCGCCTGCCGATGCAGCCGGGCAAAGGCTACAGCCTCACGATCGAGCAGCCGCGGTTCAAGCTGGAGAAGTCCGTCATCTTTGCGGAGCGCCGGGTCGCCGTCACGCCGATGGGCGCGCAACTGCGTTTTGGCGGCACGATGGAACTCAGCGGCCACAGCGAGAACGTCCGCCCCGAGCGCATCGAACAGATCATCGACTCGGCCCGGTTTTATTTCCCGGACTTCACTCCCCAGGATTTTGCCGGCATCAAGCCGTGGTTCGGCTACCGCCCGGTCTCGCCCGACGGGCTGCCTTACATCGGCCGTTTCGGCCGGCACGCCAATCTCACCGCCGCGTGCGGCCACGCCATGCTCGGGCTCACGATGGCGCCCATCACCGGTCTGCTTGTCGCGGAGATTCTCACCGGTCGCAAACCGTCGGTGGACCTGTCGATGCTGCGACCAGACCGGTATGCGTGAATTTCCTCGATGTAGGGCTGGCGCTTGTCGCCGCGCCGTCTGGGCCGGCACATCCAATCCGTTGTGCCGACAAGCGGCCGCCCTACAATTTGCGACCCCATGAAATGGAAAGGCGTCATTCCCGCCGTCACGACCAACTTAAAGGCCGACCTGTCGGTCGATCACGCGGCGCTCGCCGCGCATTGCAACTGGATGATCGACTCCGGCTGCAACGGCATCGTGCTCTGCGGCTCGCTCGGCGAAGCGGCCACGCTGAGCTTCGACGAGAAGATCGCCGTTACTCGCACCTGCGTGAAGGCGCTCGCCGGGCGAGCACCGACCGCCCTCGGCATCGCGTCGCTCCGCACGGTCGAGGCCGTGGCGCTGGCGCGGGCCGCGGCGGAGGCCGGCGCCGAGGGTCTGATGGTGCTGCCGCCTTACGTCTACACTTCCGACTGGCGCGAGATGAAGGCGCATGTCAGCGCCGTGATCGGCGCGACGAAACTCTCGTGCCTGCTCTATAACAATCCCGTTGCCTACAAAACCGACTTCCTGCCGGCGCAGATCGCCGAGCTGGCGGCCGAGCACGAGAACCTGCACGCGGTGAAGGAGTCGAGCGGCGACGTGAGGCGCATCACCGCCATCCGCGAAGCGTGCGGCCGGCGACTCGACATTCTCGTCGGCATGGATGACGCCATCGCCGAAGGCGTCTACGCCGGCGCGGTCGGTTGGATTGCCGGCCTCGTGAATGCTTTTCCGGAGGAGTCGGTGGCGCTCTTCGACTGCGCGGCGCGGGGCGACAAAGCCCGCGCCCACGCGCTCTATACTTGGTTCCTGCCGCTGCTGCGGCTCGATACCGTCCCGAAGTTCGTGCAGCACATCAAATGGATCCAGGCCGAGGTCGGCCGCGGCACGCCGTTCGTGCGCCCACCGCGACTGGAGCTGACCGGAGGCGATCTCGAACTCGTGCGCGGCGTGCTGGCGAAGGCGCTGAGAGATCGGCCCACGAACTAACCGATGAAACCGGAAGGCGCATCCCTGGTCGGCTTTGGCTCGGGCTCGCCCGACGGCGCGATTTTTCGCGCGTTCGATCCCGCGCTCAACACGAGCATCGAACCCGTCTTCATTTCTGCCACTCTCGCCGACGCCGACCGCGCCGCGCAACTTGCCACGGCCGCCGCGCCAATGTGGGCGGCGCTCTCCGGAGCAGAGCGCAACCTTTTCCTGCGGCTGATCGCCGACAAGCTCGCGCAGCACGCCGCCGTGCTCGCCGCGCGCGCGACGCAGGAGACGGCGATTCCACTCGCGCGCTGCGAAGGCGAGATCGGTCGCACCGTTGGCCAACTGCGCCTCTACGGCGACGCCGCCGAGAGCGGCGACTGGCTCGACGCGCGGATCGAGACGGCGATTCCCGACCGCAAGCCGATCCCCAAGCCCGACCACCGCTCGATGATGCGCCCGCTCGGACCGGTGGTGGTATTCGGAGCGAGTAATTTTCCCTTCGCTTACTCGGTCGCCGGTGGCGACACCGCGTCGGCTCTCGCGGCCGGTTGCCCGGTGATCGTGAAGGCGCACCCCGCTCATCCGGGCACGAGCGATCTCGTCGGCCGGCTGATTGTCGAAGCGGTCAAGGAATGCGGTCTGCCCGAGGGCACCTTCTCGCTGCTCTTCGATGCCGGCATCGAGATCGGCCAAGCGCTCGTGAAGCACCCGCTCGTGAAAGCCGTCGGCTTCACCGGGAGCTTGCGTGGCGGACGGGCGCTCGCGGATGCAGCGGCCGCGCGGCCGGAGCCGATTCCAGTTTACGCCGAGATGGGCAGTGTGAATCCCGTTTTCATTCTGCCCGGTGCGCTCGCGGAGCGGTCGGCGGCGCTCGCCGGCGGGCTGCATGCGTCAGCGATGCTGGGTGTCGGCCAGTTCTGCACGAATCCAGGACTCATCGTGTTGCAACGCACGGGGGCCGCGGCGGAGTTCATCCGGGCGCTCACGGCCAAACTGGCCGCGACGGCGGAGGCGACGATGCTCACGCCGGGCATCACGGCGAGTTTCAGAAAAGCGCTCGATATTCGTTCCCGAATTCCGGGTGTTCGGACTGTAGGAGCGGCTTTACGCCGCGATGAATCGGGGCATTCCTCCGTCGCCAAGGCTATGGCGGACAAGAAAGCCCCTCCTACAGCTAATTGCTCGGCGCCCGTGTGGTTTGAGACCGACGCCGTGACGTTCGTGCGCAACCACACGTTGGGGGAGGAGATTTTCGGACCGAGTTCCCTCGTCGTGTGGTGCAAGGACGCGGCGGAGATGCGCGAGGTTGCGCGGCACGTCGAAGGCAGCCTGACGGCCACGCTGCACGCGGGAAAAAGCGAGGAGGCACAGCCGGGCGACCTGGTCGCTATCCTCGCGGCGAAGGCCGGTCGGCTCGTGCTCAACGGATTTCCCACGGGCGTCGACGTCGGTCACGCGATGGTGCACGGCGGACCTTATCCCGCCACGAGCGACGGCGGCCGCAGCACCTCGGTGGGCACGCGCGCACTCACCCGCTGGGGCCGGCTCATCTGCTACCAGAATTTTTCCGAGAACCTCCTGCCGCCCGAGCTGCAAAGCGCGAATCCGCGCGGCGTGCGCCGGCTGGTGAACGGTGAGTGGACGATTGCGGCGTTGTAGAAAGACGGAGAGTTCGGAGCAGATTTTTTGGCCACAAAAAACGCAAAGATGCGGCTGTGAGCGGAGATGGTGAACGCGCGGCTATAGCCGCCTAGAGAATCCCGCTTGCCGTCGAGTCCTCGTGTTTTTCGTGGCTAACGACTGACGGCTCGGCTGACTGATCGGGGCGTAAAGCCCCTCCTACAGTTTCTGAGCGGCGTGGCGGATGGTGCGCTGGTAGGCGGTGAGGCCGGGGTCTTCGGTCGTGGCGCAGAGGGTGTCGAGCAAGAGCTTCATCGCCTCGGGGTGATGGCCTTGCTCGTGGAGCGCGAGGGCGAGGAAGACGTCGAACTCCGTGTTGGCGGGAAACAGCGTCTTGCCCGTGCGGAAAATGTGGGCGGCGCGACCGTGCTGGCCGAGCGCGCGCAGGGTGTTGCCGAGCCCGACCAAGGCGCCGGAGTGCTCGTTGGGCGGCAGGCCGAGCGCGATGGCTTTCTCGTAGGCGGGCAGCGACTCCGTGTGGCGACCGAACGTCTCGCAGGTCCACGCGATCTGGAAGATGATCTCCGCCACGTTGGGGTAACGTTCATCAAGCCCCTTCAGACGCGGGAGCAATTGGTTGACCTGCCCGTAGGTCCGCGCGCCGACGATGGCGTCGAGTTCGGCTTTCCACGCGGGAAGTTCAGGAGGTTGAGCCATATTCAACGCGGAGAGCGCGGAGGTCGCGGAGAGGAAAGCAAAGTTCGATGGATTTGATCTCTGCGCTCTCCGCGTCCTTCGCGTTTCAATTAGCTGGTCTTGGGTTGGGCCGACGCAGTTGCAGTGGTTTACTTCTCCGGCAGCGCGCGGGTGGCGACTTCGTTCGCAAAGCGCGTGAGGAGGGTCGCGACGGGGTGCGTGCCTTCGTCGCCTTTGGCGCGGGAGCGGACGGAGGCGCTCTGGAGTTCGGCTTCTTTCTGGCCGATGACGAGCGTGTAGGGAATCTTGTCGAGTTCGGCGCGGCGGATCTTGGCGCCGAGTTTGTCGGAGTGCGTGTCAAGCGACGCGCGGAGACCGGCGGCGACGAACTGGTCGAGCGTGGCCTTGGCGTAGTCGTCGACTTTCTCGCTGATAGTGACGAGGCGGATTTGCTCGGGCGCGAGCCAGAGCGGGAAGTCGCCGCCGAAGTGCTCGATGAGCACGCCGCAGAAACGCTCCATCGAGCCGAAGGGCGCACGGTGGATCATGACCGGGCGGTGCGCGGCGTTGTCGGCGCCGATGTAGGTAAGGTCGAAGCGGACGGGGAGGTTGTAGTCGACCTGCACGGTGCCGAGCTGCCATTCGCGGCCGATGACGTCGCGGATCATGAAGTCGATCTTCGGGCCGTAGAAGGCGGCTTCGCCGGGCTCCTCGGTGAAGGGCACGCCGAGCGTCTTCGCGGCGTCGCGGCAGGCGGCTTCGGCTTTGTCCCAGTTGGCGGCTTCGCCGGTGTATTTGTTGGAGTCGGGATCGCGCAGGCCGACGCGCACGCGGTAGTCGGCCATGCCGAGCGTGGTGAGGATGATTTTGACCAGCTCGAGGCACTTGAGGATTTCGCCGGGCACCTGTTCCTCGGTGCAGAAAAGGTGGGCGTCGTCCTGCGTGAAGCCGCGGACGCGGGTCATGCCGTTGAGTTCGCCGGACTGTTCCCAGCGGTAAACGGTGCCGAACTCGGCGAGGCGCACGGGGAGATCGCGGTAGCTGTGCGGCTGCGACGCGTAGATCTTCACGTGGTGCGGGCAGTTCATGGGCTTGAGCATGAAGCCGTGGAGCAACTGGTCGTCGGGGAGGACGCGGTCGGCGGTGATGGTTTCCGCGCCCGTGCGGGCGTTGACCTGCGCGGCGAAATGCGCGGAGACGGCCTCGACGCGATTGGCCATCTCGGCGCAGGAGCAGCCGGCGCCGATGAGCTTGTCCATGAACTCGCGCTCGACGATGGGCGGGAACTGCGAGTCTTTGTAGTAGGGGAAGTGGCCGGAAGTCTTGTAGAGCGCGAGGCTGCCGATGTGCGGCGTGAAGACTTGCGAGTAGCCCTGCTTGCGCAGCTCGCCGCTGATGAAGGTCTGCAACTCCTGGCGGAGGATCGAGCCGTTGGGCGTCCAGAGGATGAGGCCCTGGCCGACGTCTTCGTCGATGTGGAAAAGTTTCAGGTCGCGACCGAGCCTGCGGTGATCGCGGAGCTTGGCCTGCTCGAGCTGCACGAGGTAGGCGGCCAACTCATCCTTCGTCGGGAACGCGGTGCCGTAGATGCGCTGGAGCTGCTTGTTCTTCTCGTCGCCGCGATGATACGCGCCGGCGATGGAGAGGAGCTTGAAGGCTTTCAGCTTCGACGAATAGCGGACGTGCGTGCCGGCACACAGGTCCATGAACTCGCCGTTCTGGTAGAACGAGATTTTTTCGTCGGCGGGAATGTCGGCGAGGCGGCCGAGCTTGTAGCGCTCCTGGCCGCGGGACTTGATGATCTCGACGGCCTCGTCGCGCGAAACTTCCTTGCGGTAGAACGGTTGGTTTTCGTCGGCGACTTTCTTCATCTCGGCCTCGATTTTCAGGAGATCGTCGGCGGTGAATTTGTGATCGAGGTCGAAGTCGTAGTAGAAGCCGGTGTCCGTCGGCGGACCGATGTCGAGTTTGGCCTCGGGGAAGAGGCGGAGAACGGCGGTCGCGAGGATGTGCGAGGCCGAGTGGCGGAGTTCTTCGAGGGGGGACATCATGGAGGAAAGGAGTCAGGAGTCAGAATTCAGGAGCCAGAAGCAAGGCAGATTATCTGACCAGTCGGAGGCGGGCGGTCGAAAACGGGCGCGGCGGTGAAAGTGCAGACTTGAAACAGCCGACCTCGGCGCTAGGTTCCTGGCATGAGAGCTTCCGTGGAACGACTGCTGGCCTGTCCGGTGGATTTTCCGTTGGAGATCACGCTTTCGAGTGGGGAAAAGTATCTGCTGCCGCATCCGGACCACGCTCACATTCATCCCAACACCCGGGATTTGGTGGTCTATCCTGACGATGGTCCTTTCTCTTTGGTCGTGAACCCCGACCAAGTTGTGTCGGTAAAGACGGTGCGGAAAGCGTCGTAGTCGGGCGCTCATTTCTTCAGCGGTTCGAGGGAGTAGCCGTCTTTGCGGTCGAGCATGGACCAGCCGGCGGCGGCGAGTTCCTTGCGGAGGGCGTCGGCGGCGGCGAAGTCTTTGGACTGCTTCGCGGCCCAGCGCTTTTCGGCGAGGGCGGTGATGGCAGCGGGGGCTTCGGTTTTTGCGGGCTGGGCTCCCGAGACGTCAAGACCGAGGGCGAAGATGGCGCGGTCGAACGAGACGCGGTCGGCTTCGCCACCCTTGCGGTTGACGATGGTGAACAGTGCGCCGAAAGCGGCGGGGGTGTTTAAGTCGTCGTGCAGTGCGGCGATGACCGGCTCGAACACATGGTGCGCGGCCGTGCTGGTCGCGGGCAGAGTCGCACGGAAGGCCCGGAGCGTGTGAATGGCGCTTTCGGCGGCGTGCAGCGAATCGAGGGTGAAGTTGAGTTGCTTGCGCGGGTGGCCGGAGAGGAGGGCGTAGCGCACCGCCATCGGCGAGTAGCCCTTCGCGACGAGATCGCCGAGGGTGTAGTAGTTGCCCTTGCTCTTGCTCATCGTGGTGCCGTTCACGAGGAGGTGCTCGCTGTGATACCAATGGTGCGCGAAGGTCGTGCCGTTGCAGCACTGGCTCTGGGCGATTTCGTTTTCGTGGTGGGGGAAGAGCAGATCGACGCCGCCGGTGTGGAGGTCGATGGTGTCGCCGAGCAGCGCCTTGCTCATCGCGCTGCACTCGATGTGCCAGCCAGGGCGGCCCTCGCCGGCGCCGCGGGGGCCTGGCCAGCGCACGTCGCCGTCTTCCGCGGGCTTGTAGGCTTTCCAGAGAGCGAAGTCGGAGACGGAGTTCTTGTGATCCGAATCGGCGGTGGTGTCGGTCACGAGCAGCTCGCGTTCCTTGATGCGCGAGAGGCCGCCGTAGCCGTCGAAGGACGAGACCTTGAAATAGACGGAGCCGTCGGCGGCGCGGTAGGCATTTCCTTTGTCCATCAGCACCTCGATCATGCTGACCTGCTCGCGAATATAGCCGGTGGCGGTGGGCTCCGCGTGCGGCAGCAGGCAGTTGAGCGCGGCGCAATCGGCGTGAAAGAGGTCGGTCCACTTCTTCGTGATCTCGGCGAGCGGACGTTTCTCCTTCTGCGTCTGGCCGATGGTGCGGTCGTCCACGTCGGTGAGGTTGCGGACGTGTTTCACTTTGCCCGGGCCGAACTCGAGTTCGAGGAGGCGGCGGAGGACATCGTTGACGACGAAGGTGCGGAAGTTGCCGATGTGCGCGGGCGCGTAAACGGTCGGGCCGCAGTTGTAGAAGCGGAAGATGCCGTCGGGCTGAGCGGGTTTGAGTTCGCGCGAGGCGCGGGTGAGAGAATCGTGGAGGCGGATCGGCATGGGGAGGTGGGAGGAAGACAGACGAAATCGGAGGGATTTGCAAATCGGGACCGTCAGCGATCGGGTTCAAGCTGGGATTCGCGTCTGGTCGGAGCAAATAATGCCTGCTCTGTGGCAACTATTGGATAGTCGGCGACGCCCGGCCGTGTTTAACTGGTGCCAATCCCATGACACCGAATTTCAAGCTCGATCTCACCCAACGCCCGCGCCGCTTGCGCCGCACGCCCAGCCGCCGCGCTCTCGTCACCGAGACGGTGTTGCGCACGGCCGACCTGATCGCGCCGTTGTTCGTCGTCGATGGCAAGGGCGCGCCCGAGCCCATCGGCTCAATGCCGGGCATCTGCCGGTTCAACCTCAAGGACCTCGTCAAGGAGTGCCGCCAACTGCACAAGCTCGGCATCCCGGCGGTGGCGATCTTTCCGAAGCTCGATGCGAAACTGAAAGACGCCGTCGGCTCGCGCGCGCTCGATCCGGACACGCTCGTGCTGCGGGCGGTGCGCGCGATCAAGAAGGCCGTGCCGGAGTTGGCGGTCATCACCGACGTGGCGCTTGATCCTTACACGAGCCACGGCCACGACGGCGTGCTGACCGAGGCGCTCGATGACGTGGAGAACGACCGCACGGTCGGCATTCTTTGCGAGATGGCCGTGCTGCAAGCGGCGGCCGGCGTCGATTTCGTCGCACCGTCGGACATGATGGACGGGCGCGTCGGCGCGATTCGGAAAGCACTCGATGCCGCGGGCTACACCAACACGGGCATCCTGGCCTACTCGGTGAAATTTGCCTCGGCCTACTATGGGCCGTTCCGCGACGCGGTCGGCAGTGCGCAGGCGGCCGGCACGCACCTGCTCAGCAAGGCGACTTACCAAATGAATCCGGCGAACCGGCGCGAGGCGCTGCTCGAGGCGGCGCTGGACGACGAGCAGGGCGCGGACATCCTCATGGTGAAGCCGGCCGGCGCGTATCTGGACATTATCCGCGACGTGCGCAATGCGTCGAACAAGCCCTTGGCGGCGTATCAGGTGTCGGGCGAATACTCGCAAATTCACGCGGCCGCCAAGATGGGCTGGCTGGACCTCGCGAAGATTCGCGCCGAGTCGTTGCTCGCGATCAAGCGCGCGGGCGCCGACATGATCCTGACGTATTTCGCGAAGGACATGGCGCAAATTTTGGGGAAGTGACGGCGCGGGGGTGATTTCGTTCGCGATGGGTCCGATACCTCGAAGCTTGCTTCGGCTTGGTTGGGTGTAGGAGCGGCTTTACGCCGCGATGGCTTTCCGAATCGCGGCATAAAGCCGCTCCTACGGTAAGGGGTGATGAGGGCTGCATGGTGGCCTAGATCGTTGCGACAAACGCGGCGGGGTCAGCGACCCCGCCCGAAAGTGGGGCGCCTCCGCAAAGGTAGGGCCGCCGCTTGTCGGCGCGCCGCGCCGCGAACGTCAGACGGCGCGGCCACGAGGGCCGGCCCCGCAATGCTGCGAAATGCAACGGCGGGCTTACGCCTTCGCGGCGAGTTTGCTGTGGCGGCGGCTGTAGCCGAAGTAAACGGCGAAGCCGAGGGTCATCCAGATCGTGAGGTTGAGCCACGTGATCGTCGGCAGGGAGAACATTTGCACGACGCAGATGATGATGCCGGCGACCGGGACAAACGGCACCCACGGCGTGCGGAACGAGCGCGCGGCCGCGGGCTCGGTGCGGCGCAGCACGAGGACGCCGGCGCAGACGAGCGCGAAGGCGAGCAGCGTGCCGATGGAGATGAGTTCGCCGAGCAGGTTGAGCGGGAACAGGCCGGAGATGATCGCGCAGGCGATGCCGGTGATCCAGGTGGTGACGTGCGGCGTGCCGTGTTTCGGGTGGATCTTCGCGAAGGTGGCGGGGAGGAGGCCGTCCTTGGCCATCGCGAAGAAGATGCGCGGCTGGCCGAGTAGCGAAACGAGGATGACGGAGGTGAGGCCGGCGAGGGTGGCGGCTTCGATCAGATAACGAAAGAGCGCGGGCGCCTTGACCTGCTGCAGGGCGTAGATGAAGGGCGCGTCGACGTTGAGCTTGGAGTAATGCACGAGGCCGGTGAGCACGAGCGAGACGGAGATGAACAGGAAGGAGACAACGGCCAGGGTGCCGAGGAGGCCGATGGGCAGATCGCGCTGAGGATTCTTGGTTTCCTGCGCGGCGGCGGAAACGCAGTCGAATCCGACGTAGGCGAAGAAGATCGCGCCGGCGCCGCGGAAGACGCCGCTCCACCCGTGTTCGCCGAAGGTGCCGGAGTTGGGCGGAATGAACGGCGTCCAGTTGGCTTTCACGAGTTCGCTGTGGCCCGTGAAATACCAGACGCCGTAGCCGATGAGTGCGAGGAGCACGCCGACTTTGATCACGACCATGAGGTTGTTGAAGTTGGCCGACTCCTTGATGCCGATATAGAGAATATAGGTCAGCAGGAGTGAGATGAAGACCGCCGGGAAGTTGATCAGGGCGCCGGTAGTGACGAGCTTGCCATCGACGACGTCGAGCGGGGCGCTCGAGATGATGCGCGGCAGGACGATGTTGACTTCACTCAGGATGTCGCGGGTGGCGCCGGACCAACTGACGGCGACCGCGGCGCCGGAGAAGAGGTATTCGAGGATGAGGCACCAGCCGACGACCCACGCGAAGACTTCGCCGAGGCTGCCGTAGGTGTAGGTGTAGGCGCTGCCGGAGACGGGGATCATCGCGGCGAGCTCGGCGTAGCAGAGGCCGGCGAAGAGGCACGCGATGCCGGAGACGACAAACGAGATCGCGATGGCCGGGCCGCCGTAGAGCGCGGCGGCTTGGCCGGTCTGCACGAAGATGCCCGCGCCGACGACGGAGCCGATGCCCATGCTGACGAGGCTGACCGGGCCGAGGGTGCGCTTGTAGCCGTGCTCGGCGCTCGCCTCGGCCTGGAGGGAAGCGAGCGACTTGGTGCGGAAGAGGCTCATGTCACTTGCCCTTGGCGAGGGTGAGTTTGCTGCGGCTGCGGCTGTAGCCGAAATAAATCACGATGCCGATGGCCATCCAGATGACGAGCCGCCACCAAGTGTCGGCGGGCAGGGCATACATTTGCAAGAAGCAGATGCCGGCGCCGAGGATGGGGACGAGAGGCACCCACGGCGTGCGGAACGGGCGGGCGACGCCGGGGCGGGTCTTGCGCAGAACCACGATGCTGATGCAGACGATGACGAAGGCAAAGAGCGTGCCGATGGAGACCATCTCGCCGAGAATCGAGAGCGGCACGAAGCCGGCCAGGACCGCGGAGACCACGCCGGTGAGAATCGTGGTGACGTAGGGGGTCTTGAAGCGCGGGTGGACTTTGGCGAAGACGGGGGGCAGGAGGCCGTCGTTGGCCATCGAGAAGAAGATGCGGGGCTGCCCCATGAGCATGACGAGGATGACCGAGCTGAGGCCGGCGAGGGCGGCGATCTCGACCACGAAGCGGAGGGCGACCGGGGCGCCGACGGCTTGGAGGGCGTTGACGACGGGGGCGGCGTTGTTGAGGTCGGTGTATTTCGAAATGCCGGTCAGGACGACCGAGATCGCGATGAACAGGGCGGTGCAGACAAGGAGCGAGCCGACGATGCCGACGGGCATGTCCTTCTGGGGGTTCTTGGCTTCTTGGGCGGCGGTCGAGACGGCGTCGAATCCGATGTAGGCGAAGAAAATCACCGCCGCGCCCTTGAAGATGCCGCTCCAGCCGAACTGGCCGTAGGTGCCGGTGTTCTCCGGGATGAAGGGCGTCCAGTTGGCGGCGGCGAGTTCGCGGTGGCCGAAGATATACCAGACGCCAAAGCCGATGATCGCGAGGAGCACCGAGACCTTGGTGACGACCATGAAGTTGTTGAAGGTCGCCGACTCCTTGATGCCGATGACGAGCAGGCAGGTCAGCACGAGGACGATCAGCACGGCGGGGAGATTGATGAGGTGCCCGGTCGCGAGGAAGTGGCCGTCGACAAAGGCGAGGGGGGCGTCGGTGATGCTGGGGGGAAGCACGATGCCGAATTCCTTGATGAAGGCGACGAAGTGGCCGGACCAACCGACCGCGACAGTCGGCGATACGAACAGGTATTCGAGAATCAAGTCCCAGCCGATGATCCAGGCGAAGAACTCGCCGAGCGTCGCATAGGAATAAGTGTAGGCGCTGCCGGAGATGGGGATCATGGCGGCGAACTCCGCGTAGCAGAGGCCGGCGAAGAGGCAGCCGAGGCCGGAGACCACAAACGAGATCGCGATGGCGGGTCCGGCGTATTGCGCCGCGGCCTGCCCGGTGAGCACAAAGATGCCGGCGCCGATGATGGCGCCGATGCCGAGGCTCACGAGATTCAACCGCGAAAGGCTCCGGCGCAGGCCGCTGTCGGAAGCCGCTTCCTTCTGCAGCGACTCGATGGATTTGGTTTGGAACAGGCTCATGGGGGGTGGGGGGATGTGGGTTTCGGAAATCAGAAGGCCGACCGGGCGACCTGGATGGAGTCGCCGGGGAAGAGGAGCGGGTCCTCGTCGGGGTTGCGCTGGGCGAGGCGGACGTCGAAGTCGTAGGATTTGCGGTCGCGGGAAAGCATGACTTTGGTCTCCTTGGCGTAGAGCGTGAAACCGCCGGCGGACTGGATGGCCTTGGCCAGGGTGAGATCGGGCGACCACACGATGCGGCCGGGGCGCTGCACCTCGCCGCCGATATAGACGTAGCGCTCCGTGACGGCGACGGAGACATCGAGCTGGGTGAAATATTTCTTGGTAAGGTAGGCGTCGCGGATGGTCTGGGAGAGCTCGGACAAGGTGAGGCCGGCGGCCGTCACGCTGCCGATGTAAGGCAGGCGGACGGTGCCCTGTTCGTCGATCTGCACGCCGCTGTTGATCGGCTCGGGGATGCCGAGCAGCGAGATGCTCAGGCTGTCGCCCGGGCGCAGTTGCGCCGAGATCGAGGGCGCGGCGACTTTGGGGTTCTTGCCCGCCGAGGGTCCGTTCGCCGGCGACGCGCATCCGCTGACAAAGGCGCAGAGCGCAAAGACGGAGAGCAAAGTCAGCGGGCGGCGCGGCAACATGCGGGTGACTCGTATCTGACGATTGGCCCGCCGCAAGGCAATCCTACCTTTTGCCGCGAGTCCGGCTGGGCCGCTCGTCCTCTTCCTCGGCTTCGTCGTCTTTCCCGTCCTTGTCTTCCTTCTCCTCTTCGTCGTCGTCCTCGTCGTCTTCGTCGTCGTCTTTCTTCTTGGCGCCGTCGTCGTCGTCTTTGCCCTCGTCGTCGTCGTCGTCCCATTTGAGCGAGGCGTCGTTCTTGAGTTTCTCTTCCTCGCCGGCTTCGATTTCGGGCAGATCGTCCTCGTCGTCCTCGGCGTTCTTGGCGACGGCTTCCTCGTCCTCGTTCTCCCAGCCGGCCGGGACGAACTCCAGGATGGCGGTGATCTCGGAGAAGAGATGCACGGCCTTGCCTTCGATGAAGTCGGTGTTCTGCGCCTCGCGGAGCTGGTCCTCGACTTCGTCGACGGTCAGTTTCTCCTCGAAATCGAAGAGATCGTTGAGGAGCTTCACGCGCAGGCGCGTGATGTGGTCGAGGAAGTCGGCGTAGGGGCCGTTCTCTTCGTCGATGATGTCGGGCAGGGCGAAAAGTTTTTCCTCGGACTCGAGCAGCGGCTCCTTGGTGCGGGCGAGGCGCACGCGGCCCTTGCCGAGATCCTTGGTGATGCGGAAGGCGATGAAGGCGCGCTCGAACACGTCGGGGTCGAACCCGAATTCGCGCAACGGGTCGATCAGGTCGATGATGTGCGCGACCTGCCGCGGATCGATGATGCTGAGGCCGTCGACGTCCCAGTGGACCGGGTCGCTGACCTCGTCGACCCACCAGTTGTGGTCTTCACCGAGACGGACAATGCACCATTCGAGTTGAGGAGTTCCTTTCGCCATAGCTGTAGTAGAAATTTGTCTGGACGAAAAAGGCTGCTTTCAGCGCATGTCAAATCTCGAAACGCAGAATGAGAGAAATAGTTTTCGGCCGCCCGGCCGGGAGTGAAATTGCGGCGGCAGGGTGGGCCGGGTGGGTGAAATAACAAGGACAAAGTTTTCCCGTCTCCGCGCCCGCCGCGCGCTTGAAACTTGGCCCGCCCTGGCCACAGTCCGCGGCACATGGGCTGGCTCTACCAAAACGTCGGCAAACCCGCGCTGTTCCGCCTCGACGCCGAGCACGCGCACGAACTCGGCGTGAAATCCCTCGCGCTGCTCGGCCGCGTGCGTCCGTTGTGCGCGGCGCTGGAAAAGTTCAGCCAGTTGGAGGGGAGCGCCCACCGTCCCATCGAGTGTTTCGGCCTGAAATTCCCGAACGCCGTCGGGCTCGCGGCGGGCTTCGACAAGCACGGCCACGCCTGGCCCGCCGCCGCCGCGCTCGGGTTCGGCCACGCCGAGATCGGCACGGTCACCCTGCACGCCCAGCCCGGCAATCCGCGCCCGCGCGTCTTCCGCTATCCGGCCGAGGAGGCCGTGATCAACCGCATGGGTTTCAACAACCGCGGTGCGGCCGCGCTCGCGGCGC
Organism: Opitutia bacterium; assembly: GCA_016199925.1. Taxonomy (GTDB): domain Bacteria; phylum Verrucomicrobiota; class Verrucomicrobiia; order Opitutales; family Opitutaceae; genus JACQFT01. Next base: position 1,829 of record JACQFT010000258.1, on the reverse strand, counting down.
ACTTGGCGACCTTGCCCGGGCCGGGCCGGCGGCGCATTCCGCTCGGCATCAATCTCGGCAAATCCAAGGTGACTCCGCTCGACCGCGCGACGGAGGACTATCTCGGGAGCTTCCGGCTGCTCGCCGACCACGCGGATTATCTCGTGGTCAACGTCAGCAGCCCGAACACGCCCGGGCTGCGCGAACTGCAGGACGCGGCGTGGCTGAATCCGTTGCTCGCCGCGCTGGTCGCCGAGAACCAGGCGCGCGTAGTCGCGGGAAAATCGCGCCGGCCGCTGCTGCTCAAGATCGCCCCCGACCTCTCGTTCCCGCAGATTGACGCGGCGCTCGGCGTCATCGCCGGGCTCGGGCTCGACGGCATCGTCGCCACGAACACGACGCTCGCGCGCGCGGGCCGGCTGGCGTCAGCCAACGAAGCCGGCGGACTGAGCGGGCGGCCGCTGCGCCGGCGCTCGACGGAGATCATCAACTACATCGCCCGCGCGACAGGCGGGAAACTGCCCATCGTCGGCGTCGGCGGGATTTATGACGAGGCGTCGGCCGGTGAGAAACTTGACGCCGGCGCGAAGCTGATTCAGCTCTACACCGGCATGATTTACCGCGGTCCCTTTTTCGCCCGAGACCTCGCCCGGGCGCTCGCCGACCGGCAGCGCTGTTGTCGCTGACCGCATCCGCGGCGGGGCGCCCCCCGGCGCCGATGCGCTGTGGTTCGCCGCGCCCGCCGGCCGAAGCCGCGCCGGCCGCTCGCGAGAACTCCACCGCCCGATTTTCCAATGAATACCACGCATCCCGACATCCTCGCGACCATCGGTCGCACGCCGCTGATCAAACTCAACCGCATCGCGGCCGGCCTGCCCGCGACGATCCTGCTCAAGGGCGAATTCTTCAACCCGGCCGGCAGCGTCAAGGACCGCATCGGCCGCGCGATGATCGAGGCTGGCGAGAGGTCCGGTCAGATCACCAAACAAACCGTGATCGTCGAGCCGACTTCGGGCAACACCGGCATCGCGCTGGCGTTTGTCGCAGCGGCCCGCGGCTACCGGCTCATCCTCACGATGCCCGACACGATGTCGCTCGAGCGGCGGGTGCTGCTCCGGATGCTCGGCGCCGAGCTCGTGCTGACGCCCGGGGCCGACGGCATGCGCGGCGCGATCGCGAAAGCGGTCGAGATCGCCGCGGCGCACGGGAGCCACGGTTTCATTCCGCAGCAATTCGAGAATCCCGCCAACCCCGAGGTGCATCGCCGCACGACGGCGGAGGAAATCTGGGCCGACACGCAGGGCGGCATCGACGTGTTCGTCGCCGGCGTCGGCACCGGCGGCACGATCACCGGCGTCTCTGAAGTGATCAAGGCGCGCAAGGCGATCAAGACGTTCGCGGTCGAGCCGGCGGACAGCCCCGTGCTCTCCGGCGGCGCGCCCGGCAAGCACAAGATTCAGGGCATCGGCGCCGGGTTCATCCCGAAGAATTGCAACACCGCGATCATCGACGAGGTGATCAAGGTCACCAACGACGACGCGATCGACACCGCGCGCGATCTCGCGACGAGGGACGGCATCCTCGCCGGCATCTCGACCGGCGCGAACGTGTGGGCGGCGATGCAGGTCGCGCGCCGCCCTGAATTCGCCGGCCGGACCATCGTCACCGTCGGCTGCAGCACGGGCGAACGTTACCTCAGCACCGTGCTCGCCGAGAAAGCGCGCGCCGAAGTCGGCGGCTGAACCCGCCGCGCCGTGGGGAGTGTCATATAATAGGCCAGATGACAGCAACCGTTGAGCACTTTGCGGACAGCAACTGTTGAGCACTCGGGGTCCGTGCGCGGCGGAGTG
>JACQFT010000264.1 GCA_016199925.1 Opitutia bacterium | reverse complement strand
GAAGAACTGCGAGCCGGCGCTGTCGGGGTGCGACGAACGGGCCATCGAGAGCACGCCGCGCGTGTGGGCCTTGTCGTTGAACTCGGCTTTCACTTTCCAGCCCGGGCCGCCCGTGCCGGGCTGGCCGGTCTCGCCGGCCTTCGTGTTCGGGCAGCCGCCTTGGATCATGAAGCCCTTGATGATGCGGTGGAACGCCGTGCCGTCGTAGAAGCCGGCGCGGGCGAGTTTCTTGAAATTCTCGATGGTCTTCGGCGCGACGTCGGGCCAGAAGCCGACGGTCATTTCTCCGTAGGAGGTCTTGATAATGGCCACTTCGGCAGCGGCGGCGGGGGCGGTTTCTTTGCTCATGAGTGGGGCCAACGAAGCCCGCGCGCTCCGCCTCCGGCAAGAAAAAAGCGGCGGCGCGCCGGCCGCAAAAAAACATCGGAGGCGCGGCAGTTGCCGGGAAGTGTGCTATCTTGTCGGCAACAAAACTCAGGAGCCCTATGAAAAACCCCGCCCGTCATGTCGAACTGGAAGGTCCGCGCTTCGAGGAGGCGATCCGCCGCGAAGCCTATTGTCTGTGGAAACTCGAAGGCGGCCCTGACGGGCGCGATCTCGATCACTGGCACCGCGCGAAAGAAATCATACAACGGCGCGTCGACGAAGATCTCGGCCCGTTGCCGGAGGTTCCGCGCGTCGTGCTCGACGTCAAAACGGCGGACGAAGCCCGGCCGGCATCCGGCACGCCACTGCCGGCCGCCGCGACGGCTGGCGAACAGCTGCAACGCCTGCGCGGCAGCGCGCACACGAACTGAGCCGAGTCGGTTTCAGTCGAACGCCTCGTCCACCAGTTCGCAGAAGTGGTGGATGAGGAAGAGGTGGGCTTCCTGCGTCGCGGGGCCGCTCTGGCCGGGGACGATGATTTCGCAGGTGGCGAGGCCTTTCGTTGCGCCGCCGCCGCGGCCGAGCAGCGCGAGGGAGTCGAGGCCGATGCGCTTCGCCTCGGCGAGCGCGGCGAGAATATTTTTCGAGTTGCCGCTGGTCGACAGCACCACGAGCAGATCGCCCTCGTGCGCCAGGCCGGGGACTTGCCGCGCGAACGCCTGATCGTAGCCGAAATCGTTCACGATGCACGTGAGCAAGGTGCCGTCGGCATTCAGCGCGACGGCGGGGAGCGAGCGGCGGTTTTTCGCATAGCGGCCGACGAGCTCGGTGGTGAAATGCTGGGCCTCCGCCGCGCTGCCGCCGTTGCCGCAGACGATGAGCTTTTTCCCGGCCTTGAGCGTCCGGAGAACCAGTTGGCCGGCCGCGTCGATCTGCGGGCGGACGCTCGCGAGGGACTGGAGCGTGCGCACGGATTCTTGCAGGGAGGCATCGAACTTCATGGCGCGAGAAGCTTGCACAGGAGGAAGCGGAGGCAACGGCGAAATGCACCGGCTTGGCCGCGGGGCGCGCCTTGCTTTGCTGCGAATGATCATTGGGTGCGAGCAGTGCCCGTGCCGGTTGCCGCGCCACGTTTGCCCAGTTTGTTAACCACGGATTTCACGGCTGGATACGGATTCGATTCCGGTCCCGAAGCCAGAAGGTTGCTCCGTCTGAATCCGTGAAGTCCGTGGTCAAACAAATCTCTCTCCGCTGCCTTTTGCCACGCGGGGGATTGCAGCTCTGCTTTATGCCGATAGGCGGCGGACTGACTCGAGCCAAGACCGCCCGGCGCGCCAACCAGCGGTGTCCCTGCTGTCGTTCAGGAAATTGAGATGCCCCCTGGCCGCGAAAAACAAAACCCCGACGGCATGGCCGCTCACGAGGCGCCGACAGGCGCACCGAGAATCTCCGTCGGGTGCAGTGCGTCTCCTTGTGTTTTTTGTGGCTAAAAGAAATCCGAGCTTCTTCATCCGCGTCTATCCGCGCGATTCGCGGAGACTCCCCGTGCGCTTCACCAAGGTCACCCTGCAGAATTTCCGCAACCTCCCGCTCGCCGCAGTGGCGCTCGCCGGGCGGCGGACGTTTCTCTGCGGGCCGAACGGGCAGGGGAAAACCAATTTCCTCGAGGCGGTCGGCTACGTGACGGCGCTGCGCTCGTTCCGCGGCGCCGAGCCGCGCGCGCTGCTGGCGCTCGGCCAGGCCCAGGCCGGGCTGGGTTTCGAGATCGAGCACGAGACCTTCGGCACGAGCCGGCTGACGGTCGAGTTGGCGGGCGACCGGCGCGAAGTGATGTGGGAACAGGGCAAGGTGACGCGACTCGGCGACTTCATCGGCAAGTTTCCGACCGTGGTCTTCTCCTCGCAAGACAGCCAGTTCATGCGCGGCGCGCCGTCGGCGCGGCGCCGCTGGCTCGACCTCACGCTCGCGGCGATGGACCCGACCTATCTCGCCGGATTGCAATCCTACCACCGCGCCCTGAGCGAGCGGAATGCGCTTTTGAAGCAAGGCGGGCGCGATGCCGCGTCGCTCTCGGCCTTCGAGCACGAATTGGCGACGCACGCCGTCACGCTCGTCGCGCGGCGCACGGAGGGCGTCGCGCAGTTGAGCGACCTGTTCCGGCAGGCGCACGCGCGGCTCGTGCCCGAGGGCGAATTGGCCGTGCTGAACTACGCGCCCGATGCGGTGACGGCCGGCCGCGAAGCGTTCGCGGCGGAGCTGGTCGCGGCGCGTCCGCGCGACACGATGCTCAAGTCGACCTCGATTGGCCCGCACCGCGACGACGTGGAGCTGCTGCTCAACGGCCGGCCGGCAAAACATTTTGCGTCGGAGGGCCAGCAGCGCTGCCTCGTGCTCGCGCTGCGGCTGGCGCAGGCCGCGTATTACGCGACGAAGGGCGGCGTCGCCCCGGTGCTGCTCTGCGACGACGTGCTCGGCGAACTCGACCCGGTGCGCCGCGGAAAGTTCTGGGCGGCGCTCGAAGGCGACCCGCAGGTGATCGCGACCGGCACGGCGTTGCCCGACGGCGATGACGCGAGCTGGCAGGTCTTCGACGTGAACGCGGGCGCGATCACGCCGGCGCTTTAAGAGTTGGAGTGGACCCGACGAAACCGTTACTCCTTTCCACACATGGCGCGAATGTCCGTCAGGCAACTGTGGAAGGCGAAAGTCGAGGGCACGCTCGCGCCCAAGGAATGGCCGACGTCAGTCCCGGCGCCGCGGGTGCAATTCTCCGGCCGCGTGCTGGGCGTCGACCCGAGTTTGCGCGGCACGGGCCTGGCTCTATTGGAGTTCGCGCCGGGTCGGCCGACGGTGCTGTTGCGTTGCCAGACGCTGAAGATCGCCGCCAAGCGTCCGATGGCGCACTGTCTCGCCGAGATTCACCGCGCGATCACGGCGTTCCTCGGCGACTTCGGGCCGCGGCACGTGGCGCTGGAGCAGACGATCTACGTGCAGAATTTCCAGACGGCGCAGATTCTCGGGGCGGCGCGCGGCGCGGCCATCGCGGCGGCGGCGTTGCAGGGCATAGAGATTTTCGAATACGCGCCGCGGCGGGTGAAGCAGGCCGTCGTCGGCCGCGGCAACGCCAGCAAGCAGCAG
>JACQFT010000263.1 GCA_016199925.1 Opitutia bacterium | reverse complement strand
GGTTGGGCGACCATGTGATACGATTGCCGGCACCAGCCCAACGAAAAAGCGGCGGTGATATCCGCGCCGGCGCTCGGCGAACCCCAATCGGGCGACCGACGCGGTCGGGCGGATCGGGATTTCCTCCGGGCTTGTCAGTTCCCGGGCGCGGTCCCCAGAGTGGAGCGTCACATTACGCTGCCATGCCGACCGCCAAACACCGTCTCTGGGGAATCGATTTGGGCGGGACGAAAATCGAGGGCGCGATTCTCGATCCGGCGCAACCCGACCGCGCGATCTGCCGGCTGCGGGTGCCGACCGAGGCGGCGCGCGGCTACGACGCTATCGTCACGCGCGTCGGTGAACTCGTCCAGCAGCTGGAGACATCGTCGGGCACGAAGCGGCCGGCGGTGATTGGCGTCGGCACTCCGGGCGCGCTCGAGCCGTCGACGGGGCTGTTGAAAAATTCCAACACGGTTTGCCTGAACGGGCGTCCCCTTGGGCGCGATTTGTCGGCGGCCCTCGGCGTCGAGGCGCGGCTGGCAAACGATGCGAACTGCTTCGCGCTGGCGGAGGCGGTGCTCGGCGCGGCGCGCGGGCGCGGCGTGGTGGTCGGCCTGATTCTCGGCACCGGTGTCGGCAGCGGCGTCGTGGTGCACGGCCGAATGCTCGCGGGGTTGCACGGCATCGCGGGCGAGTGGGGACACAATCCGCTGCGCGGCGAGACGGCCCCGTGTTACTGCGGACGCATTGGCTGCGTCGAGACGGCCATTTCGGGGCCGGCGCTGGAGAAATTTTTCGCGGAGCACTCCGGCGAGAAACTGCTGTTGCCGGCCATCGTCGCCCGCGCGGTGGACGGCGACGCTTCGGCGCGTGCGACGCTCGAACGGTTGCGCGAGAAATTCGGCGAGGCCCTCGCGGCCGTCATCAACATCCTCGATCCCGATGCGGTCGTAATCGGCGGCGGCGTGGGCAACCTTGATCTGCTCTACGCGGCGGAGACGCGCGCCGCGGTGCTGCGGCATCTCTTCAACGGCGAGGTGCGCACGGAGTTTCTGCGCCCGGCGCTGGGCGACAGCGCGGGCGTGTTCGGCGCGGCGTTGCTGGCGGCGCAGTAAAGAACGTGCGTGGATCGGTTGTCGGGCAAGGTCTCCGGACTCCGCCGTGACCGTCCGCGCGGCGGGATTTGGAAATCCCGCTTTGCAATTTCCGAAATCCACGCCCTCCCATCACTCGTCGGTCGGCGGCGGGGCGGGTTTTTTCTCGGGACGGAGCCGACGGCCTTTGCGGGTGTCGATCTCCTCGATTTCGGGTTCGGGGATGCGCGTGAATGCGATGCGCATCGGGGCGTCCTGTGTGGCGCCGTGCGCGCCGCCGAAATAGACGGAGTTCTTGCCGAAAGTTTTGTTGAGCGTGTCGACGGCAGTGAGCAACCGGCCGCGCGACTCCTCTTGTTTTTGGTCGAAGAGGTCGGGCGTGTGCGCGCTGAGGTCGAGCAAGTGATGGAGGCGGAGGTCGACCTTGAGCGGCGTGCGGCGGAGCGTGTCCTTCGGGCGGCGGGCCCAGAGCTGGTTGAGCGCGTGGGTGAGCGTGAGAGTGTCCTGCGTCTCGGTGAGCCGCAGCTCGTCGTGCCAGTGCGAGTCGTCGCGGAAAGTCACGCCGACTTGGAGCGCGCCGGCATAGTGGCCGATGTGGCGGAGGCGCATCGCGGCTTTTTGCAGGAGACGGTGGAGCGCGGCGAGGGCGCTGTCGGCGCTGCGCAATTTCGGCGGCAGCACGCAGCCGTGGCCGACGGTGTTGTTCGATTCGTGTTCAAAAAAGCCGAGGTCTTCGCCGTGGAGCAGGCGCCACATCTGCTCGCCGCGCACGCCGCCCCAGATGCCGCGGAACGCGCGGAGGTTGGCGGCGTAGAGTTTCGCCATCGAGTCGATGCCATGTTCGCGCAGCCGCCGGTCGATGTTGGTGCCGATGCCGGCGATCTCGTCCGGCCGCAGGTGGAGCAGCCGGGCGGGAAGATCTGCGTCCTCGAGCACGGTGAGGCCGTCGGGCTTCTGCAGGTCGGACGCGACTTTCGCGAGGAGCCAGTTGGGGGCGATGCCGATGGAGCTGCGCAGGCAGGGGCCGACTTCGCGGGTGATTTTGGTTTTGATTTGCTGGGCGAGGGCGACGGCGCGTTCGCGCTCGGCGTGGCGGCCGGTCAATGCGCACGTGACCTCGTCGATCGACTGCACCTTGCTGACGTGGAGGCAGGACTCGATGACTTCGATGAGGCGGCGGTGGTAGTCGATGAAGACGCCCGGGCGCGACTCGACGACCTGCAGGCCGGGGCACAGTTGCCGCGCCTCGGCGACGCGGAGATTGCGTTTCAGGCCGAGCTGCTTCGCCTCGATGCTCACGGCGATGCAGCCGGTCGTCTCGGCGAGCACAGGCACGATGGCCACGGGCTGGCCGCGCAACTCCGGGCGCTCCTGCTGCTCGACGGAGGCGAAGAAGGAGTTGAAGTCGATGGTGAGTGCCCGCAGCGGCATGGGTTGAAGCTTGCCGGAGTCGCCGCGCTGTCAAAACCGCTTCCGGCCGCAGTCTGCTTTTGCCAGCGGGAGGATTATTTGCCTCAACTGTTTGATGCGCATCGCGGTCATCTCCGACACACACGACCGTTACCCGCCGCAATTCCCGCAGCGGCTCGCCGGCGCCGACGAGATCTGGCACCTGGGCGACGTGTGCGAGCGGACGACGCTGGTCGAATTCGAGAGCCTCGGCGTGCCCCTGCGAGTCGTGATCGGCAACAACGAGGAGCACGCGCTCTGGCCGGTCGCGCTGACGCTCGAGCGGGCCGGGTTGAAATTTTTCCTGACGCACATCCCGCCCGACGCGGCGCCGCCCGGCGTGGGCTTCGTGCTGCACGGGCACACCCACGTGCCGCGCGACGAGACCGACGGGCGCGGCGTGCGCTGGCTGAATCCGGGCTGCATCACGCGGCCGAACCGCGGCGCCCGCGCGAGCTTCGCGTGGCTGACGGTCGAGGCCGGCCGGCCGGTCGACTGGCGGCTGGTGCCCGTTTGAGCGGCGCGACTGGCGCGGTTTCTGCATTTCGCAGCCGATGAAAATTGAACAGCTCACCGCCGAATCCGGTGCCGCCCGGCTGGAGGAACTGGGCGCGCTCCTGCTCGACGCCGTGGCGCACGGGGCCTCCATCGGCTTCATGGCCGGCGACACGCGCGAAGACGCCGCGGCCTATTGGCGGAAAATTCTCGCGGAACTGCCTGGCGGCGCGCGCGTGCTGCTCGGCGCGTTCGACGCCGCCGGCCGGCTGCTCGGCGCCGCGCAGCTCGCGCTGGCGATGCGCACCAACGGCCGGCACCGCGCCGAGGTGCAGAAGCTGCTCGTGTTTCACGCCGCGCGCCGGCGCGGGATCGGTGCCGCTCTGATGGCGCGCCTCGAGACCGAGGCCCGCACGTTTGGCCGCACGCGGCTGCACCTCGACACGAGCGTGGGCGAAGCCGGTGCGGTGGAATTCTACAAGCGGCTCGGCTACGTCGTCTGCGGCGGCATCCCCGACTGGGCGGCGAACCCCGACGGGGTGTTCGTGCCCAACGTGATTTTCCACAAACGGCTCGCGTCGGGATGCGAGCGTCCGGGTGGCGTCTCGACGGGGCGGGGGGCGGGTTGACGGCCGGGCGCGCGAACGGGCTCGCCCCCGCGGGCGATTTCGCGCAAAGGCTGGGCGCACAACGTGAGCGACGGGCAACAATACTTCGAGAGCGTGGCGGAGGAGCCGCCGCTGGTGTTTGTGCGCAGCGAACGCGCGCGCAATTACCGGCTGACGCTGCGCAAGGACGGCGCGGCAGTGGCGACGATTCCGGCGCGCGGCACCGAGCGCGAGGCGCGGCGGTTCGTGGAGCTGCACCGGGACTGGCTCGCGCGGGCGCGGGCGCGGCAGGCGCGCAAGCCGCGCGCGGCGACGGTGTGGACCATCGGCACAGCGGTGCTGTGGCGCGGCGAGATGGGCGAGATCCGAGTGGCGGCCGACGGTGAACGGCCCGCGGTCTGCGTGGCGGCGGATGTTTTCCGCGTGCCGTTGCTCGACGGGGATTTGCGCGCGGTGCTGGAGGCGCGGTTCGCGCGGCTGGCGCGGATCGAGCTGCCGGCGCGCGCGTGGGAGCTGGCGGCGGAGACGAACGTCGACGTGAAGCACGTGACGGTGCGCAACCAGCGTTCGCGCTGGGGCTCGTGCTCGGCGGGCGGCACGGTTTCGCTGAACTGGCGGCTGATCCAGGCGCCGGACAGCGTGCGCGACTACATCATTTACCACGAGCTGATGCACCTGCGGGAGATGAACCACAGCGAGCGTTTTTGGGCCCGGGTCGAAGAAGTGTGCCCGGGTTGGCGCGAGGCCGAGCGCTGGCTCAAACGCAATGGCGGGCTGGTCGGGCTGTAACCGCGGCGCTCAGCCGTTGCCGTGCGGCGATTCGAGGACGCGCCGGATTTCGAGGGCGAGGGTGCCGAGCTCGAAGGGTTTTTGCACGAAGCCGGCGAGGCCTTTGCCGGTGAAGCGCGAGATGGCTTCCTGCTGGTTGAAGCCGCTCATGAGGAGAATTTTCACGGCGGGACGCAGCGCGCGGAGCTGGCGGAACGTTTCCTGGCCGTCCATGTGCGGCATCGTCAGATCGAGGAGGACGAGGCTGTAGCGGTCGGGCTCGAGCTGGAATTTCTCGAAGCCGTCGCGGCCGTGCTCGGCGAGCACGACGGCGAAGCCGAGGCTCTCGAGCATGCGGGCGGAGACGGCGCGCACCGTCTCCTCGTCGTCGACCACGAGCACGGTGCCGCGGCCGCGCCATGCGACCTGCGGGACGAGATGTTTTTCCAGGTCTTCGGCGGGGCCGGTGATGCAGGGGAAGAGCATCTTGAACGTCGTGCCGCGGCTGGGTTCGCTGTAGACCTTCACGCCGCCACGGTGGCCGCGCATGATGCCGAGGACGGCGGCGAGGCCGAGGCCGCGCCCGGTGAACTTCGTGGTGAAAAACGGATCGAAGATTTGGTGGAGGGTCGCTTCGTCCATGCCGCAGCCGTTGTCGCTGATCTCGATGAAGACGTAGTCGCCGGCCGGGATGTCGGGCGTGAAGCGGAGGCTGCGCAGGTAGTTGGCGTCGGCGCGCACGATGCCGGTGGCGAGGGCGATGACGCCGCTGCGCGCGCCGATGGCCTCGGAGGCGTTGATCACGAGGTTCATGATGATCTGGCGGACCTGGGTGGCGTCGGCGCTGATCGTCGGGAGCGGGCGGGCGAGATTGGTGCGGAGCACGCACTGCTTGCTGACGGAAATCTGGAGCAGGTGGGTGCTGTCCTCGACGATCTGGTTGAGGTCGAGCCGCTGGATGACGAAGTGGCCCTTGCCGGAATAGGCGAGCATCTGGCGGCAGAGATCGGCGGCGCGGCGGGCGGCGACTTCGATCTGGTCGATGTTCTGCACGGCGGCGGCGCCGGGCGGCAGGTCGAGCTTGGCGAGGCTGGCGTGGCCGAGCACGCCGGTGAGGAGGTTGTTGAAATCGTGGGCGATGCCGCCGGCGAGCACGCCGAGGCTTTCGAGCTTCTGGGTCTCTTGGAGTTTTTTCTGCAACTGCTCGGCGGAGAACTCCGCTTCCTTGCGGGCGGTGATGTCGAGGTGGGTGCCGGCGACGCGGAGGGGCTGGCCGGCGGCGTCGCGCTCGACGACGCGGCCGCGGTCGAGCACCCAGACCCAGCGGCCGGACTTGGCGCGCAGGCGGTGTTCGGTTTCGTAGAGTTCGATTTGGCCGGTGAGGTGCTGGTGGAGAATGGCGTGCACCTGGCCCTTGTCCTCCGGGTGGAGCAGTTCTTCCCACGAGGCGAGCGACTGGCCGACCTCCTCGAAATCGTATTCGAGCATCTTCGCCCAATGGGCGTTGGTGGTCACGCGGCCGCTGGGGAGGTGCCACTCCCAGAGGCCGAGCCCGGCGCCTTCGAGCGCGAGGTCGAGGCGCCCCTCGGTGCGGCGGAGGGAGAGCTCGGCGGCCTGCCGGGCGCGGATCATGTCGTTGAAGGCTTGGGCGGTGGCGGCGATCTCGCGCGGACCGGTGACGGGTGCGAGGATTTCGGTGCGACCCTCGGCTTGGGCGCGGGCGGCGGCGGCGAGGGCGGCCACGGGCCGGGCGATGCCGCGGGCATAGTAGGTGACGAACAAGGCGCTGCAGAGGACGACGAGGGCGATGGCGCCGAGCGCGCGAGCGAGATTGGCGCGGGCGTCGGCATAGATTTCTGCGCTCGGCAGCGAGGCCAGCACGAGCCAGCCCGAAGGGTCGAGGCGGCACGCGTCGTAGGTGCGGGCCCGGCCGTCCGGCCCGGTCACTTCGCCGGCGGGGAGGTCGGTGGCAAAGCGGGCGACGACCTGGGTCGCCGCGGGGAACTGCTGCCCGATGTGCCGGGCGGGATCGCGCGAAGTCAGCACGACGGTGTCGTCGCGGTCCACCACGGTGACGACCATCGCAGTGGTGTCGGGCGCGAGGAAGAGCTGGTCGGAAAGTTTGTGGAGATCAATCGCCGCGATGAGGAGCCGGTCCGGGTGGGCGGTCATCGGGACGGCCGCGACGCAGCCCCAGCGGCCGGTGGTGAGGCCCCTGGCGGCACTGCTGACCTGAAAGTCGCGCGCCCCGAGGACATCCTTGACCGACGGCAACGAGGCGTAGTTCTGCGGCGGATCGGGGACGGGGAAGAGCGTCGAGAAGAGCAGGTTTCCCGTGCGGTCGACGACGGCGAGATTGATGAACTCCGGGTGGAGTTGCAGAAACAGGGCGCAGGTTTCCTTGGCCCGCGGGGACCGGAGTTCCTGCAAGGCGGGCAGGCGGTCGAGTTCGGTGAGCATGCGGCGGACGCTCGCCAGGTAGTTGTTCACGAGCTGCTCGGCGGTGGAGCGGCGGGCCTGGAGGAGGCTGGTGGCGTTGGCGCGGTCGCTCACGAATTTGTTGCGGAAGCCGATGCCGATGAGCGCCAGAAAGGGCAGCACGAGGACGACCGCGAAGATCACCAGGCGGCGGAGAATCGTGTCGCGCGACCGGGCCGGTCGCGCGGCCGTCGCGGCGCTCGCGGGAGTGGGGGCATCGTTCGGGGGAGTGGGCACGCGCCGCAAGCTATTGGCCAGCGCGCGACCGGCCGCGAGCGGAAAATCGTCGGCGCGAGCGGCGGGGCGAGCCGTGGGGCGAGCTGCGCGCCGGCGGGCCGCCGCCTGCTTCGGGCGATGGCGGGGGTAGTCGCCCGGCGCCGGCGCGGGGCCGGGTCCGATTCAACGGCGGGCGGCGAGCAGCTCGACCTCGAAGACCAGGGTGGCTTTCGGCGGGATTTTGCCGCGGCCGGATTCGCCGTAGGCCAGCCAATAGGGAATGATGAGCGTGCGTTTTTCGCCCAGGCGCATGCTGGCGAAGGCTTCCTCCCAGCCTTTGATGACCGCGCCGGTGCCGAGCCGGAAGGTGAAGGGCCGGCCGCGGTCGAAGGAGCTGTCGAACTTCTCGCCCGTCGCCAGCAACGTGCCGGTGTAGTTCACGGTCAGCTCGGAGCCGGCGGGCACCGGCTCGCCCGCGCCGGGGAAACGCACGACGTAGCGCAGGCCCGACGGGTTGCTGTGGGCGGTCGGGTATCGCTGCATGAGGAGCGCCGCGTCGTCCTCACTGAGCTGGGGCGACTCCATCATTTGGCGCATGTATTTGTTGGCCGGCTCGCCGGGATTCTGGCGGCGGAAAATGCCGGTGCGCGCCTGAAAGGCGATGAAGGCGAGCACGAGGCCGAGGAGCAACACGTAGGTGAACTGGCGCATGACGGGCAAGCCGCAGAAATAACATGCGGCCGGTTGGTGTCGCGCGAAAAATTCGCCGGCTGGCGATCCGGCGCGGGCAAGCGGGCCGGGGCGGCAGAGCTTCAGCGGGCGGCGAGGGCGCGTTTCAGACGGGCGCACGCCTCCGCGAGGGTGGCGCGGGGGCAGCCGAAATTCAGGCGGACGAACGTGCCCGGCGCGGCGCCGAAGGCGGCGCCGTCGGAGAGACCGACGCCGTGGCCCTCGAAGAACCCGGCGGGTTGCGCGAGTTCGAGGGCGGAGACATCGAGCCACGCGAGGTAGGTGGCCTCGACGCGGCTCAGGGCGACGCCGGGCAGCTCGGCCGCGACGAAGGCGGCGAGGTAGTCGCGGTTGCCGCGCAGGTAGGCGAGCAGGGCCTGGCGCCAGGGCTCGCCCTCGCGGAGTGCGGCTTCGGCGGCGACGAACCCGAGGACGTTTACGTCGGGCACGATGCTGCCGTAGGACGGCTCGAAGCGTGCGCGGAGGGCGGCGTCGGGGATGATGGCGTAGGAGCAACCGAGCCCGGGAATGTTGTAGGTCTTGCTCGGCGCCATGAGGGTGACGGTGCGCGCGGCGATGGCGGGCGACAGGCTCGCGAGCGGGAGGTGCGCGACGGGGTCGAGGATCAGGTCGCAATGAATCTCGTCGGAGGTGACGACGAGGTCGTGGCGTTCGCAAAAGGCGGCGACGGCTTCGAGTTCGGGGCGAGTGAAGACGCGGCCGGTGGGATTGTGCGGGTGGCAAAAGAAAAATTGGCGGGTGCGCGGCGTGACGGCGGCTGCGAGGGCGGCGAAATCGATTTCCCAGCGGCCGTCGCGGCGGGCGAGCGGGGCGGTGACGGTGCGCCGGCGCTGGTTGCCCGGGGCGCCGAGGAAGGGCGGGTAGGCCGGTGTGCAGGTGAGGACTTCGTCGCCGTCGGCACCGTAGGCGGCGGCGGCGACGTTGAGGCCGCACACGAGGCCGGGCAGCCAGACGATCCACTCGGGTTGGATGGTCCAGTGGTAGTGCCGGGCGCAATGGGCGACGACGGCCTCGGCCACGGCGGCCGGCTCGGTGACACCGTAGCCGAAGACGCCGTGGGCGACGCGGCGCTGCAGGGCCGCGGTGACCGCCGGCGGCGAAGCGAAGTCCGTGTCGGCGACCCACAGCGGCAGGATGTCCCGGCCGGAATACTTGTGCCACTTGCGGCTGTCGGTGTCTCGGCGGTTGATGACGGTATCGAAATCGAAGGACATGGCGGAGGGCGGGAGGGCGGCCAGTGAAGGCGCGGAACGCCGCGGGAGCCACGGAAATCTTGCCTGATGACGCGGTTCAGTCTTCGCGGTGCGCCGGATTTTCCCGGCGGCGGCGTCCCACCGGCGGGCGTTTTTGCGCAGGCGCGCGCGGCGGAAAAAATTAAGTGGCCGCGCGCCGCGAATTTGCGCGCGCCGGCGGCGCGGGCACGCGGCCGGCTGGAGGGGGGGACCGTCAGGATTAACCAAACAGGAGAAAATACCATGACCCTCGCTCGTTACATCCATCCTCGCACGACCGCGCTTGCGCCGGTTTTCGGCCGCTCGCCGTGGCTGGGCTTGGAGTCCGATATCAACCGCCTGTTCGAGACGGCCCTCGGCGATTTCGCCGCGCCCGTGTTCGAGCACCGCTTCCCCGTGGATCTCTACGAGGACAAAGACAACAACTACGTGCGCGCCGAACTCCCGGGTCTGACCCGCGACGACATCAGCCTCGAGATGGTCGAGGGCTACCTCACGATCAACGGCGACCGCAAGGTGACCGACGACGACGGCAAGGTGGTCGAGACGATCTCGCTCAACCGCTCGATCGCGGTGCCGGACGCCGTCGTGGCCGACAAGATCACAGCCGCGTTCGAGCACGGCGTGCTCACCGTCACGCTGCCGAAGCGCGAAGAGGCGAAGCCGAAGAAAATCACCATCGCCGTCAACTAACCGGAGAAAAACTGCCATGACATTCCTGCAATCCATCGTTCCCAGTCTCGCCCGCCCGGCCCAGCCGGCCAAAGTCGAGACCGACGCCAGGGTTCGCCCCGCCTTCAACCTCCGCGAAGACGAGCACGGCTACAGCCTGACGGTCTTCCTGCCCGGCGTGCCGAAAGAGAACCTCGAGGTCACGGACCACGACGGTCTGCTGACCGTCACCGGCCGCCGCGCGTGGGCGCAGCCGAAGGAGTGGACCGCGCTCTATCGCGAGACTTCGCGGGCGCACTTCGAGCTGGTGCTCCGCCACGAGGGCGACATCGACCTCGAGAAGATCAACGCCGAGCTGAAGGACGGCCGGCTGCACCTGCTGCTGCCGAAGGCCGAGGCCGCGCGGCCCCGAAAAATCGCGATCAACTGAGTTCCAATATTGCGTCCGCCGTCAGGGGTAGCGACGGACGTTTCCGCCGGCACTTCGTTGCCGCCGACAAGCCGCCGGAGAGCGCCCTGCGCCCCGGCGGTTTCGTTTTGGCGGGCGGGCGCCGCGCGGCGGAGTTGCCCCCGCTCAATGCTTCTTCTCGGCGCCGGGGAGCAGCACCGAGGCGATGACGGAGATGGCGAGCACGCCGCCGATGACGCCGAGCGAGAGTTTGATCGGGATGTCGATCCAGTGCGAGACGAGCATCTTGAGGCCGACGAAAATCAGGATGACCGCGAGGCCGAGGTTGAGATAGCGGAAGAGCTGCATGATGCCGGACACGGCGAAGTAGAGCGAGCGCAGGCCGAGGATGGCGAAAATGTTCGAAGTGAAGACGACGAACTCGTTGCGCGTGATCGCGATCACGGCGGGGATGGAGTCGAGGGCGAACATCACGTCGGTCGTCTCGACGACGAGGAGGACGATGAAGAGCGGGGTGGCGTGCAGCCGGCCCAGCGGACGGACGAAGAACTTCCCGCCCTCGAATTGCGGCGTGACCGGCAGGAGGCGCCGGGCGAGTTTGATCAGCGGATTTTTCTCGGGCGCAAAGCCGTCCTCTTTCTTCGGCAGCGCCAGCTTGACGCCCGTATAGACGAGAAACGCCCCGAACACATAGATGATCCAGTGGAAGGCGTTGATCAGGCTGATGCCGGCAAAAATGAACACCGCGCGCATCACCACCGCGCCGAGGATGCCCCAGAACAGCACGCGGTGCTGGTAGCGCGGCTCCACCCGGAAATACTGGAAGATGACGATGAACACAAAAACGTTGTCGACGCTCAGACAGAGCTCGACGAGGTAGCCCGTGAAAAATTCCAGCGCCGGCTGCGGCCCCAGCTTGACGCTGACGAGGAGGTTGAACGCCATCGCGAGTCCGAACCACACCGCGCACCAGACCAGCGCCTCCCGGACCGACACTTCGTGCGAGCGCCGGTTGAACACGCCGAGGTCGAGCGCGAGCATCCCGGCGACGAACGTCAGGAAACCGGCCCAAGCCCACCAGGGCATCGTGCTGAACATCGCGAAAGGCATCGTCATGCTGGCGCAGTGTGCGGTCGCGGCGGCCTCGGGCAAGCGGGGACTGCGTGGAAATCCGGGCCGGGTTTCCCGCCGGCAGGCCCGGAGGGGCGACGGTTTTGAAACCGCTCCCGCGGGGACGCGGCGCCCTCGCCGCGTTGCGGCGGTGCATCGCGCCCGGGGGCGGTGCGGGTCCAAGGTTTCCGAAACCCGAGACGCGGCCGGCGGGCCGGCCGGGACCCGGCGAAAATTTGACATGCGGCCCCGGCGCCCTTTTGGGTTATCGCACCCGTATGAAACTGCGCCCCTTTCTTTTCTTCGTTCTCAGCCTGCTCGCGGCCGCCGCCGTCCGCGCGGAGCCGTCGGCCGCCGAGCAGCAGGCCCAGCAGCACGCGGTCGACACCGCCGCGGCCGCCGCCGTCGCCACCGGCCGCGCCGCCCCGCGGCCGCCGGATTTCCTCGAGCATATCGTGGACTCGGTGCTGGAGCTCTTCGACGTGCGCACGAGCGAGAACACCGTCACGCACTACGTCATCGCCGCGCTCTTCCTCGTCGGGGCGCTGCTCCTGCGCCGGGCGCTGACCAACGTCGTCTTCAAGTTCCTGCGCCGCCTCGCCGCCAAAACCGAGACGACGCTCGACGACAAGCTCTTCCCGGCGATGGAGGATCCGGCGGCGACGCTCGTCATGGTCACCGGCATCTTCAGCGCGCTGAAGGTGCTGAAACTTTCCGCGACGGCCGACAACGCCGTCGGCTACGGCTCGACGGTGGCGTTCTCGCTCGTGTTTTTCTGGGGCCTGCTCCGCGCGTTCAACGCCGTGCTCGACCACCTGCACGAGATCGCCGTCGAAAAACAACTGGGCGTCGCGGCCTTCATGCCGTGGATCAAGAAGTCGCTCGTCGCCGTGTTCATGGTCTTCGGCGTGCTGCTCACGATCCAGAGTCTCGGCTACAACGTCTCGACGATCCTGCAGGGCCTCGGCATCGGCGGTCTGGCCTTCGCGCTCGCCGCGCAGGACACGATCGCGAATCTCTTCGGCTCGATCGTCGTCGCCATGGACCAGCCGTTCAAGGTCGGCGAGGCGGTGAAGATCGGCGCCCACGCCGGCACGGTGGAGGACATCGGCCTGCGCTCGACCAAGATTCGCCTGGCGGACCGGTCGCTCGTCATCCTCCCGAACAAACTGGTTTCGTCCGAGGCCATCGTGAATCTCTCGCGGTTCACCGGCAGCCGCGTCGAGCAGGTTTTCAGTCTCACCTACGACACCACGCCGGACCAACTGGAGGCCATCGTGCGCGAGATCCGCCGGCTGATCGAAGGGGAGGCGGGCGTCGAGGCGGCGTCCGTGCAGGTGTATTTCCGCGACTTCAGCGCCTCGTCGCTCGACCTCTGGGCGGCCTACCTGATCAAGGATCCGGATTTCGCCAAACACCTCGCGGTGCGGCAGCGGCTCAACCTCGCCATCATGCGGGCGGTGGAGACGCACGGGCTCGACTTCGCCTACCCGACGTCGGTCCTGCACCTCGACGGCCCCGTCGCCAAACAGATCGCCGGGCAGAAATAACGGCCGGCGTCCGGCCGGGGGCGGCGTTCGGCTGGCGAGCAGAACCGGATTTTCTGATCCAGCCAAACCGAAGCCGGCTTCGGAGTATTGAACCCACGGGGAATAAACGGCCGGGTCAAAGGGTCTAGTGTGGGTAGCTGCCAATTCTCCCTATGCCTCCGCCCCCGCCCCCGGCCCCGCCTTCCCCTTTGCGACTCAGCCGTCCCGGCTGGAGAATTTTTTTGCTCGTCGCCGCGAGTGTGTTCGCGGTCGGCACCACCGGCGGGTGGTTTTTGTTCAAGCGTTTTGAGGGTGAGCTGATGGACGAGCGGCTGAACGCCGCGCGCTGGCAGGCCGAGGCGACGAGCCGCCTCCTCGCGGACGAGCTGCGGGCGGGCGCGACGCCCGCGCAAGTGGTCGCGCGCCTGCAACTCACCATGCAGGGCATGACGGAGAGTCCGCGTTATATTTCGCTGATCGATGCGCAGGGCCGGTTGCTGACCCACCCGAACGCCGCGCTCGTCGGCACCTCGACCGCCACGCAGGAAGTCCGCCTCGACGGCACGGGCCAGTTGAGCCAGTTCGGGCGGGTCGCCGCGGCGGGCCAGACCTGCTGCGGCCAATACGCCATCCCGGGCCCCGACGGCCAGCACACGGCGCAGGTTTATTTTGAGCCGGTGCCGGGGACCACCTGGCTGGTGGCGGTGCACGAGGACATGGCGGCCACCGCGCAGCATTTCCGGGCTTTCGCCTGGCGCATGGGCGCGCTGGCGGCGCCGCTCATTCTCGGGATGGCGGCGGTCGGCGCCGGGGTCGCGCGTTCGCTCACGCGCCGCTACGAGCGGCGCATCGAGGCGGCCAACGCCGCGCTCGAACAGCGCGTGCAAGAGCGCACCGCCGAGCTGTCGCGCGCCTTCGCGGAATTGCAGGAGGCCCTCCGCCGCCTCATGCACAGCGACAAGATGCACCTGCTCGGCGAACTGATGGCCGGCATCGCGCACGAGATCAACAATCCCCTCACCGTCATCACCGGCTACGCCGATCTGCTGGCGAGCGGCGACTGCGGCGCCGCCGCGGTCGACCCCGGCACCCAACTGCAAACGAGCACCGAGCGCGTGCGGCGCATCGTCGGCAACCTGCTCGCCTTTGCCCGCAATGCTCCGCCCACCCGCCGCCTGACTGCGCTCGGCCCGCTGTTGGAGGGAGCGCACGAGCTCATCGGCGCCGACCTGCGCCGCGCGCAGATCACCTTCACGCTCGACTGCCCGCCCGAGGTGGCGCCGCTCTGCATCGACCCGCAGCAGTTCGGCCAGGTCTTCCTCAACCTGCTCAACAACTCCCGGCAGGCCCTCGAGACGCATCCCGGCGAGCGCGCCATCCGCGTGACGGTGCGCGAGCAGGGCGGCGTCGTCCGCATCGATTTCGCCGACACCGGCCCCGGTTTGTCGCTGGCGGTGCGCACGCGGTTGTTCGAGCCGTTCCACAGCACCAAGGCCACGGGCAACGGCCTCGGCCTGTCGCTCTGCCGCCGCCTCGTGCAGGCGCACGGCGCCCAGATCGAGGCGCTCTCGGTCGCGAGCGGCGCGGTTTTCCGGCTGCACCTCCCGCGCGCCAAGCTCGCCGAGACGTGCACGCCGCCGCCGGCCGCCGCCGCGCCGGCCGCACTCAGTCCAGCGTCTGCCGGTAGCGTTTGACGCCCACGCTCATCGCCACGACGACGAAGAGCAGCAGCGGCCACAGCTCGGGCGCGATTTCGGCGAGCCCGTTGCCCTTGAGCAGAATCCCGCGCACGATGCGCAGGAAATGGGTGTTCGGCAGGCAGGTGCCGACCCACTGGGCCCACTCCGGCATCCCGCGGAACGGAAACATGAATCCCGTCAGCAGCACCGACGGCAGGAAAAAGAAGAACGCCATCTGCACGGCCTGCAGTTGGTTTTTCGCGAGGGTGGAGAAGGTGATGCCGACGGCGAGGTTCGCCCCGATGAAGAGCAGCGCCACCGCGTAGAGCAGCGGCAGGCTGCCGATCATCGGCACCTCGAAAATGAAATGCGCGGCGAGCAGGATCAGCGTGACCTGGATGTAGCCGACGACGATGTAGGGGAGGATTTTCCCGACCATCACCTCGAACGGCCGCACGGGCGTCGCGAGGAGATTCTCCATCGTGCCGCGCTCGCGCTCGCGGGTGATGGCGAGCCCGGTGATGATCACCATCGTCATCGTCAGCACGACGCCCATCAGGCCCGGCACGATGTTATACTGCGTGATGTTCTCGGGATTGTAGTGGGCGTGGACGCGGAACTCGACCGGTCCGGCCCGGCCGCGCAACCGCGCGAGGGGCCCGGTGAGGTCGCGGTTGAGCACGGTGTCCGCGAGGGCGCGCACCGCGGCGAGCGCCGGCCCCGACGCGGCGGGGTCCGTCGCGTCGGCCTCGAGGAGGATCACCGGCCGCTCGCCGCGGAGCAACTGCCGCGAGAAATCGGCCGGGATGTTGATCACGAACTGCACGGTGCCCTCGCGCAGGAGGTCGTGCGCCGCCGCCTCGGTGTCCGCTTCGCCGACGAACCGGAAGTAGTCGCTGTGCTGCAGCGCGCTGACAAAGGTGCGCGCGAACGGCCCCTGGTCGGCGGAGCGGACGACGGCGGGCAGGTGCTTGGGGTCGGCATTGATCGCGAAGCCGAACAGCATGAGCTGCATCAGCGGGATGCCGACCATCATCGCGAACGTCACGCGGTCGCGCTTCATCTGGATGAACTCCTTCAGCACAATGGCCCACAGCCGGTGGAAGGTGAAACGGCGGTTGCTCACTTGAAATTGTCCTCCGCCGTTTCCATCAGGCTGATGAACACGTCCTCGAGGCTGGACGGGATGCGCGCCCACTGGTGCCGCGGCGTGCGCACGGCGGCGATCACGGCGTCGAGCCGCGTGGCGTCGCGTCCGCTTACGTGCAGGGTGTTGCCGAAGGCGACGACTTGCTCGACGCCGGGGTGCCCGCGCAGTTCGCGCGCGAGTTGCCGCAGGTCGGGGCCGGTGACGGTCCACGTCGTGAGCTGGGCGGCGGCGAGGACATCGGCGAGCGAGCCGCGGGTGAGGAGATTGCCGTAGGCGAGGTAGGCGAGGCGGTGGCAGCGCTCGGCCGCGTCCATGTAGTGCGTCGTGATGAGCACTGTCAGCCCGTCGGCGGCGAGTTGATGAATCTCGTCCCAGAATTCGCGGCGCGCCTTGGGGTCGACGCCGGCGGTGGGTTCGTCGAGGAGGAGCAGTTGCGGCGAGTGGATGAGGCACGCGGCGAGGGCGAGGCGCTGTTTCCAGCCGCCGGACAATTGGCCGGCGAGCTGCGCGCTGCGGTTCTCGAGGCCGAGGCGCCGGAGGCTGCGTTGCACGGCGTCGGCGCGGTCGGGCACGCCGTAGATGCGCGCGATGAAATCCAGATTCTCGCGGATGCTGAGGTCCTCGTAGTAACTGAATTTCTGCGTCATGTAGCCGACGTGCTTTTTGATGTCGGCCTGCTGCGTGCGGAGGTCGTAGCCGAGGCAGGTGCCGGTGCCGCCGTCGGGCGTGAGGAGGCCGCAGAGCATGCGGATGAACGTGGTTTTGCCGCTGCCGTTGGGGCCGAGAAAGCCGTAGATCTCGCCGCGGCGCACCTGGAGGTCGATGGCGTTGACGACGGTCTTGTCGCCGAAGCGCTTGGTGACGCCGGCGACGTCGATGGCGAAAATTTCTGCGGCGGTCATGGAGGTTGGGACTGAGTAGTGCGGTGCTTTAGCCCGCATCCGGTCACTGCAAATCGCGGGCTGAAGCACCGCGCTACTGCTCGCTCGCGGCGCATGACTACGGTTTCGCCAGCGTGACGTCGGCCGGCTGGCCGGGATGGAGGTCGCGCGCGACGGCGGGGTCGGTGAAGACGGCCTCGACCAGGAAGACGAGTTTGGAGCGGTTCTCGCGGTTGTAGAGGACGGGCGGGGTGTATTCGGGCTGGGGCGAGAGGTAGCTGACTTTGGCGGCGAGCGGCGGGGCGACGCCGGTGAGGTTCACCAGCACGGCGGCGCCGGCTTTGAGCGCGGCGAACTCCGCCTCGGGGACGAAGAAACGCACCTTGAGATTTTCGGGCGGCAGGAGCGAGACGACGGGCAGGCCGGCGGCGACGAATTCGCCGGGGCGGTAGAGCGTGTCGTAAACGAGCGCGGCGCGCGGGGCGGCCTGGGCTTTCTGCTCGACGCTCCAGTCGGCGCGTTCCTTCGCGGCGGCGGCGGCGGCGACTTCGCCCGCGGCGGCGGCGCGGGCGTCGGGGCGCGCGCCGAGTGTGGCGGTGGCGAGCTGCGCGGCGAGTTCGTCGACGGCGCCGGTGTTGCGCTCGTGGGTGAGGCGGGCGCGGTCGAAGTCGCTCGCGGAGATGACATGGTTCTTGAAGAGCTCGGCCTGGCGGTCGAGGTCGAGTTTGGCGAGTTCGGCGGCGGCGCGGGCTTGGTCGAGGCGGGCCTCAAGTGCGGCGAGCTCGGTGGGGCGCGAGCCTTTTTTGAGATCTTCGAGACGGGCCTGGGCGGAGCGGAGCTGGTCGGCGGCCTGGCTCTGGGCGGCGAGCTCGGCGTCGCGCTCGAGGCTGAAGAGCGGCGCGCCGGCGGCGACGCGCGCGCCTTTGGTCACGGCCAGGGTGTCGAGCCGGCCGGCGAGGGGCGAGGCGACGTAAAGGTAGTCGCCCTCGAGGTAACCCTGGTAGCGGTGCTCCGGCGCGCGGGTGCAGGCGGTGGCAAGCAGGATCGCCGTGGCGGCGGCGAGGGAGAACAGTTTAGCGCGCGAAAAGTTTTTCATAGTCTTTGCGGCCGGCGGGGGTGAGGAGCCCGCCGAAGAAGAGGTTCATGGCGTTCTCGAAAATCTCGCGAGGTTCGAGGTTGAGGTGCCCGAGCGCGGAGGCTTGCAGCAGCCCTTGCATGGCTTGGAGCAGAAATTCGGCGGCGAAGGCCGTGTTGAGGTCGTCGCGCACCATGCCGGAGAGCTGTCCTTCCTCGAGCAGCCGCCCGAAGATATAGGGAATGTTCTTCCGGCGGATCTCCGCCAGCAACGCGTGCAGTTCCGGTGCGAAGCGCTGCAGATCGCGCAGCAGATGGGGATTGAGGTGCGCGAGGCGCTGGAGCATGCCCTCGACAAAGCCCCGCAGTTTTTCGGCAAAGGTGAGGCGGTGGTCGCGCAGGATGGCGTCGGCATCGGCGCGCACCTCGCGGCCGAAAACCAGGATGACTTGTCGCACCAGTTCCTCTTTGCCCGCGAAATGCAGGTAGAGGGTCTTCTTGCTCATCCCGAGTTCGGTCGCGAGGTCGGCCATGGTGAGCGAATGGTAGCCTTGGGCGAAAAGATGCTGCCGCGTCTGCGCGAGGATGCGGGCGCGGACGGACAGGCTGGCGGAAAGGCTCGGTTTGGTCGCGGCGGGCGGCATAAGAATTGTGGAAACCAATGCAGGCTTTTGAGTTTCCTGACAAGCGATTTCCCGGACCCGCCGGTGGGCTGTTCGGCCACCCCGCTCGTGACGCCATCTTTGCGCAGTCGGGCATTGAAACCGCGCGCCCGCCGCCTACGTTGCGCCCATGCCGGGGCGAACCCAGAACCTGAAAGCCGAGATTTCCGCGCTCCTCGCCCACAAGGACCCCGCCGCGCTCAAGGCGAAGCTCGCGCCCTGGCTCCCCGCCGATCTGGCGCCGATCCTGGCGGAGCTGCCGGTCGAGGAACTGGCGGTTTTGTTCCGGGGTTGTTCCAAGGAACTGGCGGCGGCGGTGTTTGCCTACGTCGAGCACGATGCCAAGCACAAGCTGCTCAAGACGCTCACGCAGGCACAGGCCGGGGCGTTGCTCAACGAGCTGCCGCCCGACGACCGCACGGCGTTCCTCAACGAGCTGCCGCTCGATCTGGCGATGCAGTTGCTCTGCCTGCTGACGCCCGAGGAGCGGAAGGTCGCGCAGGATCTGCTGGCCTACGCCGAGCACAGCGTCGGCCGCATGATGACGCTCGACTACGTCGCGGTGCGGCCCGAGTGGACGGTGCGCGAGTCGCTCGACTACATCCGCACCCACGGCTACGACCGCGAGACGCTCAACATGGTCTATGTGACCGACGAGGCCGGCCACCTGCTCGACGACATCCGCGTGCGCCGCTTCCTGCTCTCGGACCCGGAGACGAGAGTCAGCGCGCTGATGGACGGCAACTACGCCACGCTCGCGCCGACGGACGACCGCGAGAAGGCGCTCCACGTTTTCCGCCAATACGACCGGGTGGCGCTGCCCGTGACCAGTCCCGACAACAAGCTCATCGGCATCGTGACGGCCGACGACATGCTCGACGTCGCCTCGGAAGAAGCCACGGAGGACATCCAGAAGCTGGGCGGCACCGAGGCGCTCGACGAACCCTACACGACGATCGCGCTGCACCGGATGGTGCAGAAGCGCGCGAGCTGGCTGGTGGTGCTGTTCCTCGGCGAGATGCTGACGGCGACGGCGATGGCGTATTTCGAGGACGAGATCGCGAAAGCCGTCGTGCTCGCGCTGTTCGTGCCGCTGGTGATCAGCTCGGGCGGCAACGCCGGTTCGCAGGCCGCCACGCTCGTCATCCGTGCGCTCGCGCTTGGCGAGTTCAAGCTGCGCGACTGGTGGCGCGTCATGCGCCGTGAACTCGCCGCCGGCACGCTGCTCGGCCTGATCCTCGGCGTGATCGGCTTCTTCCGCATCGTGATCTGGGCGCAATTTTCCCACGTCTATGGCGCGCATTACCTGCTGGTCGCCTGGACGGTCGGCCTCTCGCTGATCGGCGTCGTGCTCTGGGGTTCGCTGATGGGTTCGATGCTCCCGCTGGTCCTCAAGCGGCTCGGCTTCGACCCGGCGACGTCGAGTGCGCCGTTCGTGGCGACGCTCGTCGACGTCACGGGCCTCATCATCTATTTCACCGTCGCGTTCCTGATCCTGCGCGGGACGCTGCTGTGAAGGCGCCACCCCGATGAGTGCCGCCCGCCGACCGGTGCTGCTTTACGACGGCGGCTGCGGCCTGTGCAACCGGCTCGTCCGGGTGCTGCTCAAGGCCGACCGCGCGGGCCGCCTGCACTATGCGCCGCTGCAGAGTGCGCCGGCGCAGGCGTATCTGCGGGCGCAGGGTTTGCCGGGCGCGGACTTCGACAGTCTCGTGTTTGTGCCGGACTGGAACCGGCCGACGGAGAAAAAATATCTGCTGCGCACGGACGGCGCGCTCGCGGCTTGCGCGGAGGTCGGCGGCGGCTGGCGCGCGCTGGCGGGGCTGCGCGTCGTGCCGCGGGCGTTGCGCGATCCCATCTACAAGGTCGTCGCGCGCACGCGCTACGCGCTCTTCGGCGAACACCGGCCGGCGCCGCTGCCCGATCCCGAGTGGGAGAAGCGGTTTCTCGCGCGTTGAGCCGAACGTCGGGGCAAGCGCACCCGGCCGTTTCCGCCAAAAAAGAAAAGACCGGACCCGAGGTCCGGTCTCGAAAATCTCTCGGGCCCGGGGCGCGATCAGTCGCGGCCGTAGCCACCGCCGCCGCTGCGGTCGCCGCCGCCACGGTAACCCCCGCCGCCGCCGCGATCGCCACCGAAACGGCGCGGACCGCCGCGACCGCCCCCGCCGAAGCCGCGGCGTTCGCCGCCGCCGCCCTCGAAGCCGCCGGAGCGCGGGCGTTCCTCGCGCGGACGGGCGATGTTCACCGCCAGGGCGCGGCCTTCCATCTGAAACCCGTGGAACTTCTCCACGGCCTTCAGGGCTTCGTCGCCCGTGGTCATGGTGACGAAGGCAAATCCGCGGGAGCGGCCGGTGAACTTGTCGAAGATGATCTCGACGACGCTGACGGTGCCGACCTGACCGAACAGGGCCTCGAGATCCTGCGCGGTGCTAGCGAAGGGAAGGTTCCCCACGTAGAGCTTGCTGTTGTCCATGTGATGATGAGAGCTGATGCTGCCGCCTTGCCGTCCGTTCCCGACTCCCGGGTTTCAAATCATCACTGAACAGCAACGCTCACCTGACAATTCTCCGTGACGGTAGAATCTAACAAACAACCAACCCAACGGTCGTCAGGCTGTCCCGCGGCTCCGGGTTGGCAAGCGAGAATGGCCGCGACGGTCCCCGGGGAAACCCCTCAGGAGACCGGGAACGGCGCCGCGCTGGAACACCCGGGCCAGTCGCGGCGCAGCAGGCCGTAGAACACGACATCCTCGTAGCGGCCGTTCTTCTTCACCGCGCGCGGGCTGGCCCCCTCGCGGCGCAGGCCGAGCTTGAGCATCACGCGGCCCGACGCCGGATTGCGCGCCATGTGCTGCGCCTGCACGCGGTTGAGGCCGAGAACCTTGAAGCCGAAGTCCACCAAGCCGCCCGCCGCCTCCGTGGCAAAACCCCGCCGCCAGAACGGCACGCCGACCCAATAGCCCAGCTCGGCCCGGTCGTGCTGCGGCTCGAGCACCAGTCCCACCGCGCCGACGAGGTGCCCGCCGTCCGGCAGCGTGATCGCCAACACCAGCTCCTCGTGCGCCGCCCACCGGGTGGCATGGGTGTTGATCCAAGCCTCGGCGGCGCCGTCCGGATACGGATGCGGGATGTGCAGCGCCGTGTCGGCGACCTCGCGGACGCCGGCCAAGCGCTGCACGAACGGGCCGTCGGCCGGCAGGAAAGGCCGCAGGCGCAGACGCGGGGTTTCGATCAGCGGCGGTTGCGCGGGGTAGGGCACGGGGGCAGAAAATAGGCGCGGCCCTTTTTCTCGCGAGCAGAAAACGCCGGAGTTTCTCCTCTGAAAATTCTGATTTCCCCTCTAGAAAATCGTTGCATTGCACCCTGCCGCTTCTATGACGGTAGCCACTATGGCTAAAAAACCCGCTCGCAAACCCAACGCCGCTTTTATGAAGCCGGTTACTCCTGACGCCGCACTCGAGGCTGTCGTCGGATCAAATCCGCTGCCCCGCACGGAAATGACCAAGAAACTCTGGGCCTACATCAAGAAGAACGGCCTGCAGGACAAAAAGAACAAGCGCATGATCAACGCCGACGCCGCCCTGAAGGTGGTTTTCGGGGGCAAGGCCCAGGTCAGCATGTTCGACATGACCAAGCTGGTCAGCAAGCACGTCTCCTGAGTTTGCGGGAATTTCCCCACTTTGAAAACCGCCGCGGCCCGAAGCCGTGGCGGTTTTTTTTCGCCGCCGCGCCGCGCCGCGTCGTCGTCAGCCCTGCTGGAGAATCGGGGCGTCTCGATTTTCTCGATGACGGCAGGGACACCGTCGGCTGGCGCGCCGAGCGATGCTGGCTCGCATCAGACTGCCGTCTGCCGGCATTAAGGAGAGACGCAATCGCCGGCGTGGCATACGCCAACGGCGAGAGAATTGTTTGAACACGGATTGCACGGATGGGGCCGGATCGACTCGATGGCGTCGAGGTCCGCGATCGCATCCGGCTCGATCCGTTTTTAAAAAACTGGGCAAACGTGACACCGTAGCCGGCGCGGGTGCGACTCGCCCCGGAAGATTTGCCGCCATGCTTTGCGCTTGGATGAGAGTGCCTCCGCGCTACGCTGCGCGGCTCCGATGCCTCCTGCGCCCCGCCTTCTTCACTCGCGAGCTCTGCTCGGCCTGGTGCTGTGCAACGCCCTGTGGGCGCTCAGTTTTCCCTTGGTCAAAGGCATCGTGTTCGCGCACGCGCAGGTGCTGCCCGGCAGCGGCAGTTGGTTCGTCACGGCCTGCGTCATTGCGCCGCGCTTCGTGCTGGCGACCGCCGTGCTCGCACTGATCCTCGGGCGCGGGCTGGCGGATTTGCGCCGTTCCGAGATCAAGCAGGGCCTGCTGATCGGCCTCGCGGCATCGGGCGGCATGCTCTTCCAGAACGACGGCCTCCAATTCACCTCCGCGTCGACCTCGGCGTTCCTCACGCAGTTTTCCGCGATCATGATTCCGCTCTGGCTCGCGTGGCGCCACCGCCGCTGGCCGTCGCCGGTGGTCTGGCTCTGCTGCGGGCTCGTGCTGGCCGGCACCGGCGTGCTCGCGGGCTTCGATCCGCGCACGATGCGCCTCGGTCGCGGCGAACTGGAGACGCTGGTCAGTTCTTTTTTCTTCATGCTGCAAATCTTTGCGCTCGACCGCCAGGACGGCGCGGGCAACCGCGTGCTGCCGGTCACGATCACGATGTTCGCGACCGAGGCGGTGATCTTCACCGCGATGTCGTTCGCCACGGCGCCGCACGCCGCCGATGTGTTCGTGCCGTGGACGTCGCCGGTCTGGGTCGGCTGCACGCTCGCGCTCACGGTGTTCTGCACGCTCGGCGCGTTCACGCTGATGAACAAGTGGCAGCCGTTCATCACGCCGACGGAGGCCGGCCTGATCTACTGCCTCGAACCGGTGTTCACGGCGGCGCTCGCGCTGTTTTTGCCCGGACTGCTCTCGGGCTGGGGCGGCTTCGATTACCCGAACGAGACGGCGACGTTCGCGCTGCTCGTCGGAGGCGGCCTGATCACCGCCGCCAACGCCCTCATCCAACTCCGCACGCAGGTCAGTCCGCCGCAGGCGGCGTGACGCGCGAAAATTTGCCGTCGCGCAGGAAGGCGCGCACCTGGTCGATCACGGGAGCGCGCCACATCAGCCAGGTGTGGCTGTAGGGCAGCACGAGAAAATCGTCCGCGCCGTCGAGCCGCGTGCTCGCCACGCTGACCTTGCCGTCGCCCGGCCCCGGCATCCACGACGAGAAAAGCGGGTTGAAGGAAAAATTGCCGGCGATGACGCCGGTGCCGCGCGGCGCCCGGCCCAATTTTCCGGGCAACCCCTGCGTGGTGAGTTGGGCGCCGGCGGGGCCGTTGATCATCCGGTAGAACCAGCGCGCGTGGAGACGGTCCACGACTTCACTGCCTTGGTTCGGCGGCGCGAGCATGACGATGCGGCCCGGCGCCGGAGCCGGGTGGTCGCGCAGATAACAGCGCAGCACGATGCCGCCCATCGAGTGGGTCACGAAATGCACGGCGCCGCCCGGCGCGACCGGCAGCGCGCGCAGCAGCGACCCGAGATGCTGCTCCGCCAAAATTTCGACGGTCGCGTGGCGCGAAGGATAGGCAAAATTGACGACACGATAGCCTTCCGCGCGCAGCGCCCATTCCAACCGTTTCATCGACCACACGCTGCGGCCCAAGCCGTGCAGCAGCACGACCGTGTCGGTAGGTGCGGCGCGGGCGGCGGACGAGGGTGAAGCTGACATCGCCGCCAGCATAGCGACGAAAACCAATCGGGCGAGCACGCGCATGGGGCCCTTTGACCGCAACTCAGCTCGCCGGTGCCGCGCCGGCGCGCCGCACCGACGCGAACGCGCGCCACGTGACGGCAGCGAGGATCAGCACGCCGCCCGCCATTGCGAGCAGGCTGGGTTTTTCGCCGATGAAGAGCAGCACCCAGATCGGATTGAGCACGGGTTCGACCACGGGGATGAGCACGGCCTCGAGCGCCGTGACGTGTTTGATCGCGCGCACGTAGAGCAAATACGGCAGGCCGAGCTGGAGCACGCCGAGGGCGAGCAACGCGCCGAGTCCTCGCGCCGACGGCAGCGGATGGCCCGCGGCGAACGGCAACCCGACGACGGCGCCGAGCAGGTTGCCGAGGATGACCGACTCGATCGGCGAGCCGTCGCGCTGTTTGCGCATCAGCATCGCCATCGCGGCGAAACTCATCCCGCTGAAGATCGCGAGCCCGTTGCCCACGGCGCCCTGCAACTCCAGGCCGTGCGCGAAGAACAGGCCCATGCCGGCAAACACCGCGAGGATCGCGAGCCAGTCGGCCTTGCTCGTGCGCTCGCCGAGCACCCACGCGCCGAGCAGCGCGACCCAGACGGGCGCGGTGTATTGGAGCACGATGGCGTTGGCGGCCGAGGTGAGTTTGGTCGCGACCGCGAACGGCACCGTGCAACCGAGGTAGGCGAGCGCCGCGCCGAGTTGCAGCGGCGACCAGGTGAAGCGCCGCGGCCGGTGCGCGAGCAGCAGAAACACGCCCGCGATCAATCCGCGGCCGCCGGCCACCGCCAGCGGCGGCCAGTCGATGTATTTGATCAGCACGCCGGCGAGGCTCCACAGCACCGCGCAAGCGAGCAGCAGACCGACGGCCTTGGTGTGGTCGGGATTCTTCACCGGGCGCAAAGCCAGAGGGAAATTCCTCGCGAAGGAAACACCGAATCGGCCGCCGCGGGGCGCCGCGCGGCGGGGATTTCTTGGCTCGCCCCCGCCGGCCGCGCCCGCTTCGCTCGGCGGTTCATGACGCGAGCGCTCCTGCTGCTGGTTTCCCTCGGGTTGGCGGCCGGTTGCGTGGACCGGTCGCAGACCGGCGCCTACGGCATCACGCCGGTCTACTTGCAGGTGAAACTCGGCAAGCCCTGGCGCGTGATCGAACGCGGGCCGGAAACCGGATTCGTCTATGTCGCGCGCGGCAAGACCCGCACGTTTTGGTTCGCCGACAACCGGCTGGTGCGGACCGAGCGGCAGGGCCAGGTCCGCCCCGAGACGAAAAAATTGCTGGAGGAGTTCGAGGCGCTCGCGAGCGAACTGCAGGCCGGCGCGCCGAAGAGATCCTGAAGCGGCTATTTGTAGGGCCGCCGCCTGCCGGCGCGCCGCCCGCTCAGGCGGCCCGGCCGACCGGGCGGAAGCTGTGGTGCGCCGCCGCGCCGTGCCGGTGGTCGCGATAGACCGTGGGCGACTCGCCCTCGATGCGGCGGAACACGCGGTTGAACTGCGAGAGCGACTGGAAGCCCGCGGCGTAGGCCGCCTCGCTCACGCGCAGGTGCGGATTGAGCAGCATGGTCTTCACCGACTCGACGCGCACGCGCGCGAGATAGTCGGTAAAGGTCAGGCCGGTGGACTGCTTGAAGAGCTTGCAGAAATAAAACGCGCTGACGTGCACCGAGCGCGCCACCTCGACGAGCGAGAGCGCATCGGTCTGGCGTTCGGCGATGAGCGCGCGGGCGCGGGTGATGAGGGGCGACTCGGCGGCGGCTTCCTGCACCATGACCTGGTTGCTCAACGCGGAGAGATGCTGCGCGAAAACCGAGAGGAGACTGACGGCGGAGAGATAGTGGTGCTTGGCGAGCACGCGGGTCTTGAAGTAGGCGGTCTCGAGTTCGCGCACGTTGGCGGTCGAGCCCCATTTGGCCAGCTGGGCGAGGACGCGACGGAAACCGGTCTTGGTCGGCGCCTGCAGGAAAATCTGGCCGGTCTGGAGGTAGCCGAGAACTTTCTCGCCGACGCGGATCGGCACGGCGGACTCGCTGAGGCCCGCGAAGCACTGGAGCGTCTTCGCCTCGGCGGTGGCGTCCTGCTCGACGCGCTGCTGGAGCTGGAGGCAGGCGGCGCAGGTCTTGTTGGCCTTGGCCATGAGCACGCAGAAGGAGTTCGCGTGCTTCGAGCCGTGCAGCGGCGACTGGAATGAGCCGGCGGCGCGGATGTCGAGCGGCAGACCGGTGGTCGTCTCGTAAGCCTGCTGGTAGTTGCGGTAGATTTCCGACTGGCGCAGGTGGGCCACGACAGCGCGGCCGGATTCATCGGCAGCGGGTGTCGGCGTGGTGGCGGAGGCGAGGTTCGATTGCATGCGCAGAGGTTAGCAGGAAATGCGTCGCGGGGTAATTGGAGCCGCGCCCGTATCTCGCTAAAGATTTTCCCTAGGGAACGTCTGCCATGGGTAGGGCGGAGCGGCTCGCTCCGCCGCTGCGAGCACACGCGCCGCTGGGCCGCACGCCGTCACCACCGCCGGCACGCTCGTCGAGCACAAGCATTACATCATGGCGCCCACCGGGCGCATCGCGGTCGTCACGCAGAGCACGGCTGCGGGCTCGCTCCAGGCCAACACCACGCGCTACTTCCACACCGACGGACTCGGCTCGATCACCGCCGTCAGCGACGAGAAAGGCACCGTGCTCAAACGCTACGCCTACGACGGCTGGGGCAAGCAAAGCACGCTCTTCACCGCCACCGGCGGCGGCGTGACGAATACCGCACCGACCACGCGCGGCTACACCGACCACGAGATGCTCGCCGACTTCGGCCTCATCCACATGAACGGCCG
>JACQFT010000257.1 GCA_016199925.1 Opitutia bacterium | reverse complement strand
CCGTGGAATCCGTGGTCAAACAAAACTCTCTCCGTTACCAGCACCCACGCTTGCTGATAGAGGGCCGGTGCTCGCCGCCGTGACGACCGCCTTTCATTTTCACCACGGATTTCTCGGACCGATCCGGATGCAATCCCCCGTCGCCGAGCATCCGCGTCTCGATCCGTCCTCGTCCGCGCTCTGCCGACCGGCCGAGTGACCCTGCGAAGATCCTCGGGACGAGCCCCGCGGCCTTGGGTCAAGACGGCTTCTCTCCGACCTTGTGGGAGCGACCTTGGTCGCGACGCGCCCGCCACACTGAGTCGCGTGCCAGCACGCTCCCACCGCCAACCAACCAAGCCGGAGCATGCTTCCGGCCCGCAGAACGGGGTCTTGGACCCACGGGGGATGAACCTAAATTCCGCAGTTGAAACGCGGAGATCGCGGAGGACGCGGAGCAGAAAGAGAGAGGATCCTTCACTGAAACGCTCACCTGCCGAGTGAGGGGATTCGGGACGAAAAAGCCGGGTTTTCTCCTCTGTGCTCTCCGCGTCCTCCGCGTTTCAACTGCGTTTTCTAGGATGAAAAGATGCGGACGAAGGCGACGAATCGGTGGCCGGCCGCGGCGCTCCACATGGAGAATCTGCACGACGCAGCCGCCAAGTCGTGGCATGGCCGCGGGTGCCGGAGCCGGATTTGCCGGTGAAATTCCAGCGAACCCCCATCCCCAAAACCCGACCTCGGTCGCTCGGCTCGGCGAGACGCCGAGGCTAAGGGAGAATCGGCACCGCTGGTCACTCCACACGGGCTTGTTCAACCGGAGACCCGCTGCGCGCTACGGCGCAGCAGAACTCTCTGAGTTAGCTCTTTTCTGGATTCTTTCGAGGATGTCACTAAGAAGTCCCTCCTTTAGGTCTGATACATCGACGCCATACGCAGCTACAATTTTCTTCTGGAGGGTCGCGACGTGGGCTTCATCGCCGAAATCCCCAAGAGATGACTGATCCGAGATAAAAACTGGGTCGCTAGGGCCAAACCCTAGCACTCGAACAATGAAATCATCGTGGAGAGTCGGATCGGCCAGCACTCGGCCTGTGGCTGCAAACGAGATGGGAACCTTACGGCCTGGCCGCGGCATCTTCTCTCCGTTCTTGCGGCGATACTCGCGTGCGCTCTCCAAGGCTTCGCCTAACTTCGCAATGGCTTCTTCTTTGGACGCACCCACGCCCGCAGGCCCGGGCCAATTCAGCATTTGAGCCAGCCACTCTTCTCCGGGCCGAGCGCCGTCGCCATTTGGCCTTGTGCGGGCAGGGTATTCGTCGAGCGTCCACTCGCTCCGCGAAAAAGACGCAAGCCACTTGGACGCCATTAGGACTTTCTCGCGCAGGGAATACATTCTTCGGCTAACGTCCGCAGTCAGACACGAAGGGGCGCAGCCCCGGAGTTGTCTGTGCGCTTGTTGGGCTTCTGCTTTTTTAAGATGGCTCGCATCACAGACTGATTCAGGAGCGCCAAGCCATATAGGAACGGAGCAAAGATGGTGAGGAGAACGATCAGGTAGGTCTCGACGATAAGTCTGAGTTCGGCCAGCGGGGAAATCGCTGCCTGAAAGCGCACACCAAGCGACTGCCGCATCAGCCACACTAAAACTGCGAATAAAGCGATCGCGATAGGTAGCGTGACAAGCGGTAGCATGAAAAACAGAACTTTACTTTTCTTGCTGAAAGCACGGCGAAACACGACGGAGATCACCTCGCCGGTCATGATTCCGGCAAAGACGATTGCTGCAAGAAACGACCAACTGCTCTTCGGTATGGCCCAGTCATTGTCTAAACCGATCGCAACGAAAAACCAGACCGCCCCGCTGAGAGCACCAGCAATCCAGTAAGAACTGTGAAAGGGTTTCGTCATCTTGTTTTGCCCAACACTGTTACTCGCCCTTACTCGACTGCCCTACCGGGGCGCAGTGCACGGGAGGAGCCAAGGGAGGAAACGGTTTCGTCGCAAGGAGGAAGGGGGGGTGGCAAGGGTTGCCGGGGTGGATGCAGCAGTGGGGCGGAGTGTCGCGCTGTTCGCGCGGGCCACGGCGGCGCGGGGGGCTTGCTTGGGCCTCGGGCGTCGAGTGTCGCGAGCAAGCTCGCTCCTACATGCGGAAACAAACAGGGAGCGCGCGCGGAAGCCGTGCGCGTCAACGAGCACCAGTTGCCGGCCCTGCACGCCGCCTTCCGCAATGTGTGCGGCGATCTCGGGGTCGCGAAGCCGCCGGCGCTCTATGTGCTGCAGTCGGGCGGCCTGCTCAACGCCTTCGCCCTGCGGTTTTCCGGCCGCGACTTTGTCGTCGTTTACTCCGATTTTCTCGAGGCGTTGGGCGCCGACTCGCCCGAGATGAAATTCATCCTCGGCCACGAACTCGGGCACCTGAAAAGCCGGCATCCGCTGAAACAGATTCTCCTCGCGCCGGGCCTGATTTTTCCGCTGATCGGGCCGGCTTACCGCCGGGCCTGGGAATCCTCGTGCGA
The DNA here is from genome assembly GCA_016199925.1 of Opitutia bacterium. Classification (GTDB taxonomy): domain Bacteria; phylum Verrucomicrobiota; class Verrucomicrobiia; order Opitutales; family Opitutaceae; genus JACQFT01. The sequence goes on along the minus strand of JACQFT010000257.1, from coordinate 8,118 downwards.
CCGCCACGGCGCCTTGGCCGCGGGCGACATCCGGGCCGCGGCGCGCGCTCTGCTCGTGCTCGGCGGCGGCCCCGGCCACGGTCCGCAACTCGACGCCGCGGCCTACGCGCGACAGCACCACGAGGAACGCGGGTTCTTCGTCACCCTGCACGAACTCACCTCAACTTACCCGACGCTCTCGCGGCGCGTGGCGGATATGCTCGCGCTCGCGGACGGGCGCCCGGCGCCGAAGCCCGACCGCGATCCGCTCGCTTATTTCATTGCCCTTTTCATGCCCGGTGGCGGAGCGCAATCGTCGCCCGCGAACGCGCTGGTGCTCGTCGTGGCCGTCGGCCTGCTCGCCGCAATGGCGATCCCCGCGTTCCAGAAGGTGCGGCAATCTTCGCAGCAAAAAGTGTGTTTCAACAACGAGCGCCAACTCGCCGCCGCGTTCGACCAGTATCTGGAGGAAAACGGAAAGGGCGCCAAATCGTGGGACGACATCACCGGTCCGGACAAATACGTGAAAACGATGCCGGCCTGCCCCGTGGGCGGCACTTACTCCGCCACCTATCACGAGGGCTCGGGCTACGAAGTGTCGTGCTCAGTGCACGGCAGCTACCAACACCCGAAGCAACAATTCGGCTCGCAACGCTAGCGCCTCCGCTCAGCCCACCCACGAGATCGCTTGGATCTTCTTGGCGAGCGCGACGTCTTTGGCGGTGATCTTGCCGCCGGCGTCGTGCGTATTCAGCCGGATCGCGACGCGATTGTAGACGTTGGTCCAGTCGGGGTGGTGGTCCGCCGCTTCGGCCTCGAACCCGACGCGCACCATGAACGACATCGCTTCGCGAAAACTCGCGAACGTAAATGTTTTCGCCAGCGCGTCGCCGTCCCGCGTCCAACCGGGGAGAGCCGGCAACGCGGTAGCGATTTCGGCGGATGAAAGCGGCGGCGTCATGCCCGGGAGTCAAAGCGGCGGAGAGTTGAACGCAAGCCTTGCCCGGACACTCTTGGCGCTCCGCGCTCGCTCCTCAAAGCTCGTTCAAGGCAAGAAGTTTTCCCGCGAATCACGCGAATGGCCGCGAATTCTGGCAGAGATGCGGTGGAAGTCCGACTCACCGGTGAGCGTCTCCGTTTGTCCCCTGCCTTTCATACGCGTGCATTCGCGCGATTCGCGGGCCACTCCGGGGTCAGGCGGAAGCGGCACGAAGCGGCACAAGATTCCCGCGAAGGCGGCTTGTCAAACTTGGCGCCGCTGACCTAAATCGCCGCTCCTGCATGTCCTCCCCCGGTCCCGCCCAGCTCCCGCAGCACGTCGCCATCATCATGGATGGCAACGGACGTTGGGCGCAGCAACGCGGCCTGCCGCGGCTCGAGGGCCACCGCCGCGGCGTCGAGGCCGTGCGCACCACGATGAACGCCGCGCGCGAGATCGGCATCCGCTACATCACGCTCTACGCGTTCTCCGTCGAGAACTGGAAGCGCCCGCAGGGCGAGGTCGGCGGCCTCATGGGTTTGCTCGAGTTCTATCTGAAGAAGGAACTCGCGACGTTCGTGCGCGACGGCGTGCGCTTCCGCACCATCGGCCGCACCGACCAGATGCCCGCGGGCGTGCGCCGGCTCCTCCGCGAAACCGCGGCGGCGACCGCGCATTTCACCGACTGGCATTTCATCCTCGCGCTCAACTACGGCTCGCGCACCGAAGTCGCCGACGCCGCGCGCGCCTACGCCGCCGCCGTCGTGGCCGGCACCGAAAAACTCGCGGACAACTCGTGGGCGACGTTCAGCCGCTATCTCTACACCGACGGCATCCCCGAGCCCGACCTGCTCGTCCGCACCTCCGGCGAGCAGCGCGTCAGCAATTTTCTCCTCCTCCAGTGCGCCTACGCCGAGATGGTTTTCACGCCGACGCTGTGGCCGGACTTTGGCAAGGCCGACTTGCAGGCCGCCGTGGACGAATACGGCCGCCGCGAACGCCGCTACGGCCTGACCGCCGAGCAAATCAAAGCTGGCGCCAAGTGACGCCCTCCGCCCCACTCCACCCCGTGTTTTCCCGCATCATCAGCACCCTCCTGCTCTGGTCCGTCGTCCTCGCCGGCCTGTGGTTCTTCGGCGCCGACGCCGCCATCTGGCTGCTCACGCTGCTCACCGCGCTCACGCTGCACGAATTCTACGCGCTGACGGAGAAGATGGGGCACCGCCCCTTCCGCTGGCTCGGCCTCGGCGTCAGCGTGCTGATGACGGCCGCCCCGTTCTATCTGACGCAGTATTATTCGGAGGCCGAGGAATTCGCCGGCCTCGCCCCCGCGCTGCTCGCCCTCGCCCTCGTCGTCACCTCGCTCGCGGCCCTCAGCCAGCGCGACAACTCCAACCGCGTCCAAACCATCGCGGCGACGCTGCTCGGCGTGCTCTACGTGCCGTTCCTGCTGCACTACCTCACCAAGCTGATCCTCCTCTACGAAACCCCCGCCGCCGGCCTCGTGCCCTGCCTGTGGGTGATCGCCGTGGCGAAATTTTGCGACGTCGGCGCGCTCCTCGCCGGCCTCGCCTTCGGCCGGCACAAGATGGCGCCCAACATCAGCCCGAAGAAAACCTGGGAGGGCGCCGCCGGCGGCATGCTGACCTCGGTCGCGCTCGGCGCGGCGCTCGCCTATTTTTTTCCGGACTACCTGCCCGAGAGCCTCACGCCCGCCGTCGCCGCCCTCGTCGCCCTCGTGCTCGCCGTGACCGCCATCGCCTCCGACCTCATCGAGTCCGCCGTGAAACGCCACGCGGACCTCAAGGACAGCGGCACCCTCATCCCCGGCATCGGCGGCGCCTTCGACCTGACGGACAGCCTGATCTTCACGGCCCCGGTCGCGTATCTGATCTTTTTGTTTTTGAGCTGATGAAACGCCTCCGTCCAACTGTCGCTCGGATGAATCTTGGGGACGCGGCGCCCTCGCCGCGTTTCGGCGGTCAGCCGTGGCGCGGGCGCCGCAGCCCCAGCCAATCTGCTATCGCGGCCTAAAGCCGCTCCTACAGTGGCAGAATCCTCCCCCAAACGACGCGTCGTCCTGCTCGGCGCCACCGGCTCCATCGGCGAGAGCACGCTGCGCGTCGTCGCCGCGCACGCCGACCGCCTCGAGCTCGTCGGCCTCGCCGCGCAGAGCAACCACGCGCGGCTCGCGGAAATCGCGCGGCAATTCAACGTGCGCCACGTCGCGATCCACGACGCCGCCGCCTGCGCCGCCGCGCGCAGCAGCGGGGCGTTTCCCGCCGGCACGCAAATTTCCGGCGGCCTCGACGGTCTGACCGAGCTCGCGACGCTTCCCGAAGCCGACATCGTGCTCGTCGCCGTCGTCGGCACGGCCGGCCTCGCCCCCGCGCTCGCCGCGCTCGCCGCCAAAAAAGACCTCGCCCTCGCCTCAAAAGAACTCCTCGTGCTCGCCGGCAAGTTCGTGATGGCCGCCGCCCGCGCCAGCGGCAGCCGCCTGCTCCCTGTCGACAGCGAACACAACGCCGTCTTCCAATGCCTCGAAGGCCACCGCACCTCCGACGTGCGCCGCATCGTGCTCACCGCTTCCGGCGGCGCGTTCCGCGACTGGCCGCTCGAGAAACTCGCCCACGCGACTGTGGCCGATGCGCTGAAGCACCCGAATTGGGCGATGGGGCCCAAGATCACCGTCGATTCCGCCACGCTCGCCAACAAGGGCCTCGAGCTGATCGAGGCGCAGTGGCTCTTCGGCCTGCGCGCCGGGCAGTGCGACGCCGTGCTGCACACGCAGAGCATCGTGCACTGCCTCGTCGAGTTCACCGACGGCTCGTTGCTCACGCAGCTCTGCCCGCCGTCGATGACGTTCCCGATCCAGCACGCGCTGCTCCACCCCGCCCGCGCGCCGCAGCCGACCGCCGCCGCGCTCGATCTCGGCCAGGCGTTCGCGCTGGATTTCCGTCCGGTCGACGAGCTGCGCTATCCGTGTCTGCGGCTGGCCAAGGAGTCGATGCGCGCCGGCGGCACCGCCCCGGCCGTCTTCAACGCGGCCAACGAGGTCGCCGTCGCGGCTTTCCTCGCGGGCCGCGCGCCGTTCCTTGCGATTCCCCGGACAATCGAGCACACTTTGGCCACCGTGAAACTGACCGACCCGTCAACCCTCGACCAAGTCCTCGCCGTCGACGCCGAAGCAAGGCGCGTCGCCCAACACTTTCCCGCCTGATGTCCCTCGACACCATTACCTCCCTCCTCGGCAACGTCTGGTCGATCGCGATGATGGTCCTTTTCTTTGGCGGCTCGATCTTCGTGCACGAGCTCGGCCACTTCCTCGCGGCCCGGCGGCGCGGCGTGAAAGTCGAGCGCTTCTCCATCGGCTTCGGCCCGAAGATCGTCTCATGGGTGCGCGACGGCGTCGAATACCGCCTCTCGTGGCTGCCGCTCGGCGGCTACGTCGCTCTGCCCCAACTCGCCGACATGGCGACCATCGAAGGCGAGTCCGACGTCGAGGCGGAAAAACTCCCGCCAGTCAGCTACAGCACGCGCATGATCGTGTTCGCGGCCGGCGCGGTCTTCAACCTGGTCTTCGCGTTCGCGCTCGCGACGGTCCTCTGGATCGCCGGCCAGGCCACCAGCGAAGAACTCTCCACGACCCGCATCGGCTACGTTTCGCGCACGATCTCGCTGGCCGACGGCTCGGCGGTGCCCAGCCCGGCTTCGCTGGCCGGCCTGAAAGTCGGCGACACCATCCGTGCGCTCGACGGTTCCAAGGTCAACGATTGGCCCGATCTCTTGCAGACCCTCGTGACCAGCGCCGGCCGGACCGGCGACGGGCAGCGCCGCACCGTGTTCACCATCGAGCGCGCCGGACAGACGATGGACATCATCGTGAACCCGATTCTTTCGGGCGACGAAAAGATCCGCAAGGTCGGCATCCTCGCCGCCTACACTCCCATCGTGGCGGCCGTGCCGGAAAATTCTTTCGCGCATAAAATCGGCCTGCGGCTCGACGACCGCCTCACGGCTCTCGACGGGTCGCCGCTGCTCAACCTCCTCACGCTTTACGACGTGATGCAGGAAAAAGTCCCGCGCGCCTTCACCCTGACGGTCACCCGCGCCGGGCAGCCGGTTGAGATCGAGGTGCCGGCCGAGCGGCCCAAGGGCTCGGCACCGCTCCTCGGGGCCGGCTTCCGCACCACGATCGGCTTCACCCACCAGAATCCGCTCCAACAGATCTACGGGCACCTCGCCATGACGGTGCGCACCCTCTGGAGCCTGATCCAGCCGAGTTCCGACATCGGCATTTCCAAGCTCAGCGGCCCCGTCGGCATCGGCCGGATTTTTTGGGACGCCTCCGAAGCCGGCATTCGCTACGTGCTCTGGATTGCCATCCTCGTGAACGTCAACCTCGCGGTTTTCAACCTCCTGCCGATCCCCGTGCTCGACGGCGGCCACATGCTGTTTGCCACCGTCGGCAAACTCCGCGGCCGGGCCCTCTCGCCCCAGTTCATCGCCAGCGCGCAGAGCCTCTTCGTCGTCCTGCTGTTCTCGATGATTATCTACGTGAGCTTCTTCGATGTCCGTCGGCTCGTCCGCGACGTGAAAGCCGACGCGCAGGCCAAGGAGGCCGTCGCCGAGCAGCAGAAAAAAGCCGCCGCTCCGGCCCAGCCGTGAGGCCGGCTCTCGCCGACAAGGGCCAAGCGCCAAGTCTCAAGTGACAGGACGAAGACCGCCTTCCGGTTCTTGCCACTTGCCCCTTGTTTCCTGTTACTTCTCTTCCAGCCCATGAGCTACTGCGCGTCCCGCTTCCACACGATCCGCCGCCCCACCGTCGAGGTGAAGGTCGGCGCCGTCGGCGTCGGCGGCAGCAATCCCCTCCGGCTGCAGTCGATGACGACGAGCGACACGCAGGACATCGCCGCCACCGTCGCGCAGTCCATCGCGCTCGCCGAGGTCGGCTGCGAAATCGTCCGCATCACCGCGCCCAACGTCGCCGCGGCGAAATGCCTGCAGGAAATCCGCGCGCAGTTCACCGCCGCGGGCTTCGGCCACATCCCGCTCGTCGCCGACATTCATTTCCTCCCCTCGGCCGCGATGGAGGCCGTCGAGCACGTCGAGAAGGTGCGCGTCAACCCGGGCAATTACGCCGACAAAAAGAAATTCGCCGTCAAGGAATACACCGACGCCGACTACGCGCGCGAGCTGGAGCGCCTGCACGAGGCGTTCACGCCGCTCGTGCTGCGCAGCAAGGAGCTCGGCCGCGCCCTGCGCATCGGCACCAACCACGGCTCGCTCTCCGACCGCATCATGAACCGCTACGGCGACACGCCGCTCGGCATGGTCGAAAGCGCGCTCGAGTTCCTGCACATCGCGCGCGCCCACGGCTTCCACGACCTGATGCTGTCGATGAAGGCCAGCAACCCGAAGGTCATGATCCAGGCCTACCGCCTGCTCGTCGAACGCATGGCGCGGGAGGATATGCACTACCCGCTGCACCTCGGCGTGACCGAAGCCGGCGACGGCGAAGACGGCCGCATCAAGAGCGCCATCGGCATCGGCAGCCTGCTCCTCGACGGTCTCGGCGACACCATCCGGGTGTCGCTCACGGAGGATTCAGTTTACGAAATCCCCGTCGCGCGCGCCATCGCCGACAAAGCGATGTCGCTCTGGCGCTCCGCGCCGAGCGAAACGACGGAGGCCGAAATCCGAATGCCCGCCGCCGACTCGTCATCCGTCATTCGTCATTCGGAATTGTCGAGCGACTCCATCGACCCCTACCACTTTGTCCGCCGCGAGACGACGACGCTCAACCTCTCGCCGAAAATCGCCGTCGGCCCCGAGCAACCGCCGCGCGTCATCGTGCGCGCGCCTTCGATCAAGGCGCTGCCCGCGGCGGCAAGCCAGCTCGCCTCGCCCCGCCTCGTCGACACGCCCGCCGAGGGTCTGCTGGTGCGCGCCGACACCCCGGGCGACCTCGCCGACCTGCGCGCCGTGGTCGGCGCGGCGAATCTCACGATTGAATTTCTCGTGCTCGAAGCCGGTCCGCTGCTCACCGCCGCCGATTTCACCCCGATGCTCAAGCCCGAGGGCGGGCGCATCATGCTCCTCCGGCAGTTCCGCGCGAATGACGCGCCCGATCTCGCCGCTTTCGCCCGACTCACGCGCGCGACCGGCCATTTCCTCGCCGCCGAAATCGCGCCCGAAGATTTCGCGCCGCTCGCGCCGACCCTGCGCGAACTCGGCGACGCCCGGCTCGTTTTCACCCGGTCGTCGGTCGACGCCGGCGCCTCCCACGCGACCGGCGCCTACCGCCGTATGACGGAGAATCTTCGCACGCTCGCCTTCAAATCGCCGCTTTGGATCCGCAACACGGCCGGCACGGCGCTGCGCGGCGACGGCGGTTTTCTTTCCAAGCTCCTCGACGCTTCGTTTCTCACCGGCGGCCTGCTCTGCGACGGTATCGGCGACTTCGTGAGCATCGAGACCGAGGCCGAAGTCACCCGCGCGACGCGGCTCGCCTACAACGTCCTCCAAGGTGCGGGGGCGCGCCTCTCGAAAACCGAATTCGTCGCCTGCCCGAGCTGCGGGCGCACGCTCTTCGACCTGCAGACGACCACGCAGCGCATCCGCGCGCAGACCGGCCACCTCAAGGGCGTGAAGATCGCCATCATGGGCTGCATCGTGAACGGCCCGGGCGAGATGGCCGACGCGGATTTCGGCTACGTCGGCGGCGCCCCGGGCAAGATCAACCTCTACGTCGGCAAGACCTGCGTGCGCTACAACATCCCCGAGGCCGAGGCAGACGAAAAGCTAATCGCGCTCATCAGGGAGCACGGCAAATGGTTCGAGCCCGGTCCGCAGCACGCCGTCGGAGCGTGATTCGGGATTCTCAGAGGAGAAATCGCGCCCCGGTTCAGGGAAATTTTGTGCAACATTAAAATCCGAAAAGTTATGCCCAGCTTGGCTGTGAAAAACTTGGTGGAAAGTTGCCCTTGTAACTCATTTTGTGATTCACGTTATACCTTATTTCACTTTTAAAGACCTTCCTCTCGCTCGTTCTTTGCTACATCCGCCGCAGTAATTCACCCCGCTTCGCCTAGGGCTTCCCGCAGACTGGCCAATTTCCACGCCGGCCGCAGCATCCGCTGCCCCCGCTTTTTGGCCGG
>JACQFT010000256.1 GCA_016199925.1 Opitutia bacterium | reverse complement strand
CGCCGCGCCGGCGGCGGCCGTGACCGCACCGCCGGTGCTCCCCGGCTGAAACCGGTCTCACCGCGCGGGCCGGCCCGCGCGAATTCGGTCGGCGGCGCGGCGGTTTACCGCCCGATCAGCTCCACCGCGCGTTTGAGCAGCTCGGCTTCCTCGGGCAGCAGCGCGGCGGCGGGCGGGGAGCGGCGCAGCGCCGCGCGGGCTTCGTCGCGCCGCCCGGCGGAGGCATAGATGAACGCGACGTAAGGCGCGCGCTCCGCGGCCTGCCGGTCGGCGGCCGGCAGCGCGTCGATGAGCGCGGCGGCCTCCCGAAATTTCTTCAACTGGCAGAGCGCGAAGGCGTGGTTGGTCGCATAGTAGGAATTGCCCGGCCGCTGCACGTGCAGGGCCTGCAGCGTCTGCGTGGCCTCGTTCGGCGCCCGGGCCGGAGAGGTCAGCAGCGACAGCAGCGCCCAATCCTGCAGCTTCGCCTCGAAGCGGGTGGAGCCGTCGGCGAACAGCCGGTAGAGATCGCGCAGGCCCCGCGTGTCGCGCGCGGCCCGGAGTTCCTTGGCGAGCTGGAGAAACGCGACCGTGTCGGTGCGGAACTGCCGCACCGTGAGGAAAAGGGCCTCCCGTTTCGCCTCGGGCCACTGCCACGCCGCCGCGAGATGCGCGAGGGCCCGCAGGCCCGCGGCGGACGTGCGCGTCTCCTCGAGTGCCTGCGCCCAGGCCCGGCGCGCCACCTCGGGTTCGCCGAGTCCGCGGGCCAGCCGCGCTGCAAAGGCGAACTCGAGCCCGTCCGCCGGGAGCGGCCCCCACGCGCCGAGCGCCAGCAGCCGGCGCAACTCCGGCTCGTCTCCGCGCAGGGCCGCGACGTCGGCGCGGATGGCGAGGAGCAGCGGCGTCTGCGCAAAATCCGGGTTGAGGCGCCCGAGCCAGGCGGCCGCCGCGGCGGCGTTCTCCTGCGCGAGCAGCCAGCGCGCGTAATGCACGGCGGCCGGAGCTTCGCGGGCGGCCTGCGCCTCGATCGTGCGGCGCAAGCCGGGATCGACGCCGGTGGCCGGTCGCGCAAATTTTTCCGCCGCGGCGGCATTGAGCAAATCGGAGAACAGGGCGCCCGGGGCCGCCACGATCTCGGCGGCCACCTCGCCGGCCAGCAGCGGATTTTTCTTGGCCAGGGCGTCGGCCACGAGCACACGCAGCGCCGGGAGCCGCTGCGCGGGCTCGCGCGCCAATTCGCGCAGGTCGCGCCGCGCGCGGGCGGCCGCCTCGGGCCGCGCGTCGTTCACGCCCACGGCGGCGCGCAGCAGCCGGAGCTCGGGCGTCTCGCCGGTGCGTTCGCCCAGTTGCCGGAGATACCGGGTGGCTTCGTCAAATTCCCCCGCGATCAACGCGTAGGCGGCGGCGACGCGCAGGTAGGCCTCGGTGGTCTTCGCAGCCGGCGGGCACGCGGCCAGTTCGACGCGGGCGGCCGCCGTGTCGTTGAAGCGCAGCGCGGTCGCGGCCCCGGCCAGCCGCAGGGCCGCGTCGGCGGGCTCCAGTTCGGCGGCCAGGCGGCGGGCCTCCACCGCCTCGTTGGACTCGCCGGCTTCGAGAAAATCCGCGAGCGCGGTGTAGGCGGCGGCGGTCGGCTCGCTGCGAAACGCCACCTGCAGCGCGAGCTGCGCGTTCTCGCGCTCGTTCCGGCGCAGAAAATCGCGCGCCTGCGCGACCGCGCGCGCGCCGCGCCATTGCACGTAGAGCGGACGCCCCTTGAAATAGACGCCGACCCCGACCGCCGCGACCGCCACGAGGACGAGCAGGACCGCACCGTCGCGCTCGATGAGGCGGGCGTGCAGCCGGTCGCGCCAATGGAGAAAACTCGAGACGAGCCGCCAAAACCAAGAGGAGGATGGCGGCTCGGTCATGGCGTGGTCTTCGGCGGCGCCGCGCGGCCCGCGGCGGTGGCGGCGAGATAGGCGGCGGCGGCCGGCGCGTCGGCTTCGCGCCAAAGGTGGAGGGCGCGCTGCCAGAGCAGCGGGTTCTCCTGCTGGTGCGCCCAGACCGCGTAGCGGGCCGCCCAGGCGCGGCCGCCGCGCGCGAGCAGCCCGTCGAAACTTTGCTCCGCCTGCTCGCGCCAGCCGAGGCTGACGGCGAGGCGCAACAAAACCGCCTGGCTTTCGCGGTCCTGGCCGGCCGCGGTTTGCGCGACGCGCCAGAGGTCGCGGGCCAGCGCGGGCTGTTCGCGCTGCGTGGCCAAGCCGGACGCGAGAGCCAGCGCGACGGCGTCGGCGTTGATCCGGCCCCACGCGCCCGCGGCCAGAGCCTGCGCGAGTTCGTCTTTCTGCCGCCGGACCGCGTGCAGGGTGGCGTGGCGCGAAACCAGTTCCGGGCGAGCGGCAATCTCCCGGGGGAGCGAGTCCAACCAGACTCCGGCCTCCCGCCATTTGCCCTGGACCATCAGCCAGCCGGAGTAGTCCAGCGCGCCGGGCGCCGATTCCGCACTGGCGCGGGCGAGGTTCGCCTCAGCACCCGGCTCGGCCGGGGCGGGCGACTGAAAGTCGGTGCGGCCGGCCGCGGGCGCGAGCGGCAGGAGCACGCGGGCGTCGCGTTCGAGTTCACGGCCGGCGGCGGGATCGAGGCCCCGCAGCAATCGGGCCGCGGCCAGCCACAGGTCCGGATCGGCGGGAAAATCCCGGGCGGCTTGCTGAGCGTGCGCGATCCAGGCGGGTCGGTCCGGCGCCATCACCCTCGGCGGGGCGGACGGAGGCAACGGGCGCGCGGCGGCGGACTCGCGCTCCGGCCGCGCGCGGTTCCATTTCCAAAAGGCCTTCGCGCCGAAGAGCAGCACCGCCAGCAGGCAGATGCTCCACGCCCACAGAATCCAGCGGGACTCCTCCGGCCACTGGTCGGCCCATTTGCGAAAGGTTTTGCGGACCTTCATGTCGCCCCGATGCTGGAAGCGCGGATGGCGGAGGAAAGCTCCAATTGTGCTGGCACGGGCACGGACCGGGGCGGCGCAGTGCGGCGGCCGGAGATCGCTCAATTCACCGCCGCAAGCCGGACCGACGGCTGGACCGCGAGGCGCTGCTGGCGTCTCCGCCGGATGACCAGTGCCGCCAATCCGCCGAGCGTGAGCACGAGCGTCGCGGTGGTGCCCGCCTCGGGAACCGCCACGACGGCGGCCGAGGTGGCCTGCGTGATGTTGACGCCCGACTGCCAGATCAGCGTGTCGCCCGCGATGAAGTCCGAGGTGTGCACACCGCCGTCGACCTGGATGGCGCCGTTTTCCGCGAGGAACACGCCCTGCGTGTTCGAGTGGCCGGTGGACAAGACTTTCTGGCCGGTGCCGATGAGGTTGAAGAGCACGGCGTCGGGCGACACGCCGCAGAGCACGATGTCGGCTTTGCTCAGGTTGACCTGCCCGGTGATGTTGAAAACAAAAATGTCCGACGCGGTGCCGTTCAAGATGAGCGACTGATATTGCGACAGCGCCAGATCGCCGTTGATCTGAAAAACGTTCAGCCCGCCGTTGCCCGTGAGCGTGCCGGCGCCGAGCGAGGACAGGGTGTGGCCCGGCGTCAGCCCCGCATAATAAGCCGCGGCGGTGTGGGCATCCTGCACGGCTTGGTTGATGCCCGCATACGACGTGAACACGCCGTCGGTCGCCGTGCTGCCGCCGCTGATCGTGACGGTGGCGCCGGGGCCGGCGTAGATGCCGCCGGTGACTTCGCCGCCGCCGCTGAAATCAAAACTGCCGTTCGCCGCGATTCCGATGTTACCATCGACGCGCGCCGTCACCTTGCTGAGCGTGAAGGTGACCGGAGCGCCATTTAACTCGAGTCCCGCATAGCCGGCGGCGGCCCCGAGATTGAGCATTTGTCCCTGCAACGAGCCCGCCCATCCGCCGCAAATTGCGAGGACCAGGGCGGAAGCACGACTGAATGAGACCAAGTTCACGGCCGGAAGAGATAGGGTTATCTACCTAGTAATTCAAGGGGCTTTTTAGTTAAACCGTGTAAATTTTCAGCCCTATCGCACTGGGCACTCTCACTAACGACTGCAATCGGCACAAAGGCCGGAAACCCAACCGAAAACGGTCGGCCACGCACCAGATTTACGAATTCACCGGCCAGGGCCTCGCGGCGCACCCTCCGTGCCGCCACCCGCGGTCACCCGCCCCGCACCTCGCCGCGCTTACTCGTCGTAGCGGCGGCCGCGGGTGGACTTGATCTTCGCGCGGTGTTTCTTGCCCTCGATCATCCGCGCTTTCTGGCCGCGGGATTTCTGGCGCCGCTGCCGGCGGGCCAGCTCGCGCGCGGCCTGCGCCTGGCTCGCGGCGGACTGCTGCCGCCACTCCAGTTTTTCCGCCAGCTCCGTCCACGCCAGCAAGCGGTTGGTCGCCTGCGAGCGCTCCCGCTGGCAGCGCACCTCGGTCCCGGTCGGCCCGTGCCGCAGCCACACGGTCGAGGAGGTTTTGTTGATCTTCTGGCCGCCCGCCCCGGCGCCGCGCACGAAGCGTTCGTCCACCTCCTCCGGGCGGACCCGCAAGGAGACAAACCTCGCGCGCAGCGGCGCTCCAACGATGTCGGGGAATTCGGCCATGTTTCGCTCGGCCCGGTGAAACCACGCGCCGCTCCCGCAGTCAAACCAACCTCTTCACCGGGCGGTCCGGCCCGGCCTCCGTGCAGGTCGTCCATCCGCACTTGTCACCACTCACCGTCCGCCCTTCACTCTCTCCCTTATGATCAACGGTCCCGCTTGGTCCCGCAAATTGAGCACTGAAATCGGTCGCGCCGTCATCGGCCAGGATGCCGTCGTCGAACGCCTCCTCGTCGCCCTCCTCGCCAACGGCCACGTGCTCCTCGAAGGCATGCCGGGCCTCGCCAAGACGCTCCTCATCCGCTCGCTCGGCGCGGCCATCGGCGTGCAGTTCGAGCGCATCCAGTTCACCCCCGACCTCCTCCCGAGCGATGTCGTGGGCACGATGATTTTCTCGCCGAAGGACGGCGCGTTCAGCACGCACCGCGGCCCGATCTTCGCCAACCTCGTCCTCGCCGATGAAATCAACCGCGCCCCGGCCAAGGTCCAGTCCGCCCTCCTCGAAGCCATGCAGGAACGCCAGGTCACCATCGGCGGCGGCTCGCACCAACTCCCCCGCCCGTTCTTCGTCATGGCGACGCAAAACCCCATCGAGCAGGAGGGCACCTACGCGCTCCCCGAGGCGCAGACCGACCGTTTCCTGTTCAAGCTGATCGTCGACTACCCGTCGGCCTCCGAAGAGGCCGCGATGATGCAGCTGTGGGGCCAGGTCACCAGGCAGCCCGAGCTGGCGCCCGTCTCCAGCGGCGAGGAACTCCTCTCGCTCCGTCCGCAGGTCGATGCCGTCCATGTCTCCGCCGGCGTGCAGGCCTACCTCCTCGCGCTCGTGCGCGGCACGCGCGACCTCGCCTCGCAGGCCGAGAACCCCACCGGTGCCCGCCGCCTCCTCAACTTCGGCGCTTCGCCCCGCGCCTCCCTCGCCCTCTACCAGGCCGGCAAAGCCCTCGCCTGGCTCCGCGGCGGCGACTACCTCTCGCCCGCCCTCGTGCAGGAAATTTTCTGCGACGCCCTCCGCCACCGCATCGGCCTCACCTACGAGGCCGAAGCCGAGGAAATGACCGCCGACAAGATCCTCGCCCGCGTCCTCGAGCGCACCCCGATCCCGGTGAACGCCTGACTTTCTCTTTCCTCTTTCTCTTCCTCTTTCTCGCAGCCCGGTTTTCCTGACGAAAGACAAAGAGCAGGATCAAGCGAAGGATTCAACCCATGCCCTCCCCGCTCACCGAGCACACCTCCCTCGTCACGTCGCAGCTCGCGCTGCTGCGCCAGCTCGAGTGGCGCGTGCGCCATGCGGTGGAGAACGTCCTCAGCGGCGAATACCGCTCCGCCTTCCGCGGCCGCGGCATGGAGTTCGACCAGGTCGTCAAATACACCTTCGGCGACGACGTGCGCGACATCGACTGGAACGTCACCGCGCGCCTCGGCGAACCCTACCGCAAAAAATTCATCGAGGAACGCGAAGTCTCCCTCCTGCTCGTGTTCGAGGACAGCGTCAGCCTCCAGTTCGGCTCCGGCGCCGAGTCGAAGCGCGAGGCGCTGCTCGAACTCGCCGGCCTCGTCATGATGCTCGGTGCCGTCAACCGCGACCGCGTCGGGTTCCTCCACGCCTCCGAGAAAGGATATCTGCTCAAAGAGCCCGTCCGTGGTCGGGGCCAAATACTCCATGCGGCGGCGCAACTTCTCGGACATCCGGCTCCGGCAATTGAAAATCTTCGCCCGGCGACGGCCGGGACGAACCCCGGGCCCGCAGCAGCGGGCAACGGCGCCGAATCGAAAACCGAAAATTCGTTCATCCCCTGGCGCCTCCTCGCCCACGCCGCGCCGCGCCACAGCATCCTCATCTGGCTCGGCGATTTTCCGCCGCGCCTCTCCCCCGAAGGCTGGTCCGTCCTCTCGCGCCGCTACCAGCCGATGGGCTTCCGCGTCGACGACCCGTGGGAACGCGAGTTGCCGTTCGACCGCGTGCTCACGACCTACGACCCCGTCGCGGGCCGGCTCGTCTCGCTCAACGGCGCCCCCTCCTCCCAGCGCGCCGCCCACGCCGCGTGGACGCAGCAGCGCGAGGCCGCCTTCAAGACCATTTTTCCCGACCCGCTCAGCCGCCTCGCCGTCGGCACCGACCAACCCCGGCTCGAAGCCCTCGTGCGCTTCTTCCACGCCCGGATGCACGCGGGCAACCGCCGCTGAGGCGGCGAAATCACCAAGCTCCACCCTCCAAGTTCCAGAGAATTTTCAATGACCGAAATCCAGAAAAACTCCGCCGATATTGCTTCGGATGGTTTGCCTGTAGGAGCGGCTTTACGCCGCGATTCCGGCGAGCCATCGCGGCCTAAAGCCGCTCCTACCGTCAGCCACCCGGCAACGCGTGGAGCTTGGAGCTTGGAGCTCGGAGCTTGGAGGTTGGAGGTTGGAGCTTGGAGCTCGGAGCTTCCGTGAAATGACCCTCACCGATTACCAGTTTCACGACCCGCTCTGGCTGCTCGCGCTGCTGCTGATTCCGCTCGCGGTGTGGGTGCGCGGCCGCCGCGGCGCGCCGGTGTTCATCGTCCCCTACGCCGCCGCCTGGCACCAACCTTCGCTCCTCCCCGCCTCGCGCTGGCCCGCCGTGTGCGGCGGCGCCGGTCTCGCCCTCCTCATCGTCGCCCTCGCCCGCCCGCAGATCGTCGAGGACAAACGCGAGGTGAAACAAAAAGGCTACGACCTCATGCTCGCCATCGACCTTTCCGGCTCGATGCTCGCCGAGGATTACGAGCGCGCCGGCGAACGCATCAACCGCCTCCAGGCCATCAAGCCCGTCATCAGCGCCTTCATCAACCGCCGCGCCAGCGACCGCATCGGCCTCGTCGTTTTCGCCGGCCGCGCCTACACCCTCGCCCCGCTCACTTTCGACCACGACTGGCTCGCCCGCCAGGTCGAGCTGCTCAAAATCGGTCGCATCGAGGACGGCACTGCCATCGGCGACGGCCTCGGCGTCGCGCTCACGCGGCTGGAACAGGCCGGCCGCGAAGTCGGCCACCAGCGCAAGGGCGCCTTCGTCGTCCTCCTCACCGACGGCGCCAACAACCGCGGCGTCCTCTCGCCCGAGCAGGCGACCGCTATCGCCAAATCCCGCGGCATCCCCGTTTACACCGTCGGTGCCGGCCGCGACGGCCTCGTGCCGATGCCGGAGCTCGACGAGAACTACAATCCGATACTCCGCGACGGTAGGAAACTATATAGTCGGCGATTGTCCGACCTGGATGAAGGAGCTTTGATGCGGATCGCCGACGCCACCGGCGGCAAATTCTTCCGCGCCGCCGACTCCGACACCGTCGAGAAGGCCTTCGCCGCGATCGACCGCGCGCAGAAAATCGAGTTCACCGCCAAATCCTACCTGCTCACCACCGAGCTCTTCCTCTGGTTCGCCGCGCCCGGTGCCGCGCTGCTCTTCCTCGGCGCGCTTTTCGCCCTGCCGCCTTCGCTGCCCTTCCGCCGCAACCGCGCCGCGAAAGGTAGGGCGAACCCTCCGGG
>JACQFT010000262.1 GCA_016199925.1 Opitutia bacterium | reverse complement strand
CGCCGCGCGGGCTGGCTGGAGATGTTCGCCGATCTGCAGGAGCGCCTCGTGCGCGTCGAAGACGTGTTGGTTGAAAATCTTCAGGTCAGCGCACCGCCGGCGGGCGAGGGCCCGGCGCCGGCGGGCGCGCCGCTGCACATCGCCATCTCGGGCCGGCTGCTCGACAAGACCAACCCGCTCGCGAAAGTCAGCCCCGACAGCTACGAGCGGGTGAAGACGCTCCTCGCCAACATCGTCGACTCGCCCTACGTCGCGGCGGTCGAGAACGAGCGTTTCGACAACCGCCAGCCCGGCATCCTGCGCTTCGATTTCGTGCTCGTCGGCAAGCTCGCGCACCCGCTCTGACGCATGAACTGGCTCAAGACCCATCCCGTGCTCGGCGCCGCGCTGCTCCTCCTGGTGGCGGGGCTCGGCGCGGAGCTGTGGCTGCTCGACCGATTCCGGCAAGCCGCGCAGCACGCGCACGCTCTCCTCGAACAGAAAAAACTGGAGCGCGACTGGCTCGCCCGGCAATCGCCGGCGCCCAGCGCCGAGAACGAACAGGCGATCGAAACCGAACTGGCGGCCGTGGCGAAGACCGTCGCCGGGCTGCGCGCCGCGCTGCAAGGCCGGGAGACCAACTGGCTCGCGAAGCCGGCGCCCGCGAAATCCATCGACGCTTACTTCGACGTCGCCGCCTTTGTGGAAAAGACCCGCGCGCTGGCGGCGCGGACGCGAGTGGCGGTCCAGCCCGGCGAGAAATTCGGTTTCGCCACCCACGCCAACGAGGGCCCCGAGCCGGACCTGCTCCTCGCGGTCTTCCGGCAAAGGCTCATCGTGGAACGCCTGCTCGACGAGCTGCTCGCGGCCCGCCCGCAAGCGTTGCTCGCCGTGCAGCGCGAGCATCCGCTGACGGTCGCCCGGCGGGCCGCGCGGTCTGCGGCGCCGGGGGCCGGGCCCGAGACCGATCCGCCCGTGCCGGCGGCGCGGAAGGGCGAAGTGCCGGCGGATTTCTTCACGCCGGACCCGCGGCTGTCGCTGCAGCGCGCCGGCGTGATCGGCGCCGAGGCGTTCCGGCTGGAGTTCACCGGGCAGACTCCGGCGCTGCGCGGGTTCCTGAACAGTCTCGCCGCTTACAAGGTGCCGTTGATCGTGCGGAGCGTCGCCGTCGAGTCGCTGAGCGCGGAGCCGCCGCTCGCCGAGCTTTCCGATTCGCCGGCGCCGGTCCCGGGAGCGGCGCCCGTGCCGCTCGTGGCGCAAAATCTTTCAAAGTTTACCGTCGTCGTGGAATATGTTGAGTTGCTCTCCGCGCCGGCGGCCCGCGCCCCATGATTACCCCGCTGAAAAACAATTACGAGAAGCTGCTGCTCGGATGCGCCTGCGCGTTGCTCGCGGCCGGCACCACGTGGGCGTGGTTGCAACAGCCGCTCCTCGGCGCGCTGCGCCGGCAAGCCGTGGCCGCGCCGCTCTCGGGGCCGCCGCACGCGCCGGCCCTCCGGCGCGCCCCGGAGCAGACCGCGGCAAACTGGGCCAAACCGGCCGTGCAGTCCTACGGCCCCGGCTGGGTCTATGAGGTTTTCACTCCGCCCGTCATCTACTACCACACCGTCGCCAAGACGTTCACCGTCACTCCGCCGCTCTATTTCGCCGAGGGCCTCGGCCCGGTGTTTGGCCTGGAACTGCTCGCGGTGAAACTCGAGGCCTACCGTCTGCAACTCGTCGGCTACTTCGGCGCGCCGGGCCACTACATCGCGGCCTTCGTGAGCCCGGCCGTCGCGGACACCTTCCTCGCCCGCGAGGGGCGGCGCTTCGAGGGGCTCGGCCTGACCCTGAAAAATTTCACGGTGAAGAAAATCCTCGTCGAGCACAACGACCCGTGGCCGGTCTATGACATCGCCGCGCAGGCCGTGCTGCACGACGAGCAGACGGGCCGCGAAGTCCTCCTCGACAGCCGCGCGCGCAAACTCACCGACACACCGCTGGCCGTGCTGCGGCTGGCCAACGGCACGGACAAACCGCGCGAGTTCCGCGAAGGCGACACCCTCGCCGACGAGTCGGGGTCGTATCGCGTCGAGCGCATCCAGCTCGATCCGCCCGAGGTCGTCGTCGCGCGGACGATCCCCGGTCTGCCGCTGCCGGAGACGAAAATTCTGCGGCCGCCCGAGAAGAGCGCCGGCTCGCCGCCCGAGAAAAATATCGCGCGCCAGTCGCCGGACAAAAAAGCCAGGCCGCCGGCGCAGCCCCACCCCGAGTTCGCCGCCGCGGACGGAAAATAACTTTGCGCATGAAATTCCCGCTCCGCCACCCCGCCCGCACCGTTCTCGCGGCGAGCCTGGCCCTCGCCGTCCTCGGGACGGTCTCGCACCTCGCGGCTGGACCCCAGACCTCCGACGCCGCCGAGACGAAAATCCGTCTGCTCTCCGAGGCGCTGCACGCCCGCGATCTGGGCGACCGCGACACGGCGCGGAAATACCTGGCCGAGCTGCTCGCGCTCTCGCCCAACGACGAGACGGTCAAGCGGCTCCTCGCCGGCATCGACAAACTGCCCGAGAAAAAAGTCACCGTCACGGGGGGAGTTGTCGCGCCGGATGCGGCCCCGGTCCCCGCGCCGCCCGCGCCTGAGGTCGCGCCGCCGGCCGCCACCGGCGAAGCCGACCGCCTGGCGCGCGAGGAGGAGGAGCGACTCGACCGGTTGCTGGCGACCGCCCGCGCAACCGTGCGGGAAGCCCGCGCGCTCGCCGGTGAGAAACATTTTGCCGAGGCCCTCGACCGAGTCGACCGCGTGCGCGCCAGTCTGCCGGAGAACAACCTGACGCAGGACGCCGTCGCCGAGCTGGGCCTGACCAGAGCGGAGATCATCGCGACGCGCGACCGCCAGAACCCGCCGGTCGCGGCGGCCGCCCCGGTGGCGGAGGAAACCCCGCCGGCACCGCCCGCAGTTTCCGCCGCGGTGGCACCGGTCGCGACCCAACCGGCCGGCCCGGCAAAGAGTGCGGCGGTCGCGGGGACTTCGTCGGACGAGGTCGCCGCGTTGCTCAGACGCGGACGTTTTCAGTTTCTGGCCGGTGACTCCGTCTCGGCCGCGCAGACCTTTGTCCGGGCGCTGGAGCACGAGCCGGCGAACGCCGAGGCCGCCGATTTCCTCCGGCGCATCGGCACGGCCAGCGTCGATGGCAATGTGGACCGCGCCAAGACCAGCGCGCAGATGCTCAACGAGGTGTCGCGCGCGTGGCAGCGCCCCGGGGTCTTTCAGGAAAAAGTGCCGGAGGGTGCGGCGCCCGGCGCGCCGTCACCGCTGCTCGCGAAGCTCAACGCCATCATCCTGCCGAGCGTGAACTTCAGCGGCATGGAACTGAGCCGGGTCGTCAACACGCTGAGCGCGATCTCGGAAGAGTTCGACCAGACGGGCTCGGCCACGAAGGGCGTGAACATCGTGCTGCTCGACCAGGCGAACACGAATCCCACCGTCAACCTCACGCTGCGCAACCTGTCGTTGAAGCGGGTGCTCGATTTCATCACCGACGCCGTCGGCTACCAATACGAAGTGCAGGCCGACGCGGTGGTCGTGCGCCCCGGCGGCGAACCGTCGGCGTTGCCCACGGCGTTTTTCCCGGTGTCGCGGTCGACGGTGCTGCGCATGACCGGCAAGGCGGCCGCGGGCCGTTCGCCGGCCGGCGCGGCGGCCGGTTTGCTGGCGGGCGGCGCGGCCGACGCCGCCGGCGGGCCCGCCTCGGTCGAAGGCGAGGGGCAGGGGATCAAGAATTTTCTCCAACTGGCCGGCGTGAGCTTCGACAACGGGAGCGCCCTCGCGTTCGACGGCTCGCAACTGATCGTCACGCAGACGCCGCGCAACATGGAGCGCATCCGCAACATTCTCGCCCGCTACAACGACGTGCGCCAGGTCGAGATCGAGGCCAAGTTCATGGAGGTGCAGCAAGGCGCGCTGGAGGAACTGGGCGTGCAATGGAACGTCGGGACGCAGGCCGCGCGACGTGGCACCGGCCGCGCTGCCGACTTCCGGACCAGTGGCCGGACCTTGGAAGGAACGTTCAACTCCAACAGCAACGGGTCGCAGGGCGCGATTGTCCGGCCCTCCGTGCCGGGCACGTTCAACGACGCGAACGGTGACGGGATCCCGCAGCCGAACGAGGTCGTGAACCAGCCGCAGGACGGATTGAATCTCCCGATCTCCAACAATCCGCCGCCGATCCCTGGAACCAATATCCTGGGCGTGGGAGCAAATCCTTTCGCTGCGATCACCAGCGTGATCGGTGAATTCAACGTCAACGCCGTCGTGCGTGCGCTCTCGCAGAAGAGCGGCACGGAGCTCTTGAGCGCGCCGAAACTCACGGTGTTGTCGGGCAACCCGGCGACGATCACGGTCGCGCAGGAGCTGCGCTACCCGCAGTCCTACGGGCAGGTGCAGGCGCAGGTCGGCACCGGCAACGCGAGCGGCGGCGGCTCGGCCGGCGTGGCGATCACGGCGGGCACGCCGCAGGAGTTCACCACGCGCAACGTCGGCGTGGAGCTGAAGGTGACGCCGACCGTCGAGGAGGACGACTACAGCATCAGTCTCGATTTGAATCCCAAGGTGACGGAGTTCGAAGGCTTCGTCGAATACGGCGGCCAAAGCATCGCGATCTCCGGCAGCACGACGGTCACGGTGCCGTCGGGTTTTTTCCAGCCGATCTTCGGCGTGCGCGAGATGTCGACGAAGGTGACGATCTGGGACGGCGCGACGCTCATCATGGGCGGGCTCACCCGGGAAGACGTGAAAAAGGTGAACGACAAAGTGCCGGTGCTCGGCAATCTGCCGGCGATCGGCCGGCTTTTCCGCAGCGACGGCGAGAGCTCGCAGAAGCGCAACCTGCTCATCTTCGTGACGGCGAATCTGGTCAGCCCCGGCGGTTCGCTCAAGCAGCAGACCGTGCGCGAGGTGCCGGCCGGCACGATGTTCCAGAATCCGACCATCGTCACGCCGTCGGGCACGCTGCCCCGCACGCCGAACGGGAAATAGTTTTCAAGGGCACGGTGGCCTCGGGTAGCGCGGCGCTTCAGACCGCGATGGGAAATTTCCGGACGCGGGCTGAAGCACCGCGCTACT
>JACQFT010000052.1 GCA_016199925.1 Opitutia bacterium | reverse complement strand
CTGCGCTACGCCACCGCGAGCGCCGAGTCCGTCGCCGCCCTCCGCACCGCGCTGGCCCGGCGCGCCCCCGGCGCGCCGCTGTTTGTCCTTGTCAGCCCGGCCACCCCGCCGGCACTCGCGGACGCGGTCGCCGGCGAACTCACCCTCGGCCCCGTCGGCACCGTGCCTGCGCCCAAGGTCGTTGTGCACACCGACGCCGCCACCGACCGCCGCGCCTACGACGCCCACGAATCCGGCATGGCACTCGCCACGCTCATCACCGGCAAGATCGAGAAGGACCGTTACGACGAGGCGTCGCTCATGAAAGATTTCAAGAGCGGCAACACCGCCGCCGAGCCGCCGCCCGGCCCCGATCCCACCAAGCCCGGCGCGCCCGAAAAAGTCCCGACGCTGACCGACCGCGTGCTCCAACGCGCCGTGCACCTGCACCGCGCCCTGCTCGCCCTCCGCCGCCCGCCCGCAAATCCCTGACGGGCGCGCCCAGACGAAATGTAGCGGATTGCGTTACCCTCCCCCCTGAGCGCCTCACGAAAGTGTCATGGATTATCAGTCCCGTCCCTTTGACGGCGGGCATGGTGAAGCGACTGCTTGCGCGGGAGCGTGAGCAGGGGTGCGGCGGGAACGCGGGCAGTCGAAATACTTTCTGGGAGTGGACGGGGCGGTTACGGGGCGGAGTTCACTTCATTGGGGACGCGGTTCTTTTCCCAAAAACGAAGAGACCCGCCCGGGGCATTCCGGTTGGCGCGCGCAAACGGTTCCGCGTGGACCGGCGCGCTGGCGCACATTTATGAAACCAAACCGGAAAGCCGTAGACCTGCCCGGCGCAAGGCGAGTAACGCGTTGCCATTTGCGCAGGGGCCGAGTCCCCTTGGCGCCTCATGAAATTCGGCAAGGAACCGGAACTGGACAATCCCTACGAGCCGCCGACGCGGTGGGGCTTGCGCGGGCTGCTCGGTTTGGCGCTGGCCGCGGCGATCGGGATCGGAGCGTGGGGTTGGCGGGAGTGGAGCGCGAACCGCCAGGCTGCCGGCGCAGCGCCGGCCCGGCAGTCGGCGCGCGGGGTGTGGGAATTGGAGAACCGTCTGCAGAAAACGAGCGCGCTGCTCGAGCAGTCGAAAAACGAACCCGTCTCCGACGAGCGCGTGCGGCTGCTCGCCGAGGCCGTCGCGGCGCAGAGCGAGCTGCGACGCGCCCGGGCCGGGACCGAATCCGGCGACACGCGGCGGTTGCACGAGCTCCAGACCCAGCTCGACGACGCGCGCGGCCGGCAGAAAAATGCGCAGATCGCCGAGCTGGAGGCCGAGAGCGAAGCCCGGCTCGGCGGCGCGCAGCGGGCGGAGGGCATCGCGCGGCTGCGGCGGGCCCGCGCGCTCCAGCGCGAGGTCAACGCGAGCGGCGCGACCGCGGCGGTGAAAAATTTTTCCCGCGAAGAGCGGTTCGACCAGATGCTGCAGCGGTTTGAGGCGGAGCCGCTGAACGCCGAGGCGCAGGCGGTGCTAACGCGCGGCGAGGCCGCGGCGAAAGCCGGGCGATGGGCCGAGGCGCTGGCCGCCTACCGCGAAGCGCGCGAACTCCAGGCGCGGCTCAACCGTGAATACGGCCGCACGCAATTTTCCAACCTGGCGGCGATCGAGCGCATCGACACCGAGATCGCGTCGCTGGGCGCCGCGGGGTTGGAGGCGGAGCTGGTCGAGAATCTGCGGGAGGCGCGCGCCGCCGCCGGGGCGGGTCGCGAGGCGGCGGCGGCGGCGAACTTCCAGCTCGCGGCCAATGCGCAGCGGCAGATCAACGGGCAGTTCGCGAAGAGCCGGTTCATGTCGATGGAGCGGTTGCAGCAGATCGAGGCCGAGCAGCAGACCGCCGAGGCGGCGGTCGAGATTCGCGCCGTGCAGGCCGCCGCGGCGGAGATCGCGGGCGACCTGCGCCAACGGCGGGTCGGGCTCGCGCAGGGGAAGATCCGCGGGGCGCTGGCGCAGCTGGAGGCGCTGGGCGTGCGCCGGCCCAAAGCCCGCGGCATCGGGGAGGAACTGCGGCTGCGGCTCGGTTACCTGGGACTCCGCCAGGAGGAACTCGGGCCGATCCAGGACCAGGTTTACGACCTGCTGCTGCCCCAGCCGGGGGCGGAGAGCAGCGCGCTGCTCCAGACCGAAGTCCCGCAGGCGCTCTACGCGCTCGTGATGAACTCCAATCCGAGCCGGCACGTGGGGCGCGAGTTGCCGGTGGATTCGGTCAACTACGCGGAGGTGCGGGAATTTTGCCGGCGGCTCGGCTGGATCATCGGGGCGCGCGTGCGGTTGCCGACGGAGGAAGAGTTCCGGCGGGCGCTGGGGAAAACCGATCCGGCGGCGGCGGCGGACAGTTGGTCGGCGGCGAACAGCGGCGGGGCCACCCACCCGACGGCCGGGCGGCCGGCGAACGCGGCGGGGTTTCACGATTTGCTCGGGAACGTCGCGGAGTGGCTGGCCGATGCCGAGCCGGACGCCGCGACCGCGCCGCGGGCGGGCGGCAGTTACGCCACGCCGGCGGCGGAGTTTGCGGCGCTGCCGCTGGAGCGCGCGCCGCGCACGGAGCGCTCGGCGACAACGGGTTTTCGCGTCGTGGTCGAAGTCGACTTGCGCGCGAAGTGAGCGGGCGTGGCTTGCCGTCGTAGCCACAGGCCTCCGTGCCTGTGGATTCCAGAAGGCTAGCCAAATCGGCCGGCAGGGACGCCTGCCGCTACCGTCACTTGCTCTTCGACAGCGCCCGAATCCGCGCGAACTCGTCCGGTTGCACGGGCGAGACCGACAACCGGCTTTGCCGGACGAGCTCCATCTTGCTCAACCGCGGGTCGGCTTTGATCTCGGCGAGCGCGACCGGCCGCGCGAGCGGGGCCACGGGCGCGAGTTCGACGGCGACCCAGCCGGCCTCGTCGGCGGTGAGGTCGGGAAACGCGGTCTTCGTCACGCGCGCGGTGCCGACGACGCACTTGCCGTCGTTGCTGTGGTAGAAGAGCACCGCGTCGCCGCGCCGCATGGCCTTGAGGTGGAGGCGGGCGGCATTGTTGCGCACGCCGGTCCAGGCGGTGCGGCCGTCGCGCACGAAGTCGGCCCACGAGTAGGCGGCGGGTTCGGATTTCACGAGCCAGTATTGCGTTGTCATCGGGAGGGGCGTTTGGTCGGATGCGGTCAATGAGTGAGCCGGATCCAGAGCTAGCGAAGAAGGCTGCGCGGGCGCAATTCATCCTTTATGCCGTGATGGTGTTTTTTGTCGTGCTGCCGTTTCTGCTGCTCTGGCTGAAACGCCGGGGAGCGTTCAACTGAGCCGCACTTCGCCGCCATGAACAAGACCCTCGCCGTCATCCGCGTCTGCTTCGTGCTCCTGTGTGTCGCGGCCAGTTGGCTCGTCTGCTACTCGATCAAGGAGTGGGACCAATACCGCTGGACCGCCGTCGCCGTCGGCCTGCTGATCGGCGTGCTGGTGGTGCTGGTCGATGTGCTGCTGAAGGGTTTCTCGTTGCGCGGCCTCTCGGCCATCACGTTCGGCTTGGCGGCGGGCTCGCTCGTGGCGTGGCTGATCTCGCGCTCGCCGCTGCTCGACCAGGGCGACCCGCAGAACATCTACCTGGTGCGGCTGGCGCTGTTCGTCATCTGCAGCTACCTCGGCGCTGTCGTGGCGCTGCGCGGGCGCGACGAGTTCAATCTCGTGATCCCCTACGTGCGGTTCGTGCCGCATGAAGTCGACGTGCCGTTCGTGGTCGTCGACACCAGCGCGCTGATCGACGGGCGCATCGCCCGCGTGTGCGAGACGCAGTTCCTCGGCGCGGCGCTGATTATCCCGAGCTTCGTGCTCAGCGAACTGCAGGAGATCGCCGGCTCGCCCGATCCGCTGAAGCAGGCGCGCGGCCGCCGCGGCCTCGACGTGCTCAACGAGCTGCGCCAGATCAAACACATCGACATCCGCATCCACCAGAGCGAGGTCGCCCGCCGGCAGGACATGGACGCGAAACTGGTCTTCATCGCCCAATCGATGCGCGCCAAGCTGCTCACAACCGAGCTGAATCTCGCGAAGATGGCGCAGTTCCACGGCGTCACCTGGCTGAACCTCCACGCCCTCGAGAAATCGCTCCGCCCCGCCCTCGTGCTGGGCGAAAGCATCGAGATCGAACTGGTGAAGGCCGGCAAGGACGAGGGACAGGCGGTGGGCTACCTCGCCGACGGCTCGATGGTCGTCGTGAACCAATCCCGGGCGTTCCTCGGCAAGCGCGTCACGGTGGAAATCACCGGCGTGCTGCCGACCGCCGGCGGCAAAATGATTTTCGCCAACCTCCTCGGCGAAGCCGGCCCGGCGTAGTATTTCCTTGTTCTCGAGGTTCGCCGGGCAGTCTGCCTTTGGCCGGCTCTGCTTCCGGGGAGGGCACGCGCCTCGCGTGCCGGAGCTGGCGTCCCGCCGGCTCGCCCGAGTTTCACGGCGGCCCGCCGTGCTTCCCGGGCCGAGGCGCGTTCGTCCGGCCGGCCCCGGAAAAATCGGGTTTCAAAAAAAGACTTGCTGTCTCAGCCGTCCTAGTGCAACTAGGACGGCGTGCTCCCGTTCTCCGTCACCCTGCAACCCGGCCTGCCCATCACGGAGCAGGTGATTTTCGCGGTGAAGAAGGCCGTGGTCGGAGGCCAGCTCAAGCCCGGCCAGCCGTTCCCCTCGGTGCGGGTGGTGAGCCAGGAACTGAAGATCAACCCCAACACCGCGCACAAGATCGTGGCGGCGCTCGTCGCCGAGGGCGTGCTCATCACGACGCCCGCGGTCGGCAGTGTCGTCGCGGAGCGGGCGGACGGCGGCAAAGTGGAGCGCGCGGAGCTGCTCGGCGCCGACCTCGAGGTCGTCGTGGTCGAGGCCAAGAAGCTCGGCCTGACCCTCGACGAGGTGCAGGCCGGCCTCGCCGCGCACTGGCGGAAACTCGGCGGCAAGAAAACATGAACCTCGCGGAGCAAGTTTTGGGGCATTTGATCAATCTTCATGCCGCGCCCGACCGCCACCTCCCTTGGAGGGACGATCTCCGCGTCGTCCGTCTTCTCACGCTTCGCGGACCGGGCGGAGCCGGTCCCTCCACCCAAGCGAAGCCGGAGCATTCTGCTGGCCAGCAGAACGGTGAATCGGACCCAACGCGAATGAACCCGGACCTAAAACGCGGAGGACGTGGAGAAGGCAGAGTTCCGGCCGGACCGGGCTGGTCTGGTCGGTGGTCTGGCCTCCGCGCGCTCCGCAAACTCCGCGTTAAAATTTATTTTTCCCCATGAACATCATCGAAACCCATCAACTCACGCGGCGCTACGGCCGCACCGAAGCCGTGCAGGAACTGACGCTCGCCGTGCCCGAGGGCAGCGTCACCGCCTTGCTCGGTCCCAACGGCGCCGGCAAGACGACGACGATCAAGCTGCTGATGAACCTCCTCGTGCCGTCGGCGGGGTCCGCGCGCGTGCTCGGCGTGGACAGCCGGCGGCTCGGCGAGCGCGAACTCGCGCAGATCGGCTACGTCTCCGAGAACCAGCAGATGCCGGAGTGGATGACCGTCGGGCAACTCCTGGCTTATTGCCGGCCGTTCTATCCGACGTGGGATCGCTTGTTGGAGGCGAAGCTCCTCGCGCAATTCGACCTGCCGCCCGGCCGCAAACTCAAGCACCTCTCGCGAGGCATGCGGATGAAGGCGGCGTTGCTCTCCTCACTGGCTTACCGCCCGCGCCTCATCGTGCGCGACGAGCCTTTCAGCGGACTCGACCCGCTCGTGCGCGAAGAGTTCGTGCAGGGTCTGCTCGAGACTTCCCGGCTCGGTGACTGGACGGTGTTCGTTTCCTCGCATGACATCGAGGAGGTCGAGCGGCTGGCGGATCACATCGCGTTGCTCGAAGCGGGCCGGTTGCGCTTCAGCGAGGCGACCGAGCAACTGCTCGCGCGTTTCCGCCGCGTGGAAGCGACGCTCGGCACGCTCGACGGCATCGTCGGCGCGCCGTTGCCCGGCTGGCTGGAGTTCGAGCGCGTGGGCGGGCTCGTGAAGTTCATCGACCCGCAGTTCGACGCCGCCGCGACCGAGCGCGCCTGCCGCGAACGCTTCCCCGACTCCGCCGTGAAAGCGCACCCGATGACGCTGCGCGAAATCTTCATCACCCTCGCCCGCAAAAACCGCCAGAAAATCCAAGGAGCCGCCGCATGAACCTGACATTGCACATCATCAAAAAAGACCTGCGCCGGGTCGGTCCGGCGGCCGTTTGCTGGGCTGTTGCCGGCCTGACCCTGCTCGTTCTCGGCGGGCTCGGGAGCACGACGGGGAATTACTTTGCCGACGTTGCTCGCATCGTTGCGAGCGCCTCGTTCGCGATCCTCTCGCTTAGCCTCGTGGCTGAGATGGTCCACGAGGATGGCCTGGAGGAAACTACGGTGTTCTGGCGGACGCGGCCGATCGCGGGAGGCCGCCTCCTGGTCTCCAAACTTGCGACGCTCCTTTTGCTCCTGGTGGTTGTTCCGATGGTTGTGTCCCAAGTCGCCCAGCTCTTCCACGAGGGCGCGAAGAGCCCGAGCGCAGGCGAGCTGGGGCATCGCGTGCTGAGCATCGCAGCGATGGTGTTCTCCTGCGCGGCGGTGGCCGCCTGCACCAAAACTTTGGGGCGGTATCTGTTTGCCGGCGGTTTGTGCATCGCAGCGACCGTGGCACTCGCGTATTGGTTCGACCAGTGGTTTGTCGCCGAGGCGCCGAAGATCCGGATGCAGCAGATTGCCGAAAGTCGGATGCTGGTTGTGGAGGCGTTCTGCCTCGCGTGCGCCACCGGCGTCCTGCTCAGTCAGTATCTCTGGCGCAACCGGACGCTGTCGGTCGCCCTGCTGGGCCTTGCCGTGATCGGCACGGCGGGGATCGTCTCACTCTGGAGGTGGCCGTTCCTCTGAGAGCCAAGCCTGCAAGTCCGCCGCCGTCGCGATCTCGCGGCCGAATTGGTAGTCGCGGGCGAGCAGCGAGGCGTAGCCGGGGTCGGCGAAGCGGCGGCAATGCAGCAGCACTTTCGCGTGCTGGCCCGGCGCGCGCACAAGGCGGCCGAGTGCTTGGTTCACTTTTTGCAGACCGGGCACCTGATAGACGCGCTTGAATGCGCCGTCGCGGCCGAGGTTCGACAGCGTGTCCATGCGCGCCTTCTGCACGGCGTTCACCTCGGGCAACGCCGGGCCGACGACCATCGCGTGACTCACCCGGCCGCCCAGCAGGTCAATGCTCTCGGCAAAACTGCTGCCGAGCACGAGGAAGAGCGCGTCGGAGAAAACGAGGTGCTCCTCGACCCACGCGGCCTGCGCGGCGAGGTCCGGCAGGCGCGGCTGCAACGTGGCGCGCAGCACCGAGCCGTCGTGCTCCAGCGCGCGCAGCACCGACTCGGCGTAGGCGTAGGAGGGGAAGAACACCGCGACGGCGGAAGTCGAAGGTCGAGGGTCGACGGCGGAAGTCGAAGGTCGAGTGGCGAAAGTCGATGGCGCGGAGTAATTCTGGGTTTCGTCTTTCGTCCTTCGTCTTTCGACTTCCCTGCTCGCCGCGGCGTGCAGCGCCTCGACGGTGGCGGCCGTGGTGCCGTAGTGATTGGCGCGTTGGCGGAAGCTCGTGTCCACGCGCACATCGACGCCGATGTCGTAGCAGCCCGCCCGCCACGGCGTGGGGGCGTGAAGGGTGGCGTAGATGGTGGGAGCGAGCTTGCTCGCGGCCGGTGAGGAGTCGCGAGCAAGCTCGCTCCCACAGCTGTCCAATCCGCACGTGGCCGCGAACTCCGTAGTCGAGCGGGTGCGTTGTGACGAGATTCGCAAGGCGCGCGAGGAGCTCGGCGATGTCGGCCTCGTGCGCCGGATCGAGCGAGTCGGCCGGGCGCAGCGCGCCGAGCAGGCGCGTCCACTCGTCCACGGCGAGAGTGAGCGGCGCGGGGGCCTGCACGTGGTCCAGCTCGGCGAGCAGCGCGTGGGCGTCGTCGCTGTTGGCGGCGTGGGAGTAGGCGTCGGCGACGCGCGCCGGCAGGTTGTGCGCTTCGTCGATGACGAGCAGCGTGTCCGGCGCATCGAAGCCCGGCTGGTTGAAGAAGAGCCCGCGGTTGGCGGGGGCAAAGACGTAGTTGTAGTCGCCGATCCAGACATCGTTGAATGCGAGGGCGGTGCGGGTGATCTCGTAGGGGCAGATGTGCGCGTGGCGGCCGGCCTCGCGCAGGGCGTCGAGATCGCGCGGCTGGTGGTCGTCGAGGTAGAATTTGGCGAGCCCGCTCTGCGGCCAGCGTTCGGCGGCGCCCGCGAGGTAGCTGCACGCGTCGCGCACGCAGTGAAAGGTCGGGTTCACGCAGTGCTCGGATTTGTTGCGCACCTGCCAGAACGCCGCCGGAGACCCCGGCACCGAGCAACCTATCGGGTTACTTTGGGGCGGGGCGGACATTTGCTGGAGGGTGCGGACGACTTGGAGCTGGCCGGTGGATTTGCCGGTGAGCCAAATGAGGCGCGACCAGCGGCCGGCGCGGAGCTGCGTGAGAGCGAACTCGAGCGCGCAGCCGGTCTTGCCGTAGCCGGTGGGGGCCTCGAAAAGCAGAACGGTCGAGGGCCGAGGGTCGAAGGCCGAAGGCATGATCTCCGGGCTTTCGACTTTCGACCTTGGGCTTTCGACGCAGCCGAAGGCTGCCTGCAGGTCGCGCTGGATCGTCTCCTGTCCGGGGCGCAGCGTGGCGAAGGCGGGGTGCAGCGCGAGGGCGCGGCGGCGGGCAGTGGCGCGGAGGCGTTGGTCGAGAAACTCGACGACGGTGTCGAGCTGGTGGAGCACGAGCGCCTCGTCGAACGGGGTGAGCGCGACGGTTTGCGCGAGGCCGGAGGAGGTTTCGACGAAGACAAGCTCCGCGCGCAGCGCGGAGCGGTCGAGAGCCGAAAGTTGCACCGTTGCTGGCTCCTGCCAGCCCGGTGTTTGTCCGCGGTTCTCGCTTCGCGAAACCGAGGCAAAAGAGTCGAGAGCGCCGGAACGGAAGAGCACGGCGTAGGTCGCGAGCTGGAGGAAATACTCGGGGTAGTCGGCGCGGAGTTCGTCCTCGGGGGCGGGCAGGGGGCGGGTGACGGTTTTGATTTCGCGCAGCGTTGATCCGACCAATTGGTCGATGCGGCCGGCGAGGTGGAAGGTCCAGCCGCGGCGGGTGAGGCGTCCGGCGATGGGGACTTCAAACAAAACATCGGGGCGCAAAGCCCCTCCTACCGTGAACTCGGTTTCGGTGCGGGCGCGGAGTTCGTGGTGCCAGTGCTGGCCGAGTTGGGCGCGCCAGAGGCCGGCCGCGCCGCCGCCGCTTTCGCGCGGGCCGAGGGCGAAGTCCGCGAACTCGCCGACGCTGAGCGTGGCGGTGCGTTGTTCGAGGGAGAATTGCATGGGCGGCGGTTCCATGGACTCGCGCTCGGCGCGCGATGACAAGGCGCGAATGGCGGCGGGGCGGCGGCGCCGTGTGTCGGACCGAAAGGCAGGGCGAACCGTCCGCGGTGAGCCGCCGAGATTCACTCGCCAGTCACGGCTCACCGGGACGGTTCGCCCTACCCACGGCAACTATGTGTCAGTTCAGCTTGCAGGCTCAAAGGACGGCGGGGGAAGCGGCGGCGGCGGTCTTGGCCTCGGGCCCCGGGGGCGGGATGAGGCTATACATGACGGGCGTGATGAGGCGCGAGAGGAAGAGCGAGCTGAGCAGGCCGCCGATGATGACGATGGCGAGCGGCGAGTAGAGCCCGGCGCCCTGGAGCGCGAGCGGGAGGAGCGCGCCGAGGGCGGTGAGGGTGGTGAGGACGACGGGGAGGAACCGAATCTCACCGGCCTGCTCGATGGCTTCGCGCAAGGGCACGCCGCGGGCGCGGAGCTGGTTGGTGAAATCGACGAGGAGAATGGAGTTCTTGATCTCGATGCCGATAAGGGCGACGAAGCCGATGATGGCGGTGAACGAGAGCGAATTGCCCGTGAGCCAGAGGGCGACGAGGCCGCCGATGATGCCGAGCGGGAGGATGGAGGACACGATCAGGGTGCCGCGGAAACTGCCGAACTCGAGGACGAGGATCGCGAGAATGCCGAAGACGGCGATGACGATGGCCGTGCCGAGGCCGGCAAAACTTTCCTGGCGGCTCTCGATCTCGCCGCCGAACTCGAAGCGGTAGCCCGGAGGCCAGGGCAGGCGGCGCAGGGCGAGATCGACGGCGTGGGTGGCTTTCTCGACGTTGACGCCGGCGCGCACGAAACTCGTGACGGTGACGGAGCGTTCGCGCTGGTAGCGGAGGATGACGGCGGGCGCGGTGTCGAACTCGAGCGCGGCGACCTGGGCGAGCGGGACGAAGGCGCCGGCGGCGGTCTGCACGGAAATTTTCTGCCACTGGGAAAGATCGGCGTGGTCGCCGCGGGGCAGGGCGAGCTGGATGTGGTATTCGTCGCCGTCGGCTTCGCGGTAACGGGCGACGTTGAGGCCGGCGAGGGCGAGGCGGACGGCGCGGTCGATCTCGGCGTCGGGCACGCCGAGGAGCGCGGCGGCGGGCCGGTCGATGCGGAGGCGCAGGTCGGTGCGGCGGGTGCGGACGGGGTTGGTGACGTTTTCGGTGCCG
Source organism: Opitutia bacterium (assembly GCA_016199925.1). Classification (GTDB taxonomy): domain Bacteria; phylum Verrucomicrobiota; class Verrucomicrobiia; order Opitutales; family Opitutaceae; genus JACQFT01. The sequence continues at coordinate 43,570 of JACQFT010000052.1, read as the reverse complement.
GCGGTTTGGCGGAGGAGCGTCTCGACTTGGGCGGCGAGGCGGGCGAGTTCGTCGAGGTCGTCGCCGAGGATGCGGACGGCGATGGGCGCGTCGATGGGCGGGCCGTTTTCAAATTCCCGGAGGAGAATCTGCGCGCCGGGGATGACGGCGAGGCGCTGGCGGAGGCGGTCGAGGATGAGCGGTGTGCGCACGTCGCTGGCGAGGGCGGGGTTGATCTGCGCAAAAATCTCGCCGACGTTGGGCTTCTGCTCGGCGGGGGTGGCGTTGTAGTAGATGAAGGGGTTGCCGTGGCCGACGTTGGTGAACCACCAGTCGATCTCGGGCGTGGTGCGGAGGGTGGCGTCGATCTGGCGGGCGATGCGGTCGGTGGCGGCGAGGCCGGCGCCCTCGGGCCCCTCGAACTTGATGAGGAACTGCGGCGTGCCGGCCTTGGGGAAAAGACTGAAGCCGACACGGGCACGAGGGTGAGCGACGCGGCGAAGAGCAGCGCGGCGCCGGCGAGGGTGAGGCCGCGGTGCTGCATCGCCCAGTGGAGCAGCGGGCGGTAGGTGGCGTGGATGCCGCGGCGGAGCGTGCGGAGGAGGGCGTTGCCCTCGGGCTGCTCGCGGCCGGTGAGGACGCGGCTGGCGAGGAACGGGATGATCGTGAGCGCCACGACGAGGGAACCGAGCACGGTGAACACGACGGCGAGGGGCAGCGAGCGGATGAAGAGGCCCGCGCCGCCGGGGAGCATGAGCAGCGGCAGGAACGCGAAGAGCAGCGTGGCGGTGGTGCCGAGCACGGCGACGGCGATCTGGTTGGTCGCCAAAATGGCGGCTTCCTGCGGCGGGTGGCCGGCGCGGCGGAAGCGGGCGATATTTTCGACGACGACGATCGAGTCGTCCACGAGCAGGCCGAGCGCGATGACGAAGCCGACGATGGAAAGCTGGTTGAGCGAGTTGCCGGTGAAGTTCAGCGCGGCGACGCCGATGGCGAGCGAGAGCGGGATGGAGACCATGACGAGCAGCGCGGCGCGCAGGCCCAGCGGGAGGACCGTCAGCAGGACGAGCGCGAGGGCGATGAGGAGATCCCAGCGCAGGCGGCCGAGGCGGCGGTCGATGTTCTGCGCCTGCTCGAAGCCGGACTCGAGCCGCACGTCGCCCGGGAGCGTGGCGCGGAAGCTGGCGAGTTTTTCGCGCAGGCCCTGCGTGACGGCGAAGACGCTCTGGCCCTGCTGGGGCTTGGCGGTGACGAAGACGGCGCGCTCGCCGTTGAAACGCCCGAGATGTTCCTGGTCCTCGTAGTCCCAGCGGACCTCGGCGATGTCGCGCAGGCGGACGACGGCCGCGCCGCTGCCGGTGATGGGCGTGGCCTTGATCTCGTCGAGCGAGGCGTAGTTGCCGCTGGTCTTGACGGTGAAGCGCCGCGCGCCGACCTCGACGGCGCCGCCGGGGAGGTTGGCGTTGGCGGCGTTGATGGCGTCGGCGATGCGCGCGAGGGGGAGCTGGAGGCGGGCAATCTGATCGAGGTCGAGGGTCACGCGGACTTGCTTCTCGGGGTAGGCCCATTTTTCGACTTGGCGGACGCCGGGGGCGTTCTCGAGGTGCTTGCGCAGCGCCTCGGCGAGATCCTGCAGGCGGGCGTAGCTGGCGTCGGCGGAGACGAGCGCGACCTGGAGGATGGCGACGTTGATCGACTTCTCGTGCTTGACCTCCAGCGAGGCGAGGCCGGCGGGCAACGTCGGGCGCGTCTGGTTGACCTGGCGGAGCACGTCGTCGTATTTGCGCTCGACGTCGATGCCGTATTTGAACTCGGCGTAGATCGACACAACGCCGTCGCGGATGGTGGACTGGAGTTTGACGAGATCTTCGAGTTCCTTGAGCGCGTCCTCGAGCGGGCGGGCGACGAGGCGCTCGAGATCGGTGGGGTTGGTGCCGGGGCTGACGACGATCACATCGTAGCTCGGGAAGGAAATCTGGGGATCCTCCGTGCGCGGGATGGTGCCGAGGGACACCCAGCCGATGGCGACGAGCAGGCTGAAAAAGACGATCGTGAACTGGTAATTGCGGACGGAGAAAGCGGTGAGCTTCATGACGGGGAGCGCGGGGGGCGCGAGGAGTCTTGGGGACGCGGGAATGGTTGAAAAAAATGCAGGGCGACGCGGCGCGGGACCGGCGGAGGATTTGCCGACCGGGGCGGGGGCGCCCCGGCTCCACTCGGCGGACTGGCGTTCGTCGTCATACGCGGCGGGTCCGATACGCCGAAGTTTGCCCGCCGCGGTGGGCGAGCTTCGGCTTGGTTGGGGTGGAGGGACCGGCTCCGTCCGGTCCGCGAAGCGCAAAAAGACGGACGACATGGAGGTCGTCCCTCCCCGGTGGTGCGATGGTCGTGAGTGGCACGTGGATTGGTCGAAGGCTGCGGGACTGGTCTCGGTGAGCGGCGCGACTGACCGGGAGCGCAGAATCAGGGTTGGGCAGCCGCGCTGACGACGGCGCGGCCGTCGCTGAGGAATTCCGCGCCGGTGGTGGCGACGCGGGCGCCGGCGGGCAACGGCGTGCGCAGGTAGGCGCGGGTGCCGTCGATCGTCTCGACTGTCACTTCGTGGCGGCGGACGCTGTGGCCGTCGGCGGCGAGCACGAAGACGGAGGCGAGTTGGCCGCGGCCCTCGACGAGCGCGGCGAGCGGCACGGCGGGACGCGCGGCAACGGGTGGCGGGAACAGGCGCGTGTCCACGACGAAACCGCTGCGCAGGCCCGCCGGCACCTCGCCGGTGAGACGCAACTCGACTTCGACGGTGCGCGTCGCGGGGTCGGTGCTCTCGGCGATTTGCGCGACGGTGGCGGGCAGCGGCGCGCCACCTTGCCAGGAAATTTCCGCGCGGTCGCCGAGCCGCAGCCGCACGATGTCGGGCTCGGCCACGCCGACGCGCGCGAGCCAGCCGCCGGCGTCGCCGGCGAAGGCGAGGATCGGGCGGCCGGGCGCGGCGAGTTCGTCGGGCTCGGCGAGGCGGCGGAGGATGCGGCCGGCGGCCGGAGCGGTGATGACGGCGTGGAGGCGGTTGAACTCGGCGGCGCGGAGCGCGGCCTCGGCCAGTTCGGCGGCGCTGCGGGCGTCCTGAAGATTCTCGAGCGTGGCCACGCGGTCGGCGTGGAGCGCGGCGACGCGCACGGCGTCGCGCCGGGTCTTCTCGACGGCGGTGCGGGCTTGCGCGACCTGGGCGTCGATCTCGTCGAGGCGGAGCGTGGCGAGCGTCTGGTTTTGTTGCACGAGGTCGCCGTCGCGGACGTCGATGGTGGCGATGAGACCGCCGGTCTTGAAAGAGAGCTGGGCCTCGGCGCGGCGGGCGAGGAGGCCGGAGACGGCGACCGGCACGGCGTCGGTGCTGAACTCGACGGGGACGGTCTCGATGACGAGCGGCGCGAGGGCCGGTGGGGCGGCGGGGGCCGCGTCAACGGTGGCGGCCGAGCTAGTGGCGGGCTCGCGCGAGCAGCCGGCGGCGAGGGTGAGCGCGGCGAGCAGAGCGGCGGTGCGGGCGAGGCGTGGGAGGATGAGTTCAGGAAGATTCATGGGGAAGTGGGCGGAGGCTGAAGGAAAAATGCGTGCCGAGGTGGCGTGCTGGGTTCACTCGCAACGAGTCAGCTACGCCGTTGCGCTGGCCGGAAGAGGGGTTGGATTGGGCGGAGGGACCGGCTCCGTCCGGTCCGCGAAGCGCGAAAAAACGGACGACACGGAGGTCGTCCCTCCACAGAAATTTTGGTGGCGAGACAGAGGGTGTAGGATCTCACGGCGGCAGCGGAGTGAGGGCGGCGGCGCGGTCGAGCCGGGCGGCGGCGGTGCAGAGGCGCGCGCGGGTGATGGTGTCGTTGAGCTCGGCGGCGGTGAGGGTGTTGCGGGCGTCGAGGACGGTGATCTGGTTGGCGCTGCCCGCGGCTTCGCGGAGGGCAACGAGGCGGTAGGCGGCGCGCGCGGAGTCGCGGCGGAGGGCGGCGGTGGCGAGGCCGGTGCGGGCGACGGCGAATTCCGCGGCGGCCTGCTGCAACTGGAGGTCGAGCTGCTGGTGCGTCTCGGCGAGGCGGCGCGCGGCCTGGCGTTCGTCGAGGCGGGCTTGGGTGAGCTCGCCGCGGCGCTGGCCGCCGTCAAAGAGGTTCCACTCGAGCACGAGGGAGCCGAGGGCGTAGTCGCTGCCGGCGCCGGTGCGGTAGCTGCCGCCCTGGATGCCGCCCTCGACGGCGAGGGCGAGGGTGGGGAGGCGGCGGGCCTGCACGGCGGCGGCGGCTTCGTGCGCGGCGTGCTGGCCCCGCGTGAGCGCGGTGAGTTCCTCGCGGCGGGCGGTATCGGCGGCGGGCAGAGGCGTGGCGGCGAGGGCGGCGGCGTAGCGGGCCGCCTCGGCTTCGGCGAGCGCCGGCACCGGCGTGGGGAGCGGGCGGTTGAGCAAAAAATTCAGATAGCTGCGCGCGAGATCGCGGTCCTTCGCGGCTTCGTCGAGTTGCTGCTGGACGGTGGCGACCTCGGCCTCGGCGCGGAGCACGGTGTCCTCCGTGGCGCGGCCGTGGGCGGTGAGACTGCGGCTGACGCGGAGAGATTCGCCGACGAGCCCGAGGGCTGAGCGGAAAATTTCGACGGCGGCGGCGGCTTGGGCGTGGCGGAAGAAAGCTTCGACGACTTCGGCGCGGAGCCGGCGGCGGTAGGCGGCGAGCTGGGCCTCGCGGGCGGCGAGGCTGGCGCGCGCGGCGCGGGTGCTGCGCGTGATCTCCGGAGCGAAGAGCGGCTGGGTGAGGCGGAGCCTGGTCTCCTGCTCGCGGTCGCGGAGGAGGGAGAAGGACTGGTTGGCCACGGGTGGGAAACGCGCGGGCTGGCCCTGGGCGGCGAGCAATTGGTTGAGGGTGGCGTAGGCCCCGTTGAGGAGATCGCCGACGGGGAAATCAATCGTGCGTCCGCCCTCGGCCCGGCTGTAGCGGGCGGCGAGATCGAGGCGCGGGAAAAAGTAGCTGCGCGCCTGCGCGAGGCGGGCGGCGGCGCGTTCGACCTCGAGGGCTTCGCCGGCGAGGGCGAGGTTGGCGCGAAACGCCTCGCCGACGAGGGCGTCGAGCGCGGCGGGGGCGGCGGGCCAGGCGGGAGCGGGAGCCTCGGACTCGGGCGCGGCGGCGGCGCGGCCGGGCAGGAGCGGCGGGAGCAGAAGGAGGGCGGCGAGCACGCGGGGGCGGGACATGGGCGCTGACGTTTCGTCAGCGTTGACAGAATGTCAAGCGCGCGGACGGGGACTCCCGGGCGGAGCCAGGCAGGGGCAAAGTCGTTCTGCCAATCTTGGCTCTGGCTCGTCCCTCAGGACTTGCCGGTCGGAGAGAAAGACTAAGAGAAAGAGGAAAGAGAAAGATCGTTGGGCGCGAAACCGACTTTGACACTGCCCTGCGCTCGGGGCGCGAGCGAGCTCGCGGGCCCACAGTTATTTCTTGGGCCGGGGCTTGGCGGGCGCGCGGAGGCTGCGGGCGATGAGGTCGAGGCCGAAGGCGGGGAGATCGGCGAAGGGCGCGCCGAGCTTGTCCTCCAGCACGGGCTGCTTGGTGATCGCGAGCTGGATGAGGCCGTGGGTGAGGCCCCAGAGGCAGACGGCGACCTTGCCCGGGTCGCCGAGGTCCCGGCGGATGGAGCCGTCGCGCCGGCCCCGTTGGAGGGCGCCGACGATGAGGCTCATGGTGGAGTCGAGGTCGGCGAGGCAGCGGGCGCGAAGCGGGTGTTCGCGGTGGCCCTTCGGCTGCTTGGACTCGTCGTGGGCGAGGAAGGCGAAGAGGGCCGGTTCCTCCTGGGCAAACGTGAAGTAGGCGCGGCCGATGGCGTTGATCTGGGCGAGGCCGGGTTGCGCGGGGTCGACGGCGGCGAGGAACCGGCGGTGCAGCTCGGCGGAGCTGAGGAGGAGCGCCTCCATGAAAAGGGTCTGCAGGTCGGGAAAATAGAAGTAGATGAGCGGGCGGCTGAGCCGGGTCGCGCGGGCGAGGTCGCCGTAGGAGACGTTTTCCATGCCGCGCTCGGCGCAGAGGCGGATGGCCGCGGCGATGATCTCGCGGCGGCGGTGGGCCCGTTCGGGCGAGGGGCGGCGGGGAGCCCGGCGTTTCATGCGCGGCAGGTTGCACGGGCGCTGACAACTGGTCAACGCTTTCGGCCGGGGCTGGGAGGGACCGGCTCCGTCCGGTCCGCCAGGCGCGAGCAGACGGACGACACGGAGGTCGTCCCTCCCCGTCTAGGAAGAGCGCGCGTTGGCCGGACGGCGGAACTCTCGGCAGCGGCACAGGCTGGTCAGCCCAGCCGGATCTCGGTCTCGGCCTTAACCCAGTCGGCGAGGCGGCGCGTGAAGCGCTCGACAGTGTCGGGATCGGCGGTCTGCGCGGCGAGCGGCTGGTTGAGCAAGCGGGCGGCGATGACCCGGTCGGCTTCGGCGAGCAGCGGCCACCATTGCTCTTTCACGGGGTAGCCCTCGTCGCGCAGGAAACAGTAAAGCGATTTGAGCCAGACAATGTCGGGGCGGTCGCTCGTTTCGAGGGCGGCGAAGCTGTGGCGCAGCAGCTCGGCGATGCCGGGGCGCGACTCGTCGGAGACCGGGTTGCGGGTGACGAGGCCCGAGACGGCGGCGGCGCGTTTCAAAGCGGAGTAGGAACGACCGATGCCCGAGTGACGTTTGATGAGGCGATGTTCCTTGATGAACCAAGTGTGGCCTTGGTTGGAGGACTCGAGCCAGAGCTCGGCTTCGTCGAACAGGTCGAGAGGCGTCGAGTTGGGGGCCGGTTTCTTGGAGGCAACGCGGCGCAGGCAGTGGAGCAGGCCGTGCTCGGCGCAAAAGACCGTGAGCTGCTCGAACGAATCGGAGCCCGAGGGCAGGCGCGCGAGGACGAGGGCGGTGGTTTGAAGCGGCGCGCCGGGCATGGGGGAAGGACGGAGGTCGAGGGCCGAGGGCCGAAGGTCGATGGGCGAAGGTCGAGAGGCGAGAGGCGAAGTGCGAACAAGGGCGCGCTGGGCGGGGAGCAGTTCAGCTGGGCGGGGGGACCGCGTCGGGAGTCTTCGCCCAGTGCGGCATGACGGCGCCGCCGGAGATGACCATCTTCATGCCGTCGCCGACGGACATTTCGAGTTCGGTGATCTCGGCGCGCGGCAGGAGCAGGAGAAATCCGCTCGTCGGGTTCGGGGCGGTGGGGACGAAGACGGTCCACCGCTCGGCGCCGAGGCGCGCCTGGGCCTCGCCCTGGGCCTTGTTGGTGAGGAAGCCGATCGCATGGACGCCCGGGCGCGGAAATTCGACGAGCACGACTTTGGAGAAAATGTTGCGGTTCTGGCCGCCGAAAGTTTCCACGATCTGTTTGACGGTGTTGTAAACGGAGTTGATGCCGGGGACGCTCTGGATGGCGCGCTCGGCGACGCCGAGGAAGTATTTCCCGAGGAAGTAGCGGGAGATGTAGCCGAAGAGCGTGACGAGCGCGATGACGACGAGGGTCGCGAGGAGGTCCCAGACGAGGCTGAGGCTCGGGCGGTCGCGGAGCGCGTCGGGCAGGAAGAAAAGGAAAACCGGCCGGAAGGTGCCGCCCACCACGTCGATGATTTTGCGGAGGGCCCAGACGGTGACCACCAGCGGGGCGAGCAGCAGCAGGCCCGCGAAGAAGGCGTTGCGGAGCGTCGTGAATCTGGATTCGGGCATGGCGGCATAGGCTCAGGCAATCTCGCCCGGAGGCAAAAGAAATCAAAGGCGAAAAACGGGCATGACATCCGCCGCGCGGAGCAGGGCCATGGCGCGTTTCTCGGCGGCGCGCATGAGGCGTTTCTTCGCGGGCCGGAGGTCGCCGTAGCCGGCGAGGTGCAGCCAGCCGTGGACGAGGTAGAGGGTGAGCTCGGTGGAGAAGGCGCTCGGTTGGGCCGGCCCTTGTGGCTGTGCCGTCTTGCTTGCAATTGATCGCGGCGTGCCGACCAGCGGCAGCCCCACATAACGTGCGGCGGTGTCGGCGGAGACGCAGATCTCGCCGGCGAGTCCGGCGAGCGAATTGCCCTCGAAGGTGATGACATCGGTGGCCGTCGGGTCGGCCATGAAGTCGGCGTGGATTTTCGCGAGTGCGGTGTCGGTCAGGAAGACGAGCGAGAGTTCGCCTGCCGGGCAGCCGCCGCGGAACTTGACGGCGTGGGCGTCGAGGACGGCGATGGCCTTCGCGACGGCGCGACGGTCGAGGCGCAGCAGCGGGTGGGCGTTGCGGATGGCGACGGGGCGCGGCGGGGCGTGAGAAGGAAGTGTCACGTATTATATGACACTTCCGGCGGGGCCGCTTTCGGCGGCTTTGGCCTGTTCGTAGGCGTCGATGATTTTTTGGACGAGGGGGTGGCGCACGACGTCGGAGGCGGTGAAGGTGTGAAACTCGAGGCCGGGAATATTTTTCAGGATGTGCGGGGCTTGGACGAGGCCGGAGGCTTTGGCGCGGGGGAGGTCGATCTGGGTGATGTCGCCGGTGACGATCATGCGCGACTCGTCGCCGAGGCGGGTGAGGAACATCATCATCTGCTCGGGCGTGGTGTTCTGCGCCTCGTCGAGGATGACGTAGGCGTTGGCGAGGGTGCGACCGCGCATGTAGGCGAGCGGGGCGATCTCGATGACGCCTTTTTCGGAGAGGCGCGCGACATCCTCGGCGTCGAGGAGGTCGTGCATGGCGTCGTAGAGCGGGCGGAGGTAGGGGAGAATTTTCTCGCGCAGGTCGCCGGGCAAAAAACCGAGGGCTTCGCCGGCTTCGACGGCGGGGCGCGTGAGGACGATGCGCTGCACTTCGTTTTTCAGGAGCGCGGAGATGGCGGCGGCCATCGCGAGGTAGGTCTTGCCGGTGCCGGCGGGGCCGACGCCGAAGACGACGGTGTTGCGCTGGATCGCCTGGAGATAAAGTTTCTGGCCGACGGTTTTCGGGACGACCTTTTTGCGCTGGGTCGCGATGACGAGCGGCTCGGAGAAAAGGGTGCGCAGGCGCTCCGGGCCGTCGGGGCCGGCGAAGGTGGCGAGGAGGCGCGCGAAGTCGGCGCTGCGCATGGCGAGGCCCTGGGTGCGGGCTTCGTTGAGGCGGCCGACGAATTCGACGGCGCGCGCGACGGCGGCCTCGTCAGAACCGTCGATCTTCAGCCAGTCGTCGCGGGTGACGACGCGGACGTCGAGGGTTTGCTCGAGCCGGGTGAGATTCTCCTCGTGGCCGCAGTAGAGTGAGCTGAGGTGACGGGGATTGGGGTAGCGGAGGGTTTGCGAGGCGGGCACGGCGAGTTGGGAGCAAGAAAGTGAGCGGTGAGCGGTGAGCGGAAAGCCCGAGGCCGACCGTCGGCTAGGATTGGGCGGCGAAACCGTCGGCAACTTGGCGGAGGCGGGCATACATGGCGTCGAGCGATTGGGGGAGGACGCGGGTCTCGCCGATGACGGGCATGAAATTGGTGTCGCCGGCCCAGCGCGGGACGATGTGGGCGTGGAGATGGACGATGCTGCCGCCGGCGGCGGGGCCGAGGTTGAAGCCGATGTTGAAGGCGGCGGGCTTGAGCGCGGCGGTGAGGATTTCCTGGCCGAGGATGATTTCGTTCATCAGGTCGGCGCGCTCGGCGGGGGTGAGCGCGGGGAGATCGCCGACGAGGCGGAACGGCACGGCGAGGAGGTGGCCCGCGTTGTAGGGATAGCGGTTGAGGACGAGATAGGAGAGCGCGCTGCGGTGGACGATGTGCGCGGCGGCATCGTCGCCGAGCGCGGGCATCGCGACGAACGGGTTGTCGCCAGCCTGCGGGCGGGGCGCCTCGATATAATCCATGCGCCAGTAAGCGTGCAGGTGTTGCATAGTGCGAAGGCCGGGAGCCTAGGTCGGCGCGGAGGGATGTCAAAACCCAGATTGGCGAGCGTCGGCTGGACAATCGTCGCCGAGCCGCTCTTCTTGCGGGCGATGTCCGAGCAACTGATCGAGGGCGCCAGACGCCGCGGAGTCGCCGTGCCGCCCGAGCCGCACACGGCGGCGGTGCTGGGCGAGCTGGCGGCGAGTTTGTTTTTGCATCCGCTGCGCGAAGGCCGGCGCGTGCCGCGCGAGGAAGCTTACCTGGAAACCGCGCAGCGACTGAAAGTGCAGACGAGTGCGGGCGAACTCGCGGTGTGGCAATGGGGCGCGGACGGCGCGCCGCTGGTTTTTCTCGTGCACGGCTGGGAGGGGCACGGCGCGCAGCTCGGGGCGTTCGCGGCGCCGCTCGTCGCCGCGGGTTGCCGGGTGCGGACGTTCGATGCGCCGGGGCACGGCGAGTCGCCGGGGGATTCGACGAGCGTGCCGCACATCGCGCGGTTGCTGGTGGAGTTGGTTGCGCAGTCGGGCGGAGCGGTGCAGGCGCTGATCGGGCACTCGATGGGCGCGGCGGCGGCGGCGATGGCGACGCGGTATGGCCTGAAGCCGCACGGGCTCGTGCTGCTCGCGCCGCCGCTGAGCCAGCTCGAACGGACGATGCGCGTGGCGGGCCGGCTGGGGTTGGCGCCGGCGGTGCGGGCGGAATTTTTCGCGGCGGTGGAGCGGCGGACGGGGGCGCGGCATGAGGACGCCGACATGCTGAACCTCGCGCGCCGGGCGGCGTGCCCGATGGTGGCGTTCCACGATCCGGCGGACACCGACTGCAGTTTTGCCGAGGCGGAGCGGATCGTGGCGGCGTGGCGCGGGGCGCGGCTCGTGCCGTGTCCCGGGCGCGGACACTACCGGCTGCTGGCCACGCCCGAGATCGTGCGGCAGGCGGTGGAGTTCATCCGCGGCTTGCCGTGAGCGCGGGTGCCGCCATGCTCGCGGCGTGCTCAAGGAATTTGTCAAGGTGAAGCAGGAGGGCGGCGGGGCGAGGCGCCGCTGGTTCGAGGACGACGGCCTGGAGCTGATCGTGTGGTATGACGCGGCCGGCGCCGTGGAGGGGTTCCAGATTCTCTACGGGCGCGGCGACGGCGAGCACGCGCTGAGCTGGCGGGCGGCGGGCGGGTTTGCGCACCACCGCGTGGACCAGGGGGACAATCTTTTCTCGAAGCTCGCGCCGATCCTCGTGCCCGACGGCGCCGTGCCGTGGGCGCGGATCGCGACGGAGTTTGCGGCCCGCGGCGCCAGGCTGGAACCGGCGCTCCGCGAACTGGTGCAGGGAAAATTGCAGGAGAACGAAACGCATGGACCGTAGGCTGATCTGGTTTTGCGCGCTGTTGGCGCCGGTGCTCGGCTGGTCCCTCCTCGGGCCGCACGACTATTTCACGTGGTTGCTCGAGGTGGCCCCGGTGCTCGTCGGCGTGCCGGTCGCGCTGGCGACGCAGCGGCGGTTTCCGCTCTCGACGCTGCTGCTCGTGCTGCTGTGGTGGCACGCGGTCGTGCTGATTGTCGGCGGGCACTACACGTATGCGCGCGTGCCGCTCGGCGACTGGATGCAGCATTGGTTCGGCTGGTCGCGGAACAACTACGACAAGATCGGGCATTTCGCGCAGGGCTTCGTGCCGGCGATCCTGGTGCGCGAGGTGTTGCTGCGCACGTCGCCGCTGGGCGACCGCGGGGACGGCCGGGCGAGCCGCTGGCTGCCGTTTCTGGCGGGCAGCGTGTGCCTGGCGTTCAGTGCGTTTTATGAACTGGTGGAGTGGCGCGTGGCGGTGGCGAGCGGGGCGGCGGCGGACGATTTTCTCGGGACGCAGGGCGATGAGTGGGACACGCAGTCGGACATGGCGTGGGCGCTCGTTGGCGCGGGGTGCGCGCTCATGCTGCTCGCGCGCTGGCACGACCGCTCGCTCGGGAAGCGGCCGCAGCCCGGGCTTGCGCAGCCGAAGCGATAGCGTTTGCTGACGCCCGGTGACCAACTTGGTGAAAAAATATTTTCCGGAGGTGCCGGGCGTGTTCCTGGCCGCGCTGGGGCTGGCGGCGGGCTTCCTGATGTTTGTCGCGTGGGACCAGTCGCACTGGTGGCGGGTGAAGGAGGACTATTCGTTCGGCTGGCTGGTGCCGCTGTTCACGCTCTATGTGGTCTATGACCGCTGGCCGCAGATTCGCGAGCGGCTGCGGGTGGCGGCCGGGGCGGCCCCGAGCGCGCGCTGGGTGCGCTGGACGCTGAACGCCGCGGCCGGCGGCGCGCTGACGCTGGGGGCGCTGTTCTTTTTGCTCGGCGCATTTTACCGGGCCGGCGCGGGCACGTCGCAACCGGGCACCTTCGCGCTGACGGTCGGCATGATCGCGATCGTGCTGCCGCTGATTTTTTTCAATGTCGGGAGCGCCGCCGCGGTGCCGGGCCCGGGAGCGACGGTCCGGGGCTGGCGGGCGCTGTTCGCCGAGGCGCGTTTCCGGGTCGCGTCGCTGTTTGTTTTCCCCGTGCTGGTCTGGCTGATTTCGGCGCCGCTGGTGTCGGCGGTGGAGACACAGGTCAGCCTCTTTCTGCTGCGCAAGGTGGTGACGGTGGTCGCGTTTGCGTTCGACATGCTGGGTTTCCCGCTCGAGCAGCAGGGCAACGTGCTGGTGCTGCCGAAGGGCTCGGTCGGCGTAGCCGACGCGTGTTCGGGCATCCGGTCGCTGACGGCGTGCCTGTTTGCGGGCTCGTTCCTGGGCGCGGCGTTTTTCGAGCAGACGTGGAAGAAGGTCGTGCTGGTCGTCGCCGCGATGGTCTTCGCTTTTCTGATGAACCTCGGGCGCAGCCTGTTTCTGACCGCGTGGGCCTACGCCTACGGGCCGGACGCGATCAACGGTTTCGTGCATGACGCCGCGGGCTATTCCGTGCTCGGGCTCACCTGCGCCGGACTGTTGGGCCTGATCCCGCTGCTGAACCTGAAGCTCGAGTCGTTCGCGCCGGCGAAACCGGAATAGCTTCGCGCCCGGCGGGGCGGCGGCTCACGGGCGGTCGGGTGTGGCGGAGAAAACGATCGCGCGGGCCGCGGGGAGAATTTTTCGCGCGAGCGCATTGATCTCGTCGGCGGTCATGGTTTGGAAGTCGGAGACGCGGGTGAGGGGCCATTGCCGCACCTCGGGCTGGCTCTGCACTTTCGCGATGATGTGCTCGACCCAGTAGGCGTTTTCCTTCTCGTCGGTCACGCTGCGCGCGAGGATCGGCTCGCGGCCGCGGGCCAGTTCCGCGGCGTCCACGCCGTGGCGGCCGAGTTGGTCGGCGAGTTCGACGACGGATTTTCCGAGGCGGGCCGCGGCGCCGGCTTTGACGGTGAGGTAGGCGGTCAGGTAACCGTCGCGGGGACTGGCCTCGCTTTTCCAGAAGCTGACGGCGGGGGCGTAGGTGGCGCCGAGGTCTTCGCGGATTCGCTGGCGGAGGCGCTCGCCGAGGATCGCCGCGAGCAATTCGTAGGCGCGGGACGTCCGCACGTCGTCGCAGCGGTCGAGCGGCCAGACGACTTCGATGCCGTCGCGGTTGGCCTCGCCCTGATAGCGGTAGTGTTGCGGAGGCGCCTGTTTGGCGAGCGTCACGGGGCGGACGGGATCGTGCGCGGCCGAGCGGGCGGGCAGCGCGCCGAGGGTGCGCGCGAGCAGTTGGATCGCCTGCTCGGGATCGAAATCGCCGACGAGGCCGAGCTCGAGCGGCGCCGCGCGCAGCGGGTGATCGAGCCAGCGCCGCATTTCGTCCGCGGTGCGCGCCTGGATCTCGGGCACGGCGGGCGGGGCGTAGCGTTGGTCGCCCCCGGCGAGATGGCGAAAGGCGCGCGCGCTGATGATCCCTTCCGGCGTGCAGACGAGATCGTGCGAGTAGGTCGTGAGCTGCGTCGCGGCCAGCGCGACGGAGTCTTTGTCCCACGCCGGATCGGTGAGGTAGGCGCTGACGGTGCGGAGAAGCAAATCGAGGCTGGCGGGAGCCGACTGGCCGGCGAACTCGAAGGAGTTCTCGGCGCAGTGGAAGGACAGGGCGAGCGCCGACGCGGACAGGAGGCGGCGGAGGTCGGCCGGCGAATGGCGGCCGAGGGCGCCGTTGAGGAAGCTGCCGTCGACGAGCGCGCCGAGGCCCGGTTGGTCGGGCGGTTCGGCGGCCAGGCCGCGCCCGAACCGCGCGCGGAGATGCACGGTGGCCGCCTCGAACGGCGTCGCCTTCAGGTTGGCGCGCACGCCGTTCTCGAATTCGACCGTGTGCAGGTCGAGGGCGGGCAGGTAGTCGCGATGTTTGATTTTTCCCGGCGGGCCAAAGTCGGCGTAGGCGAAGGCGTGGTCGGGTTTGCCTGCCGGGGCATCGACCTCTTGGCGGGCGCTCGCCTCGAACGCCGCGGTGAGCGCGGCCGGGCCTTTGGGCACGGGGAAAAACCCCGAGGCAAAAATCTGCGCCCGGCGTTCCTGCCACAGGCTGCGCCAGGCGCGGTTGACTTCGATCGCGTCGATCGACGCGAGCCATTCCCGATGGTGGTCCAAATCCGCCGACGGAGCGGTGGCGACGTAGCCCCAGAGCGCCTGCTGCACGACGTTGCCGGCCAGGTCGGCCGACCGGACGGTCGCGCTGGCGCGCGCCTGTTGCTCGTAGCCGCTGAGGAGGGCGGCGCGCGCCTCGCGCAGCTCGTCGGCGGTGAAAGTATAGACGAACGACCGGCGCAGCTCGCGCTCGACGGTGGTCATCGCGAAACTCCAGTCCTTCGGCGGGGCCGAGAAGCCGATGGAGGTTTCGACATTGTAGGGCGTGGGGACGAGCGACCGCGCCGACAGATCGTAGAACCGGTCGGGGTTCGTCCGCACGAGTTCATGGAGCCGGACGTTGAGCATGTAGAGCAGCAGACTTTGCGCGAGCCACCGCCGCCGGAGGGCGAGGCCGTCGGCGCGGTGATAGGGGAGAACCGAGATCACCTCGGCGCTCAGGGCGCCGCTGCGCGGATCATGATGGACCGCGGCGTTGGTGCCGGCGGGATTGGAGATGAATTCCTGGTCGAAGACCGGCGACGGAGCCGTGGGGCGTGGCAGCGTCGAGAAATTTTGTTTCACCAGTCTTTCGAGCACCGCCGGGTCGGCGTCGCCGACGACGGCCAGGATCATGCGGTCCGGCCGATACCATTTTTCGTAGAACTTCCGGAGCGAGCGTTGGTCGGCCGCGGCCTCGCCACCGCCGATCGGATTGCTCAGGGCGGAGAGAGGATAGAGAAAGCGGCGGCGGGCGAGTTCGGCGCGGCTGCCCGGCGATTCGCGGTCGCGGAGTTCGCTGGCGATGACGCCGCGTTCGCGTTTGATCTGCCGGGCATCGAACTGCAGTCCGTCGGCGAAATCGCGCAGCACCAGAAACCACCGGTCAAGGTCGGCCGGGGCCACCGACGGGCCGTCGAGGTAGTAAAGCGTGTGGGTCTGGAAGGTGAAGGCGCTGAGCTCGGGGCCGATGCCGACGCCGTGCCGCTCCAACGCCGGCACGAGGGTCTCGCCCTTGAAATGGGTCGTGCCGTTGAACGCCATGTGTTCGACGAAGTGGGCGAAGCCGCGCTCCGCCTTGCCCTCGTGCGCCGACCCGACCTCGACCCCGAGGCGGAAACTGATGTGGCCGGGCGGCACGGCGTGCCGGCGGATGACATAGCGCAGGCCGTTGTCGAGCGTGCCCCACTGCCACGCCGGGTCGGGCGCCAGACCTTCGCCGGTGACCGGCCACGCCGCGGCGGCAGCCCGGTCGGCAAGGGCGAGGAACAAGAAAAAGCCGCGCGCGATTGCGCGGCACTGCCGGAGGAATGTCATGGTGGCCTGGCCCGGCCGGCGATCTTCGCGAACGCCCATGCCCGGTCAAGCAGCCAAGGGGGCACGGCAGAAAACCGGGTGTGGTTTAATCAGTGCCGGTCGGGCGAACCGGCCCCGGTGAACCGCGGGTGATCTGCGGTCGGCCACGCGCCTCAGCCGGAGGCTCCGCCCTGCCCCCGGGGCGACCGGCTGGCACAGATTTATTCCCGATGGGTTCAATACTCCGGAGCTTGCTCCGGTTTGGTTGGGCTGTGGGAGCGTGCTTGCCCGCGACTCAGAGTGGTATTCGTGTCGCGACCAAGGTCGCTCCCACAAATACAGTGGATCGGTTTCTGGAATGCCCCGGAGCTTGCTCCGGGGCAACTTTACTCACACCCCGGAAAACTACGGCGCCGGCCGGGCGCGGACGCAGGCTGCACCCGGCCGCGGGGCCGGCACGCTCAGGCCCGAAGGCGGCTGGCGGCAGGCGTCTTGACGGCCGGGTTCCGCGTCCCCGCGGCCGCTTGGCACGAGGGGCACACGCCGAAGAACTCGACGACATGGCTGAGCTGCGCGTAGCCGCGGTCTTTCAGGAGGCGCTCCATGCCGGCCACAGAGAAATACTCGACGCGCTCGGCGGTGCCGCACGACTTGCACACGACGTGGTAGTGGTGGGCGTGGCCGAAAGTGATTTCGTAGAGACTGGTGCCGCTGTGCAAAAAGCTGCGGCGGACGAGGCCGATCCGCTCGAACGCGGCGAGGCAGCGGTAAACAGTCACGAGGTCGCACGCGTTCTTGGGGAGGTCCTGGTGCAGTTGCTCGATGCTGGTCGGGCCGGCGCGCCGGATGAGCGCGGCGAGCAGCGCGACTCGCGGCTTCGTGATGCGCATCCGCGCGGTGCGGAGACAGGCGCAGGCCTGCTCCAACGGCTTCTGGGTTTCGCCCGGCTCGGTCGTGGCTCCGAGCGGGTGGTTGGACTGCGTGGCGGCAATCATGCGGGGATCGGGGACAGCGAACTGATTTTTCGCGCAAAAGCGAGGGGAAGTTCACCGAAACGTGGCTTGCGGACGGAAAATTGCCGGGCCCTGCGCCGGCTATTTTCGCGCCGCCGAGGTGCGGAGTTGCGGCGGCCGGGGCGCTGTGCTATCAAGCGCCGACGTAGATCATGCAAGACTTGGAATTCACCGAGATCGTCGACCTCATCTGCAAAGAGGACGCCCGCTTCGACCGCAAAGCTTATACCTTTATCCGGCAGGCGCTTGACCACACGGTGAAGGAGCTGAAGAAGCAGCACCCGGAGCGCACCCAGAAATCCCAGCACGTCTCCGGCGCCGAGCTCCTGCAGGGGATCCGGATTTACGCGCTCGAGCAGTTCGGCCCCCTCGCCAAGACGGTGCTCAACAACTGGGGCATCAACCGCTGCCCGGATTTCGGCGACATCGTTTTCAATCTCATCGAATACAATGTCTTCAGCAAAACCGAGAACGACCGCCGCGAGGACTTCGCGGACCTCTACGATTTCCACGACGCCTTCGTGAAACCCTACGCCCCGGCGCGCAAACGCCGCTCGCGCGCCGGCGAGTCGCTGGGCACGGCGTAACCGCAGCGCCCGGGCGGCGCCGGTCGCGGCCCCGCCGGCGTCCGCACCTTTCTTTTTCATGGCTAAAAAAAATCCCTTTGCCTCGCGTGATCTCGCCCTGCTGGAAGCGCTCTGGCGCGAGCCCGTTGACCGCTACACCCTGCCCAACGGCCTCACCGTGCTGCTGCGCCATGACACCGCCGCGCCGGTCAGCTCGGTGCAGGTGTGGGTCAAGACCGGCAGCATCCACGAAGGCGCGCAGCTCGGCGCCGGACTTTCGCATTACCTCGAGCACATGCTGTTCAAGGGCACCGAGCGTCGCGCCGGACGCGAGATCTCCGCAACCGTGCAGGCGCACGGCGGCTATGTGAACGCCTACACCACGTTCGACCGCACCGTTTACTACATCGAAATCCCGGCGGAGCACACCGCCGTGGCGATCGATCTGCTCGCCGACACCGTGCTGCACTCGACGCTGCCCGCCGAGGAAGTCGCGAAGGAAAAGGAAGTCATCCTGCGCGAGATCGACATGTGCCTCGACGATCCCGACCACCGTCTCGGCCAGGCGCTCTTCGAGACGGCCTACCGCACGCATCCCTACCGCCAGCCGGTCATCGGGCACCGCGAGGTGTTCGCCGCGACCACGCGCGAGGACCTCGTCGCCTACTATCGCGCGCGCTATGTGCCGAACAATCTCGTGCTGGTCATCGCGGGCGATTTCGACCCGGCGGCGACCCGAGCGGCGATCGCCGCGCACTTCGGCAAGGCGCCCCGCGCCCGCCTCGGCCCGGTGCTCGTGCCCGACGAGCCCGGCCAGCTCGCGCGCCGCGACCTGCAGCTGTTCGAGGACGTGCAAATCGCGCGCGCCGGCCTCGGTTGGCGGATTCCCGGCCTCGCCCATCCCGACACCCCGGCGCTCGACTTGCTCGCGATGGTGCTGGGCCACGGCGACAGTTCCCTCCTCTGGCAGGAAGTCCGCGAGAAATCGCGCCTCGTGCACTCGATCGATGCGATGACGTGGAGCCCCGGCACGAGCGGACTCTTCTACGTTTCCTACCTCGCCGATCCGGACAAACGCGCCGCCGCCGAAGCCGCCGTGCTGCGCGCCGTCGCCCGCGTCGCCGCGCGCGGCGTGAGCGCCGCCGCCCTCGCCAAGGCCGTTCGCCAGGCGGTCACGGCGGAGATCAATCTGCGCAAAACGATGTCCGGCCAGGCCTCGCGCCTCGGGGCGGCCGAGGTCATCGTCGGCGACGTGGACTACAACCGGCGCTACTTCGAGCGGCTCTTCGCGCTCCGGCCCGCGGACCTCCGGCACGCCGCACAAAAATATTTCGTGCCGCAGCACCTGACGGTCGTCTCGTCGAACCCGGCCGCCGCCGCGGCGCCGGCCGCCCTCCGCCGCCCCGGCGCAGGGGCGCAATCGCCCGACTTTCAGGAGATCGGCCTGCCCAACGGCGCGCGCCTGCTCCTCCAGCCGAACCACCGGCTGCCGAATCTCCATTTCCGCCTCGTGTTCGCCGGCGGTCCGTTGTTCGAGCCGGCGCGGCGGCGCGGCCTCACCGGGCTCCTCGCGACGCTCCTCACCAAGGACACCGCCCGCCGCTCGGCCGAGGAGGTCGCGCGCGCCATCGAGGCGGTGGGCGGCAGCTTCAACGAATTCTCCGGCCACAACAGCTTCGGCCTCGCGGCGGAAGTGCTCCCGACTGACGCCGGCCTCGCCCTCGAGTTGCTCGCCGACGGCGTGCTGCGCCCGGCGTTCCGGCCCGCGTGCCTCGCGACGGAGCGCGAGTCGGCGCTCGCCGCCCTGCAAGAGGGCAAGGACGATGTCGTGACCGTCGGACGGAAAAAACTGCGCGAGAAATTTTTCGGCCCGCATCCGTTCGCCGTCGAGCCTGCCGGCGACGAACCCGGCCTGCGGGCGACCACCGTCGCCGACCTGCGCGCGTTGCACCGGCAGACGGTCGTGGCGGGCAACGCCGTGCTGGCGGTCGCCGGCGATTTCGACCCGCAAAAACTCGGGCCGAAACTCCGGGCGTTCCTCGGCCGGTTGCCCGCGGGGCGCGCGCCGAGAGTGGCGGCGCCGTCGCATCCTGCCTCCGGCGACTTCGTCGAAACGCAGCCGCGCCAGCAGGCCGTGGTCTTCCAGGCGTTCCCCGGGCCGGGCCTGCGGGCGACGGACTATTTCGTGAGCGAAGTGGCCGACGAACTGTTCAGCGGCATGTCGTCGCACCTCTTCGAGCGCGTGCGCGAGGAGAAGAGCCTGGCGTATTTCGTCCGCTCGGGGCGCGTCATCGGCTTGGAGACGGCGATGTTCTATTTCTACGCCGGCACGAGCCCGCAGCGCTACGAGGAAGTCATCGCCGAGCTCGACCTGGAGATCAAGCGCGTGCAGACCGGCGGCGTGACTGCGGCCGAGCTGCTCCGTTGCCAGACGCGGTTGAAAGCCGGCCGCACGATGAATCTCCAGACGAACGGTGCGCGCGCGATGCAGGCGGCGCTCAACGCCATCTACGGACAACCGGTGAACGACGCTCGCGCCTACCTCGCGCACATCGACGCCGTGACGCTCGCCGATCTCCAGGCGTTTGCCCGGAAATATTTCCAGCGCGACCAGCGCACCCAGCTCGTCGTCAAGCCCTGAAACAGCCTTTTTTCCGGCGGATCGCCGGCTTGCGCGGGCGCGCCTCCCCGGTAGCCTGCGGCGCCATGAACACCAAGAATTGCCGCCGACAGTTGGCGCTGGCGTGGGTGACGCTGGCGCTGGCCACGATGGGGACGCCGGCTTCGGCCGGAGACCAAACGCCCAGGGAGAAACCGCCGAGGATCAAGAAGGCCGACGCCGACAAGGACGGGGTCGTGAGCGACGCGGAGAAGGCCGCCGCCAAAGCCGAGCGGGACAGGAAGAAGGCGGACTTCGACGCCAAGATGCTCGAGCGGTATGACGCCGACAAGAACGGCGCGCTCGATGCCAACGAAAGAGCCAAGATGATAGCCGATCGGAAAGCGGAGCGAGAAAAAGAGAAGGCCCAGAAGGAACCCCGCCAGGCGGAGAAGGCCGGACCCAAAGCCGCGAAAGACCGGGCCGCCGACCAGCCGAAGTAAGCGGCGCGCCACGGTCCGGCACCCACGACCCCGGGCGAAAGCTCCGGGGTTTTCTATTTCAGCGGCGCCGGGCTCACGTAGCCGCCGGTCCACTTCAGCTTGGTGCGCATGACGGCGAAGTGCGAATAGTCGCACCGCTGCGCGAGCGCGAGCTGGTGCCGGGCAATCGTCACCTCGATCGGCGCGCCGTCCGTGCCGACGAGCGTGCGCTGTCCGTCCATGGCGACGAGCAGGCGCGAGCCCGCGGTGCGGTTGAAAATTTTCAGCTTCACCTGATCGCGGAAAATGATCGTGCGGTCGCTCAGCGTGTGCGGGCAGATCGGCGTCATCGCGATCACCTGCGCCTCCGGATGCACGATGGGCCCGCCGGCCGCGAGATTGTAGGCGGTCGAGCCGGTGGGCGTGGAGAAGATCACGCCGTCGCAATTGTAGTCGGTGACGAATTCGCCGTCGGCGTGGACCTCGAGCCGCACGAGCCGCGAGTTGACCTCGTCCTTGATGACGACGTCGTTGAGCGCGACATCACGGTGGCGCGGGCCGGTCTTGCATTCGACGAGCGTGCGCCAGCCGAGCCGGTAGTTGCCCGACAGCAGATCGGCGAACTGCGCGCGCGCCTCGTCGGCGGAGAAGGTGGTGAGGTAGCCGAGGCTGCCCTGGTTGACGCCGATGATCGGAATCGCCTGGCGCGCCGCCTCGCGCACGACGCCGAGCAGCGTGCCGTCGCCGCCGATCACGCAGCAGGCGTCGCTGTCCTTCAGGTAACCGCGCGGGAGTTTGCGCGTGCCGGTGATTTTGGATTTGGCGCCGGCTTGGCGGGCGATCTCGGCCAACTCCTGCGCCAGTTCCTGCGCGCCGGGTTTCTGCTGGTTGAAGACAAAGGCGAGTCGGCGAAACGGCTTCATAGGTGGGGTCGACGGCGACACTAAGCGGAGATGCGCCGCCGTGGGAATAGCAATCTCTGCGCACTTTGTGTCTTTGGCGCGGTCAATCCGATTTGCACAACCCCAGGAGAAACTCGCGGTTGCCGTCGGCGCCGTGCACGGGCGAGTCCATCTCGCCCAAGACCGCCGCGCCGGGCAATTCTCGCAGCGCAAAGTCGCGCACCTCGTCGAGCGTGCGCGCGCGCACGGCGTCGTCGCGGATGACGCCGTGGCCGCGGTCGGCCTCGGCCTTGCCGGCCTCGAACTGCGGCTTGACGAGGGCGACCAGCGAGCCGCCCGCGCGCAGCAACGGCCACACGGCGGGCAGCACCGTCTTCAGCGAGATGAACGAGAGGTCCATGACGACGGCGTCGTAGCTCGCCCGCGGGAGCTGGCCGGGTTGCAGGTGGCGGGCGTTGGTCTGCTCGAGGTTCGTCACCCGCGGATCGCGGCGGAGTTTGTCGTGCAGTTGGCCGTGGCCGACGTCCACGCAGGTTGATGAGGCCGCGCCGGCTTGCAGCGCGCAGTCGGTGAAGCCGCCGGTCGAGGCGCCGACATCGAGCACGTGCGCGCCGGCGAGCGCGACGGGAAATTTTTCGAGAAACGCCGCCAGCTTCTCGCCGCCGCGGCTGACGAAGCGCGGGGGCTGGTCGATCGTCGGCTCGAAGTCGGCGGCGAACTCCCGGCCCGGTTTGTCGAGCCGTTCGGTGCCGTGACGCACGCGGCCGGCCATGATGAGCGCCTTCGCCTGCGAACGCGTCGGGCACAGCCCGCGTGCGACCAGTAGCTCATCAAGGCGGATTTTGGCAGCCATGGCGTCAGCGTAGCTTCTGGCGCGCCGGCGACCAGCACGTTGTGCGGCCGCCGATCTCGGCGCGGGCGAGCGGCTTTTTCGTGCGCGGGCAAAGTCCGCCGTCCTGCCAGCGATGGTTGAAGAGCCAGGTGTCGGGCATGAAGGCGTTCAAGGCCGGCGGCGCCCGCGCCGACGGAGAAAATCTGCGAGAGCCTCAAGGGTGAAATGCTCGGACAGAATCGCCGGCGCAATGCGCGTCCACCACGCGGGTGGCTGCGAGCCGATATGAAAGCGCACACCGCCGAACATCCGCGGGTCGTTGAAGACGAGCCGGTGCTTCGCCTGCACGAGCACGAGGTGGTCGTGCCTCGTCGGCACGTAGTCGGGCGACTCGACGCGCAACTCGCCGCTCATGCCGAGATGGATGCCGAGCCACGAGTTGCCGCTGAAACGAAAGAGCATCTGCTTCGCCGCCGTCTCGGAGCCGAGCAGCCGTGCGCCGGTGAGTTTCTTTTTCAGCAACGTGACCTCGCAGTCGCGGAAGACACGCGCGCGATCATGCGTGAGCACGGTGGGCACGCGGCCGCCGTGACCGGCACTCCAGCGTTTGCGGAAAAATTCAACCTCGGCGAGCTCGGGCATAAGCGCCACTCAACCGCCCCGCGCCGGTTTGGCAAGCGGCCCGGCACCCCCCCTGAGTTTGTCACGCAATCCGTGACAAACTCCGCGCAAACACCGCCGGGCGACTTGTAACGTAATACGTTACAAGACGCCTGGGCCGGGGGCGGCGACGGGCGGCGGGCCGCGCCGGGTGGCCGGGGGCGCCTGCGGGAGGCGGCGAGAGGAAGCACGGGTCACTGGATGCCGACGAGGCCTTTCACTGAGGCGAAGAGTTTTTCCGAGTCGTAGCCGGTGCCGTCTTTGAAAACGATTTCGGTTTTGCGGAGGTCGGAGATGTTTTTCGACGGGTCGCCGTTGACGACGATGAGGTCGGCGGCTTTGCCGGCCTCGACGCTGCCGGTTTCCTTCGCGACGCCGAGGAGCGTGGCGCCGTTGAAGGTGGCGACTTGGATCGTCTCGAGCGGCGTGAGGCCGGCCTCGACCAGCAGTTCGAGGGCGCGCCAGTTGCCGTAGCCGGCCAGACAGCCGCCGTAGCCGGTCGGGTCGGTGCCGACGACGAGCAGGCCGCCGGCGCGGAAGAATTTCGCTTCGAGCAGCATGTTTTTCGCAAAGGCGGATTTCATGACCGGATTGTTCTGGAGGTTAATGGCGGACCAGGTCGTGAGGTAGCTCTCGCGCAGCGGCGCGGCGAGGGTGGCGAGTTCCGCGGCGCTGGCGACGCGGCGGCCGGGGGTGAAAGTCTCGAAGATCGCGAGGGTGGAGGTGAGGGCGACGCGCCGGTCGACGAGGAGCTTGATGAGGTCGTTGATCCCGGGCGCGGCGAGGTCGAGCGATTCGAGCGCGGCATAGTTGTTCCGGGCGTTCGACGCGTCGCCGGGTTTCCGGTTTTTGTTCAGGTCGGACATCGCCATGAAGCCGTGCTCGAGATTGTCGATCCCGAGACCCGCGGCTTCGCGGTAGCTGACTTTGCCGATGTGGCCGGTGACCTGGAGGTGGCGCTGGTGCGCGGTGGCGATCACGGCGGCCATGAGGTCCTGCGGGAGATTGATGTAGACTTTGACCGAGGTGAAACCTTCGTCGGCCCAATAGTTGACCATGCGGACGGCGGAGGGCACGTCGGCGACAGCGTGCAGTTGCGCGAGGCCGGTCTCGGGGCCGTCGAAGTAGGGCGCGGTGAGGAAAAGTTTCGGGCCGAACGAGCGACCGTCGGCGATCCGGGCTTTCATCTCGAGGTCAGTGTAGGGCTCGATGCTGCCGGTGGTGCGGGCGGAGGTGACGCCGGCGGCGAGATAGAGGCGCGGGAACGAGAACTCCATTTCGTTGAGGTGAAAAGGGCCGCCGGCGATCGAGGAATAGTAGAGGTGTTCGTGCACCATCACGAGGCCGGGCAGCACGGACTTGCCGGTGAGATCGCGCACGGTGGCGCCGTCGGGGATCTTCACGTCGGCATCGGCGCCGAGCGCAGCAATCTTGCCGTCGCGGAGGATGAGGGTCTGGTTTTCGAGCGCAGCGTGGCCGCGGCCGTCGATGACGCGCGCGTGGGTGAGCGCGACGACTGGCGCGCGCACGGCGATGATGGGATCGGCCGGCGGCTCGGCCGCGAACACGGCGGCGGCGACGCCAGCGAACAGCAGGGCGGGGAGCGGGGTCTTCATTCGCGATGGGTCCGATACCCCGGAGCTTGCTCCGGCTTGGTTGGGGTGGAGGGACCGGCTCCGTCCGGTCCGCGAATTGCGAAAAGACGGACGACATTCTGCTGGCCAGCAGAATCCCTCCAAGGCGAAGCGATGGTCGTGAGTTGCATGGGAATTGGTCGAATGCCTCGGGCTTGCCCCGAGGATGTTTACGGGCGATTAGGAAAGCGTGGCAACGAGAGCGGGGAGGTCGGCGAAGCACGGCACGCCGGCGGGAAGGTGCGGGGCCCAGCCGGCGGCGTCGTATTTGCCGGAGCAAACCGCGGCGGCGCGAATGCCGGCGGCGAGTCCGGCGCCGAGGTCGCTCTCGCGGTCGCCGACCATCCAGCAGAGCGCGGGATCGAGGCGGTGCTTGGCCCGCATCTCGTGGATGAAACGCGGCGAGGGCTTGCGGTAGAGCGACGGCTGGCCGGGTGCCTCGGGGGCGATGCAGATGTCGGTGAAGAGCGGGCGCGGCAGGCCGAGGAGCTCCTCCATGCGTTCGTTCACGCGGAGGACGTCGGCGAGCGAGTGAAAGCCGCGGCCGATGCCGGACTGATTGGTGAAAAGAAAAAGCAGATAACCGAGCGCCTGCACGCGGCGCAGCGCGGCGGGCACGCCGGGGATCACTTCCACGCCGGCGGGATCGGCGAGATAGTCTTTGTCGCGGATGAGCGTGCCGTCGCGGTCGAGGAAGAGGGCCTTCACGGGCGGAATCACTTTTCCTCGGCGAGGTGCGCGAGGACTTCGGCGGGCGTGACGGTCGCGGTGCCGAGCTTGGCGACGACGACACCGGACGCGACGTTGGCGAAATGTGCGGCTTCGTCGAGCGAAGCGCCGGCGGCGAGGCCGAGCGTGAGCGCCGCGATGGCCGTGTCGCCCGCGCCGGACACGTCGAACACCTCGCGCGCCATCGTCGGGACCGTGCGGCCAGGCTTGCCCTGATGCGAGAGGAGCATGCCCGCTTCGCTCAGGGTGATGACGAGATGTTTCGGCCGGTAACGCTCGTAGATGCGCGCGCAGACTTCGGCGGCGGGGAACGGCAGGTGCGGCGCCTGCTCGAGGCCGGCGAGCTGGAGCGCCTCGCTGCGGTTTGGCGTGATGAGGTCGGGCTCGCGGAAATTCAACTGGCGCTTCGGTTTCGGGTCGAGGGCAACGAAGACTTTGTTCGCCCGCGCCATCGCGGAGACTTTGGCCACGAGTTCGTCGCTGAGGAGGCCCTTGGCGTAGTCGGAGAAAATCACGGCGTCGACCTGCTTGATGATCTTGCCGAAGGTCGCCTCGAACCGCGCGGGTTCGATGTGGTAATCGTGCTGCGGCGACTCGCGGTCGAGGCGGCAGAGTTGCTGGCGGCGGACGAGCACGCGGGTCTTGGTAATCGTGGCGCCGGTGCCGGGCGTGGCGATGGTCGCGACGCCTTTCTGCTTGAGCAGGCCGGCGAGGCGTCGGCCGGAGTCGTCGTTGCCGAAGAAGCCGGCGATGGTGGCCTTGGCCCCGAGCGAGGCGAGGTTGAGCGCGACGTTGGCCGCGCCGCCGGGCGTGTAGGTTTCGCGGTCGACATCGACCACGGGCACGGGCGCCTCGGGCGAGATGCGCTGGGCGTCGCCCCAAATGTAGTGGTCGAGCATCACGTCGCCGATGACGAGGACGTGCAGCCGGGAGATTTTCCGAAGGAGAGATTTCATGCGCGGGCGGTCAGCGGATTTCCCAGTCGTAGGGATGCCGCGAAAGCATCTTGGCCGGGCCGTCGGTGACTTGCACGACATCTTCCCAGCGGCAGCCGCCGAGGCCCGGATAATACAGACCCGGCTCGACCGTGAGGATGGCGCCGAGTTTCATCGTCGCCGAGACCGGACCGAGCCGGCCCGGATCGTGAACGGCGAGGCCGAGACCGTGGCCCGTGCCGTGGATAAAACCCTGCGAGCCGTTCCTGCCGTGCGTGGTCTTGTAGCCGGCCTTGGAGAAAACGTCGACGGCGGCGCCGTGGACATCCTTACCGTCGTCGCCGGCGCGGACTTTGCGGATGGCGGCGAGTTGCGCGGCCCGGACGGTGGCGACAAGTTTTCGCTGCGCGTCGGAGGCCGAGCCCTTGAGGTAGGTGCGCGTCATGTCGCCGAAATAGCCGGTCTTCACCACGCGGGGGAAAACGTCGATGATGACGAGTTCGTGCGGGCGGAGCGGGCCGGAGCCGCGCTCGTGCGGATCGCAGGCCTGGTCGCCGCCCGCGACGATGGCGTCGGCGGAGTTGCCGCCCTGTTCCTTGATGGCGACTTCGATCGCGAAACGCAGGCGCTCGGACGTGAGCGGCTTGCCTTGGTAGAGGAGCGAGCGGCCCTTGATCTTGGCGGCGCGGAGGATTTTTTCCGCCACGACGTAGCCGACGGAGCACAGGCGGTTGCCCTCGCGGACGCAGGCGGCTTCCGCGGCGGTTTTGATTTCGCGCTCGGGAAACAGCAGGCCGTTGGCGAGGGTGAGTTTCACGCCGAGGTCGCGCAGCTTGAGGAAAACGGCGGCGGGAAAATCGTCGGGCACGCGGAAGCCGCGGATTCTATACTCTTTGGCTAGGCAGGCGATCATCTCGGGGATGCCGGCCTTGGCGCCGTAGCGGGCTCGCGCGGTCTCCAGCCATTTTTCGCGCGGCAGCACGACGTCGAAGTCGCTCGTGCGTTTGACGCGGCCGAACTCCAGCGCGTGGACGACCGCGTATTTTTTCCCACCGACACCGAAGGCGACGAACGGGTCGTGCACCTCGACGCGGCCGAAGTAGAGCAGGTCGGGGCTGACGAGTGTGTCGGTGTAAAGGAGGACGGGGAGGGGGGATTTGGGCACCGTGAGACTAGGGTTGAAGTGGCGGTTGCGGAGGATTAGCTAGCAATCCACCAAAAACGCAAAAATGTTTTCCCGTCTCCCGCTCGCCACCGCCTTTGCCGCCATCGCTCTCGCTCTGCTGACCGCCTGCGGCGGCGGTGAGGCCGACAAGGACACCCCGCCCAAAACCGTGCTGGATTTCTTCCCCATCAAGATCGGTGCTCGCACCGTCAGGATGCAGATCGCCGCGCTCCCGGCCGAGCAGCAGCAGGGTCTGATGTTTCGCAAGACGATGGGCGATGACGAGGGCATGATTTTTGTTTTCACCTCGCCGCAGCAGATGGGATTCTGGATGCGCAACACCACGCTGCCGCTCGACATCGGCTACATCGACCCGACGGGCGAGCTGAAGGAAATCTACCCGATGTATCCGCTCGACGAGCGCTCGGTGAGCTCGCGCAGCCGCAACATCCAATTCTGTCTCGAGATGAACCAAGGCTGGTTCAAGGCCAACGGCGTGAAGCCCGGCGACAAGCTCGATCTCAAGGCTCTCGCCGAAGCGCTGAAAGCCCGCGGCCTCAAGCCCGAGGCGGCCGGTCTGCGGTGAGAGAGCAAGGTTTGGCCTCGGCGGGCCTGCACGAAACCTCTAGTCAACCTCGGATGCCGGCGGGCGTTGATGACGGCGACGATGACGGAGCGTTCAGCCTCGACAAAATAATAGATGACGAAGTCGTTTTTCGGGACCAGAGCGCGACGATAGTCGTCAAATTTTATCGCGCAGCTCCGTGGACTGAGAGCGATTTGATCAGTTACTTCAAAGTAACGCTCAAGAAGTTGGTCGGCTCCACGGCTGGAGTGTGTCGCGAAAAAATCAAAGGCCAGTTGCACGTCGTCACCGACCGGTTGCAACGCGACCACGGGCCGGCTGTTCATTTGCGGCGCTGGATCGACTTCTTCAACTCAACCATCGAGAGCGTCGCGACCTTGCCCGCTTCGTAGGCCTTGCGCCGCGAGCGGAGCGGGCGTTTGTGGCGCTCCGGCACGGGCAGCGAGTCGCTGGCGGCCGAATCCCAGAGTTGCTCGGCCAACTTGAGACGCTGCCGCGCGGGCAGTCGCTTGAGCTGGGGAAAGTCGGCGAGAGTCCTCGGCGGAAAACTGATTCGGATTCGGCCACGCGTCGACAGCGGGGCTCGCGCCAACTCACGCCTCGTCGAGCTTCCGGCGGCGGTCGACTTTCTCCGTTTTGAATTCGTCTTTCGGGAGGATGTTGTCGGTCACGACGACGGCGACGGGGAGCTTGGTCTTCACCCAGAGCTCGGACTCCTTGAAATACTTGGCGCTCGCACTCTCGAGGGCTTCGCCGATGGATTTCACGGGCAAGAGGCGGCCTTTCTTCGACGCGTTGAAATCGTAGGCGCCCTTAAAAATGCGGTCGGTGGTCGAGAAGGGGCTGGCGTTTTCCGCGATCTGCACGACCCAGCCGGTGAGATCCTTCTTGGGCAACTTGCCTTCCATGTCGGAGAGGACGATGACGAACTGTTTCTTCGGCGCGGGCGGTTTGAGGTCCTCGTCCGCGGCGGGCGCGGTGATTTCGTTCATCTCTTCGACGATCTCGCGCAGGACGGAGGGGTCGAGTTTGTGCTTCTTGAGGATCTCGGCAACCTGACTGACTTCAATTTTGGCCATAGGGAAATGGGGAAGGGTCACGGACTACACGGACGGATGCGGATGACCAAGCGAAATAACGAGCCGGGTCGTTTTGCCGCCACGGTTCTCCGGTTTGGTTTCGTTAGTGTGGGCCAGCGCGCATGCGCGCGCGGCTTGGCATGCGCCAGCGCGCTGGCCCACGGGGGAACCGTTGGCGCGAGCAAACCGGAAAGCCCTGCGCTTTGCCGGCGGGCGGGTGGTTTTTTTGGCAATCCCGGCCTTGTCACCGCGCCGCCAGACCGTATGAGTCATGCCTCTCTCCCATGTCTTCCCGCTCCCGCTCCGTCGTCCTGCCCGCCCGTTTATTTTCCGCCACGGCCGCTCTCGCGGCGTTGGGGTTTGCCCTTGGCCTCGCCGGTTGCGGCAAAGAGGCGAAGGAGGCCGCCGGCAAACCTCCGGCCGCCAAGGCGGCGTTCCAGTCGGTCGAACAAAAGGTGAGTTACGGCGCCGCCTACAATCTCGGCGCCGACCTCGCGCGGCAGCCGGGCTTCAAGGCCGACGCCGAAGCGGCGGGCGCGGGCCTCGCCGACGGCCTCGGCAAGGCGAAGTCGCGCATCCCCGAGGGCGAGCTGCAGGCGGCGTTCGCGGCGTTGCGCGAGAAGATCGTGGCGGAGCAGGCGAAGGCCGGTGAAGCCAATCTCGCCGGCGCGAAAGCGTTTCTGGAACAAAACTGCAAGCGCCCCGGCGTGAAGACCACGCTCTCGGGCCTGCAATACGAGGTGCTCAAGAGCGGCACCGGCCGGAAGCCGAAGCTAACCGACACCGTCGAAGTCCACTACCACGGCACCTTGCCCGACGGCACGATCTTCGACAGCTCG
This sequence comes from Opitutia bacterium, assembly GCA_016199925.1. Lineage (GTDB taxonomy): Bacteria > Verrucomicrobiota > Verrucomicrobiia > Opitutales > Opitutaceae > JACQFT01. Next base: position 13,935 of record JACQFT010000052.1, on the reverse strand, counting down.
GTGCAGCGCGGCCAGCCCGTCCAGTTTCCCGTCAACGGCGTGATTCCGGGCTGGACCAAGGCGTTGCAACTGATGTCCGTCGGCGACAAGTGGAAACTCTACATCCCCCCGGCGCTCGGCTACGGCCCGCGCGGGTCGGGCAACATCCCGCCCAACTCGGCCCTGATTTTTGAAGTCGAGCTGCTTGGCATCAAGTGAACCGGTCCGCCCGGTCCGGTCTGTCGTGGCGCAGAATCTCGAAGAACCGTTCGACGTCGTCGATGCGCACGACCGCGTGACCGGGCAGGCGCCGCGACGCGAAGTCCACGCGCGCGGCTGGCGGCACCGCGCGGTGCATCTGCTCGTCGTGAACCGCGCAGGGCGCGTCTTTCTGCACCAGCGTTCCCTCGCCAAGGATCTGTTTCCCGGCGCGTGGGATTCCTCGGCCGCCGGCCATGTCGGCGCGGGCGAGGACTACGACGGCACGGCGCTGCGCGAACTCGAAGAGGAACTCGGCTGCCGGCCGGCGCGCGCGCCGCAGCGCCTGTTCAAGATCAAGGCGTGTGCCGACACGGGCCGGGAATTTGTCTGGGTTTACCGCGTCGAGGCCGAAGGGCCGTTCACGCTGCAGGCCGACGAGATCGCGCGCGGCGACTGGTTCGCGCCGGCGGAGATCGACCGGTGGCTGGCGGAGCGGCCGGCGGATTTCGCGAGCGCCTTCGCCCTGGTCTGGCGGGGCGCCCGCTCGCGGCTCACTTCGGGCGCTGGCTGACGATAAACTCGAACTGCTTTTGCGAGAAGAGGCGGCGCGGCACGCGGCGTTCGGCCTCGCCGATCAGCTTGTCCCAGTCTTCGTCGGTGGGATCGGGGTAGGGTTCCCAGGAAGTGTGGTGCCCGTGCTTGCGGCTCCAGGTGATCGTCCGGCCAAACACCTCGACCAGCATCTGGTATTTTTTCCCGTCCTCGAATTTTTTCCACCAACCAAATTCCATGGCGCTACTGGTAACGCGTCCGCCCCCGACCGCAAGCCCGGGCGCGGGAGCGAAACTGGTCGGGCGAAGCGGCTCGCTCCGCCGAGGTTCTCCCCTCGGCACGGACCGGAAACGCGGCGAGGGCGCCGCGTCCCCATCGCTTCGGAGGGCCCCGGGCACGGTTGGGCGTGGGGCCGCGAGCTTGCGCGCGCCCGGCGGGCGCAAGCCGGCAGCCGGATCCGCGCCGCCGGAATGATTGGACGGCGCCGCGAAGTTTCGCAGCATGACGTGTCATGCGCTGGTTTTTCGGCCTCATGGCGGGATTGCTCCTCGCGGGCGTGGCGGCGGCGCAGACCGGCGCGGAGATCGCGCAGCGGCATGCCGAGCGCGCCGGCGCCAAGCTGGCCAAGCTGACGGCCTACCGCGCCGTCGGCCGGACGTTCATCGGCGACCAGGAAGTGCCGTTCACCATGTGGGCGCAGCGACCCGACCGGTTGCGCATCGAGAGCTCCACGCCCAGCCGGCGGCTAGTGCAGGTCTATGACGGGGTGCATCCACCGTGGACGAGCCACTCGGAGGTCGAGGGCGGCGCCCCGCAACTGATGACCGGCAGCGAGGCGCGCGAGTTTGTCGCCAATGCCGACTTCGACGATCCGCTCGTCGATTTCGCCGCCAAGCACTACACCGTCGACTACGCGGGCGAGGACGAGGTCGAAGGCCGCGCGGCGCACAAACTCCTCGTGATGAGCCCGAGCGACGACCTCTGTTTTCTGTGGGTCGACGCCGAGACCAGCGAGATCGTGCGGCGCATGACCTACCGCATCGTGCAGGAGCGCCGCGCCGTGATCGACACCTACTTCAAGGATTTCCGGCCGGTCGCCGGGGTCATGTTTCCGCACAAGATCGAAGCTCGCACCAACGGCCGCGCCATCTACACGACGCTCATCGACAAGATGGAGCCGAACCCGAAGAAAATGCGCGCCGATCTTTTCGCGCGCCCCGGCGGCTGGCCCGAGGAGCGAAAGGTGGAGGAGCTCAAGCCCGACGCGCCGAAAGCTGACGAGGCGCACCCCGCTGCGCCGGCAACCCCGGAGGCGAAAACGGATGACCCCAAATCCGGCGCGCCGCAGAGCGGAGACCCGAGCACGGCTGCGCCGAAGGCCGACGAGCCGAAAGCGACGGACCCGGAGCTCAAGGCGGCCGAGCCCGCCGCCGCGAGCCCGGAGGAGGCGAAGCCGGCGGAGCTTCTCCCCGAAGAATCGAAGCCGGCGAAACCGAAGGCCGACGAGGCCCCGCGGCAGCCGGAGGAACCGGCCCCGGCCGCCGTCGACCAACCAAGGGAGCCTCCGCCGCCCGGCGCCGCCGACCAGCCGCAGGCGCCGCCGCCGCCCGAAGCCGGCGTCCAGCCGAAAGCGCCAGCCCCGGCCGACCGCCCGGCCGAGAAACCGAAAGAAAAGCAGCCCGAAGAAACGGCGGCAGGGCGGCGGGCGGCGGCGACTTGACGGGGCGGCGGAGCGCGGCGTCCGAAAACCCCGGGCCCACCACGGCTCGGTGCTCCGCGCGCGGGCGGGCGCGGGCGGGCGCGGGCGGCTCAGGCGCCGAGTTTTTTGCGGGGTAGGAGGTAGCCTTGCACGTAGTCGCGCACGGCGTCGGCGAGCGGCGTCATCGGACGCGAGTAGCCGGTGGCGCGGAGTTTCGCGATGTCGGCGCGGGTGAAGTATTGGTATTTGTCGCGCAACACGGCAGGCATCTCGATGAACTCGACGTTTCGCGGGCGACCCATCGCGGCGAAGATCGCGTCGGCGAGCGCGAGCCAGGTGTTGGCCTCGCCGGAGCCGAGGTTGTAGAGGCCGGCGGCGATGGGGGCGTGCTCGGCGAAGTGGAGCGTCATCTCCACGGCGTCCTTCACGTAGAGGAAATCGCGCTGCTGCTCGCCGTCGCGGTAGTCGGGGCGGTGGCTCTTAAAGAGACGCAGTTGGCCGGTCGCGAGGATCTGGCCGACGGCCTTGTGGACGAGCGAGCGCATCTCGCCTTTGTGATCTTCGTTCGGGCCGAAGACGTTGAAATACTTCACGCCGACGATGCGGTTAAGCCAGCCGGCTTGCTGCGCGTGCTGGTCGAAGCGATGTTTCGAGCGGCCGTATTTGTTGAGCGGTTGGAGGCGGGCGAGGTCGGCGGAGCGGTCGTCCATGCCGGCGGAACCGTCGCCGTAAGTCGCGGCGGAGGACGCGTAGATGAAACGCGCCTGCTCCTGCAACGCCCACTGCGCAAGGTCGGTCGTGTAGGCGAGGTTGATGTCGTCGAGGTAGGCGTCGTTGTTCTCGGTGGTGGAGGAGCAGGCGCCGAGATGGAAGACGGTGCCGATGGGGCCGTAGGCGCGCGGGTTCACGGCAAGGCGCGCGCGCAACTCGTCGGCTTCGACGAAATCGGCGAATTTCAGCGGCGCGAGATTTTTGCGTTTCTCGTCGGCGCCGAGGCTGAGTGGCACGGCGTCCTGCCATTTCTTGTCCGTCTCGAGAAAGTCGGCGACGACGATGTCGGTGAAGCCGCGGCGGTTGAGCGCCCAGACGAGGGCGCTGCCGATGAAGCCGGCGCCGCCGGTGACGAGGATGCGGCCGTGGGTGAGGGAGGACATTGGCAGAATTTTTAACCACGGATGACACGGATAATCACGGATAAATTTCCAGAGACGAGAAGAGCGAACTGTAGCGGCAGGCGTCCCTGCCTGCCGTTTGAGCGAAGAATCAAGCCTCACAGGCACGGAGGCCTGTGGCTACGGGATAGCCGACGGACATCGAGGATGTCTCTTAGCCAACGCGGGTCCCGCGGCGCGCGAGCAAGCTCGCTGGCCCACGAGACTCAATCTTTCGCGAGTTCCTCGGCGCGACGGGTGGCGGCGAGGATGGTGTCGCGCATCGTGGCGCGAAAATTTGCGGCGGCCATCACCTGCAGGCCGGCGTGCGTCGTGCCGTTGGGCGAGGTAACTTGGGCGCGGAGCGTCTCGGGGTCGGCGCCGGAGCGGGCGAGGAGCCGCGCCGCGCCGAGCACGGTCTCGGTGGCGAACCGCCGGGCGACGTCGGGCGGGAGGCCGGCGGCGAGTCCGCCCTCGCGCAATGCGGCGACGAACTCGAAAAGAAACGCCGGACCGCTGCCGCCGAGTGCGGTGATGGCGTCGAGGTGCGGCTCGGCGACTTCGACGGCGACGCCGATGGCGTCGAGGACGGATCGAACGATGGCGTGGTCGGCCGGCGAGAGCGGAGAGGCGGCGCACCAGCCGGTGATGCCGGCGCCGATGGCGGAGGGGGTGTTGGGGAGGAAGCGCACGAGGTTGCGCGCGTGCGGGAAAACCTGCGCGAGTCGCGCGAGGCGTTTGCCGGCGAGGACGGAGATGACGAGTTTGCCGCGAGTGAGGTCGGCGAGGCGCGCGTCGGCCGAAGCGAGTGACTGCGGCTTGAACGCGACGACGACGGTGTCGGCGGCGCCGAGGAGTTTCGCCAGATCGGGCTCAAAGGTGAGGCCGGTTTCAGCGGCGAGCTTCTGCGCGGAAGCGCCGGTCTTGCTCGTGCCGGCGAGATCGGCGGGCGCGCAGACTTTGTTGGCGAGGAGGCCGCGGACGATGGCCGAGGCGAGATTGCCCGTGCCGAGGAAAGCGATCTGGGGGGCGGCCATGACGGAGTGGGCGCTAGGCGGAAAACCGCGGCGAGGGCGCCGCGGCTCCATCGCAGAAAACTAGCACGGTGAGGACGCGGCGAGTCTGCGCCCCTGCTTGCGATGCGGACACGGCGGCGGGCATGGCGACGCGCGGGCTCAGTGGTGCCGGGACTTGCGTTCGACCGGGTGGCGGACGGTGGAGTCGGCGCCGCCGCCGGCGCGGTCGAGCAGCGAGACTTCGCCGCCAAGGCTGCGCATCGAGTGGCGCGCGACGGTGAGGCCCATGCCGACGCCGACGGTGTGCTTGGAGCTGATGAATGGCTCGAAGACATGGTCGCGCACTTCGGGGTCGAGGCCGCGGCCGCGGTCCTCGACATGGATGAGGACGAATTTGCCGTCCTCGCCCTGATCGGAGAATTCGGTGCGCAGATCGATCGGGCGCCGGTCGTCCGGCGCGTCGTGGTAGCTTTCCCAGGCGTTGATGAGGAGCTTGGAGAGGGCCTCTTCAAAAACCTCGGGGTTGGTCTCGATGGCAATGTCGCCGGCGGCATTCTGGATCGTGACGGGCTGGTCGATCTTGTATTCGGTCTGATAGCGGCGGACCGAGTTTTCGAGGAGACGCGGCAGTCCGGTCTTGAGGAGCGGCGGGCGGTTTTTGACGACGAGGCCGGTGAGTTGCTTGATGATGCCGACGATGCGGCTGACGGCGTCCTCGAGATGCTGGGCGTTTTTCTTCACGAGTTCGGGTTTCTCGTGGTAGGCCTTGATGAGGTCGACGTAACCGATGACGACGCCGAGGAGATTGTTCAGGTTGTGCGCGATGCCCTGCGTGACGGCGCCGAGCGTCGCGGAGCGGCGGGATTCGCCGAGGCGGCGCTGCAGGTCAACGAGCTCGCGGTTGATGTGGACGAAACGCAGCTGCGTCTGCACGCGCGCGAGGGTTTCGTCGAGATCGATGGGCTTGGTGATGTAGTCGACGGCGCCGACGCCGAGGCCCTCGATCTTGCCCTCCTTCGAGGTGCGGGCGGTGATGAAGATGACGGGGATGCCCTTGGTCTCCGGGTCGGCCTGCAGGCGTTGGCAGACTTCGATGCCGTCCATGTCGGGCATCATGACGTCGAGGAGGATGAGGTCGGGTTTGTTCGCGGCGACAAGACCGAGCGCCTCGATCCCGGAGTAGGAGGTGGCGACCTCCATGCCCTCGCGTTCGAGTTTGCGTTTGAGCAGTTGGACGTTGATCGGCTGGTCGTCGACGACGAGGATTTTGGGGGCGGCCATCGGAGTGCCAGCGAGCGAATCGGTTTTGCCGGAACGTGGCAAGTGCGGGGTTGGGTTAGCCGAATGCGGAAATGACGGCGGGCGTCTCAGAGGTCGTCTTCTACTTTCTCCGCAGTCAACCAAGCCCGACCTGCGACAACCATGAGGACGCCGCTGGCTAGGCTAACACCGACCGTCAGCCAGAGCAAAATTTGGTCATCGGATTCGGACCTGCGAACGACGTATATCACGCTGTCGCTAGGGTCGTCTCGGTCGTATTGAATCGAAACGCCGCTTCCGATGGCGGGCAGTTCCCGTCGAGCCTTTGCTTCGGTTCGCCATTCCGGCGGCGAGCCGCTGGAAGACATCCGGTCGCCGGTATAGTTCTGATTGTTGATTCGATAGTGATAGGTGAGTCGATGCTGATACCTTACGCCTTCATTCTTTCGATAGACCCAACGAGTGTCGGCTGAAACAACCGTTGCGTTAACGGTCGGCCATTTCGCCATAGCTTCAACGCGCGAACGGCTCCAAACCGACCACGGGAGGAGAAATAGCCCGAACAAAACAAAGACGCCGGCGCCGACCAAAAACATTCGGGCATTTGAGATCGGTTTCGCCAAGGCTCAGACGTGGTTGTTCTGCCGGTAGGCTTTCACCGTGTTCTTCATCAGCATGGCGACGGTCATCGGGCCGACGCCGCCGGGCATGGGCGTGATCTTCGAGCAGATTTTCGAGACGGTGGGGAAGTGGACGTCGCCGGTGAGGCGGGTGCCGGTTTTCTTCGTGGCGTCGGGCACGCGGGAGACGCCGACGTCGATGATGACGGCGCCGGGCTTCACCATGTCGGCGGTGACGAACTCGGCTTTGCCGATGGCGGCGATGAGCACGTCGGCTTGGCGGGTGAACGACGCGAGGTCGGGCGTCTGCGAGTGGCAGATCGTGACGGTGGCGTTGGCCCACTGGTTGCGTTGCACGGCGAGGAGCGCGGCGGGTTTGCCGACGATGAGGCTGCGGCCGAGGACGACGACGTGTTTGCCGGCGAGGGAAACGCCGGTGCGGCGGAGGAGCTCCATGATGCCGGCGGGCGTGCAGGCGACGAAACCAGTGGGGTCTTCCTGCGCGAGCTTGCCGAGGTTGAGCGGGTGGAAACCGTCGACGTCTTTGTGCGCGGCGATGCGGCGGAAGACGGCGACTTCGTCGATGGGTTTCGGCAACGGCGACTGGACGAGGATGCCGTCGACGCCGGCGTCGGCGTTGAGGCCGTCGACGAGCGCGCAGAGTTCGTCCTGCGTGATGGAGACGGGCGGGAGGACGAGGCGGGAAGTCATGCCGATCTCGGCGGCCATGTTCTCCTTTTTCTTCACGTAGGAGATGGAAGCGGCGTCGTCGCCGACGCGGACGAGGGCGATGCAGGGCCGGCGGCCGGTGAAGGTGGCGACCTCGGCCTTGAGCTCGGCGGCGATGTCGGAGGCGATTTTGTTCCCGTCGATGAGTTCCATGGTGAGAGGAAAAATTCCGGTGAGCGGCGCGACGTTGGCCGCGGACCGGGGCGGGGGCGCCGCGGCTCCAAGCGAAAGGTAGCGAACCTACCGGGTTTGCAGCGACTCGGCGTCGATCACGAGGTCTTTGCCGTCGACGGTGTTTCGCACGGTGCCCGTGAGGTTGACGACGAGGCCGACGAAGTTTTCGAGTTTGTCGGTGAGGAGGAGGCGGCGCGTGTCGACGTAAGCGAAGCGGCGGCCGTTCGAGTCGGTGAGCTGGTAGTCGTAGGGCGGGTTCGGGTTGAGGAACGCGCGTTTGGCGACGACGAGGGTGCCTTGGAAATTGCGCGGCATGTCGGCGGTGTCGCCGGTGATGGCGACGGGGCGGCCGGGCGCGGAGGAGCTGGCGGCGGGCGCGGCGGGAGCAGGCGCCGCGGGCGCGGCGGGCCGGGCGAGGGCGGGCTCCGCCCCGGTGTTGGCGGTGGAGCCGGTGGCGATGAAGCCCTGGAGCGTCTTCTCGAGTTTGATCTGCGACCAGTCGCCGTGGAGGCCGGTGATCTCGGTCTTGTCGCCTTTCTGCGCGACGGTGAGGACGCGCGAGGTCTTGTCGGGCGAGGCGAGGATGTTGGCGCCTTCGCGGACATCGAGGCCTTTGGTGATGTCGCGATTGTGGACGTAGGCCTCGAACGGCCCGCTGACCTCGACGCGGCGCCAGCCCGCGGGGGCTTCGCCGGCGGTGGTGACGGTGGCGCCGGCCTTGAGGCGCGCGATGACGGGCGACTTCGGGTCGGCCTGGAGGAACACGGCGGTGTCGCTCGCCAGCGGGTCGGCGGCGAGCCGCGCGGCGGCGAGGGCGAGGGCGCCGGCGACGCCGAGGCGGCGCAGGACGGGGAGGAGGAGGAGGAGTTTAGTTCTCATCGAGACGGAGGGCGGCGGCTTGTTTGGCGGCGAGTTCGGCTTGGCGATAGTGCGGTTTGGGAATCGCGAAGAGGAGTTCGATTTCTTTCGTAGAAAGTTGTTTCACGCCGCGCAAAGGAATTCCTTTCAGCGGGAACGAGCCGATCTGGTAGCGGCGGAGGCGGCGGACGGTGAAGCCGAGCGCGGTGAAGAGCAGGCGGATCTCGCGCTTCTTGCCGTGGTGCAGGTGCACGTCGAGGTCGGCGGAAGTTTTGTCGGCCTTCGGGTTGACGAGGGCGGCGTGTTCGACCTTGAGGCGCTCGTTCTCGATCGTGACGCCCTTGAGCAACTGGCGGATGCGGCCGGCGGGGAAGGGGACTTCGAGCGACACGTGGTAACGTTTCACGATGGCGTTGGACGGGTGCATCAGCTTGTGCGCGAGGTCGCCGTCGGTCGTGAGGATGACGAGGCCCTCGCTGTCCTTGTCGAGGCGGCCGGCGCAGAAGAGGCGGAGCTTGGCCCAGATCGGCGGGAGGAGATCGAAGATCGTCTGCTCGGCGTGCGGATCGCTGTTGCTGCACACGACGCCGCGCGGCTTGTGCATGACGAGCGCGATCTTCGGTTGCACGACGGATTTCACGGACTTGCCGCTGACGGTGATCTTGTCGGTGCCCGGCTCGACTTTCTGGCCGAGGGTGGCGCGGACGCCGTTCACATAGACCTCGCCCGCCGCGATCAGCGCCTCGGCGGCGCGGCGCGAGCAAACGCCGGCATCGGCGATGTGTTTCTGGATGCGAACGGGTTCCATGTGAAGGGGCTGCATGGCAGGCGCGGCGAGACGGCGCAACGAGATTCACCGGGGAGCGGGCTGGGCGACGGGCGTTCGCGGAGCGAATTCTGGAGCCGCGTCGCCCTCGGCGCGAAACACCGACGACACGCGGCGAGGGCGTCGCGTCCCCGGCAATGCGCCAGCGGGCGTGTCCGCCTTCGCCTTGGCGATGGCGGAAGGCTTTGCCCTGCCTTGGGCGGGCGGGTGGCACCGACTCGATCGCCCTCCTTGGAAACCATTAGGCGGAGAGGCGTATGCCAGTGATTCGGCCACTGAAGACGTCGCTGACAGTGTCGAGTCTTGCCACAGGCGCGGCGAAAAGGAAGGTTCGTGGCGACTCAACGGTTGTTGGGTCGCCTCTCTTGCCATGACCGCTTTACCGACGACGAATCCTTACACCAAAGACAATCCTCTCGCGGCAAAATTGCTGGAGAACCGGGTGCTCAACAAGGACGGGTCGAGCAAGGATGTGCGCCACCTCGTCGTCGACATCGCCGGCAGCGGGCTCACTTATACGGTCGGCGATTCGCTCGGCGTGTTCGCCTCGAACCGCCCGCAAGCCGTCGAAGAAATCATCGAGCTGCTCGGCGCGACCGGCAACGAGCCGGTAAACCTGCCGCGCCTGACCGCGCCGGTGAGCCTGCGCGAGGCGCTGACCAGCAAACTGTCGCTCGCCTCGCCGACGAAGAAAATCCTCGAGACCCTCGCCGCCAAGACGACGGACGAAAAAGAAAAGGCGCAGCTCGCGGAGCTGCTCGCGCCGGGCGCGGAGGAATTGCGCGAGACGTTCCTCGGCCAGCGCGAGTTCATCGATCTGCTGGAGGAATTCCCCGGCGCCAAGCTGACGCCGCAGGAGTTCGTGGACCACATGCGCCGCCTGATGCCGCGTCTGTATTCGATCGCGTCGTCGCCGACGATGTTTCCGGGGCAGGTGCATCTGACCGTCGCGCCCGTGCGCTACGAGTCGAACGACCGCCGCCGCTACGGCGTGTGCTCGACGTTCCTCGCCGACCGCGTGACGCGCCGCAAGACGCTCATCCCGGTCTTCGTCGCCGAGTCGCACTTCGGTCTGCCCGAGGACAAGAGCAAGGACATCATCATGGTCGGGCCCGGCACGGGCATCGCGCCGTTCCGCGCGTTCGTGCAAGAGCGCATCGCGACCGGCGCCACGGGCCGCAACTGGCTTTTCTTCGGCGACCAGCACGAGGCCACCGACTATCTCTACGGCAAGGAGTGGAAGACCTGGCTCGCCGAGGGGAAAATGGCGCGCGTCGACTTGGCGTTTTCGCGCGACCAGCCAAAGAAAGTCTATGTGCAGGACCGCATGCGCGAGTCGGCGGCGGAACTCTGGGCGTGGATCAAAGGCGGCGCGCACTTCTACGTGTGCGGCGACGCCCACCGGATGGCCAAGGATGTCGATGCGGCGCTGCAACAGGCGATCGTCGAGCACGGCGGCATGGATGCCGCCGCCGCGGCCGACTACGTGAAGCAGATGAAGAAAGACAAACGCTACCAGCGCGACGTGTATTGAAGCGGGGGCCTCATTTCGTTTCTTCTTCTAGCTGAAGCCGGATGCCTCGAGCAACGGAGGCAATCACACCGCCGCTGGAGATCGCTAGGACTAACATCTGAACACCGAGCTTAGGCCGGTGGTTTCTGAAGGCGTCGTTTGCGATGTTCGCGAATGCTATGACGCCGGCTATCGCTATTAGGCCAAATAGGCCGTATGCGCAGGCCACGCTGCGGCGCGCAAATTTGGTGCGCGGCCGTAACTCTCGATAAGTCTTCTTCTCCTCGCGCGCTGCCACACGGCGGCGAACCACGGCAGTAACAACGGCGAGTGAAATGAACGCCGCGCAAACATACCACCTCCACGGGCTATACTGCAAAACCACAGGTGAAAGGATTGCGGCTCCGAAGACAAAGATGAAGGCCACCAGTAAGGCATCCATCTTGGGATTCGAAATAGGCTGTCTCTCCATGTAATGATTCGCGGCAGTGTTGCTCAGCCTCAGTGTAAAGTCTGAGTTGAAGTGCCGATATGATCGACAGAAAGCACGACGGTCGGCTCAGCCTCAAGAGTTGAATGTAGGACTTGGGTTTTGCGGTTGGGGATACGCATAGATTTTTTCGCGCTTGCCGCGAGTGGCGGTTCTGCGTGCATTGCCCGCCACCATGAGTCTGACCTTCAACCATCGGATCGCTCTCGTCACCGGCGCCGGCCGCGGCATCGGCAAGGCCATCGCGGAAACTCTCGCGCAGAACGGCGTGACCGTCATCTGCGTCAGCAAGTCCGCCGAGAGTTGCGGCGCGGTCGCGGCGTCGATCACGGCCGCCGGCGGCAAGGCCAAGGCGCTCGCGGTCGACGTCGCCGATGGCGCCGCCGTCGCGAAGGCCAGCGCAGACCTCATCGCGGAGTTCGGCCACATCGACATTCTCGTGAACAACGCCGGCATCACCAAGGACGGGCTGCTCTTCCGCATGAGCGAGGCCGACTGGATCGCCGTCATGTCGACCAATCTCACGAGTTGTTTCCATTGGACGAAGCTCATCGGCCGCCCGATGACGCAGAAACGCTGGGGCCGCATCGTCAACATCACGTCGGTCGTCGGCATGATGGGCAACGCCGGCCAGGCCAACTACTGCGCGGCGAAGGCCGGCATGATCGGATTCACCAAGGCCATCGCCAAGGAGTTCGCGGCGCGCAGTGTCACTTGCAATGCGGTCGCCCCCGGCTTCATTCAGACCGACATGACCGCCGCCCTGCCGCCCGAAGCCGCCGAGAAAATCACGAGCGTCATCCCGCTGAAGCGCCTCGGCACCTCGGCCGACATCGCCCACATGACCGCCTATCTCTGTTCCGAGGAAGCCGGCTACATCACCGGGCAGGTTTTTACCGTTGACGGCGGCATGGTGATGTGATGCCTCTTGCGAAGTCTTTTTCCACCCCTCTTTTCCATCATGGCCGACCAGAAAACCATCGAACAGCGCGTCAAAGAAATCATCGTTAACCAACTGAACGTTAACGAAGAGCAGATCACGCCCCAAGCCTCCTTCCTCGACGACCTCGGGGCCGACTCACTTGACACGGTCGAGCTGATCATGGCTTTCGAAGAAGAATTCAAGAACGAGATCAAGGGCGAGATTCCCGAGACCGATGCGGAAAAACTCCAGACCGTCGGCGATGTCATCACTTACATCGAAGCGAAAGCCGGCGCCAAGTAATCCACTTTGAACAAGGCGTTCTACCGTTCAGCCTAGCGCTGGCCAGGTAGGACGCCTTTTTCGTCTCCACCCCATTTCACGCACATGGAAACTGTTTCACCGCACAAACGCGTCGTCATCACCGGACTCGGCGTCGTCACTTCGCTCGGCCACAACGTCGACGAATTCTGGACCTCGCTCCTCGCCGGCAAATGCGGCATCGACCGCGTGACGCTGTTCGACGCGAAGGATTACAGCTGCAAGATCGGCGCCGAGGTGCGCGGGTGGGATGCGACGGCGCACATGGACCCGAAGGAAGTCCGCCGCAACGACCGCTACACGCATTTCGGTTTTGTCGCCGCGAAGCAGGCCGTGGCCGACGCCAAACTCGACATGGTGAAGGAAGACCCCGACCGCGTCGGCGTCATCATCGGCTCCGGCATCGGCGGCATGCTCACGATCGAGGCGCAGCACAAAGTTCTCATGGAACGCGGGCCGCGCAAAGTTTCGCCGTTCATGATTCCGGCGCTCATCAGCAACATGTGCAGCGGCCTCGTCGCCATCGATCTCGGGGCGCGCGGTCCGAATTTCTCCATCGTCAGCGCCTGCGCCACCGGCACCCACGCCATCGGCGAATCCCTCCGCATGATCCGCGGCGGCGAGGCCGACGTCATGGTCTGCGGCGGCTCCGAAGCCGCCATCACGCCGCTCGCCTACGCCGGCTTCTGCTCGATGAAGGCGATGAGCACGAACAACGAGCATCCGCAGCAAGCCTGCCGCCCCTTCGACAAGAACCGCGACGGCTTCATCATGGCCGAGGGCGCCGGCGTCCTCGTGATCGAGAGCCTCGAGCACGCGCTCGCCCGCGGCGCCCGCATCTATTGCGAGATCAGCGGCTACGCCGCCACGTGCGACGCCTACCACATCACCTCGCCCGATCCCGAGGGCAAGGGCCTCTCGCTCGCCATGAGCCGCGCCCTCAACGACGCGCGCCTCCTCCCGTCCGAGATCGACTACATCAACGCCCACGGCACTTCCACGCCCTACAACGACAAATTCGAGACCCTCGCCATCAAGAAAGTTTTCGGCGACTGCGCCAAGACCGTCGCGATCAGCTCCACGAAGTCGATGACCGGCCACTTGCTCGGCGCCGCCGGCGGCGTCGAAGCCATCGTCAGCGTGAAGACCCTCCAGACCGGCGAAATCGCTCCCACGATCAATCTCGACGAGCCCGATCCCGACTGCGACCTCGACTACACGCCCAACGTCAAACGCAGCGCCAACGTGCGCACCGTGCTGAGCAACAACCTCGGATTCGGCGGCCAAAACGCCGCCGTGGTGTTCAAGAAGTTTTGAGCCGGGGCGGATCGCGGCACGGTGGGGCCGCCGCCCGCTTGCCCGCCATAGCCTTGGCGACGGCGGGCCGGCGCGCCGCTTTTGCGGGGCGGAGTCTCCAGACGCGCCTTCGCCGATCTTGCCACGAGTTGCGCGCATTTGCTTTGTGGGTCAGCGAGCTGGCTCGCGCTCACAGTCCTCAGAGCGCGCCCAAGGGCGCTGGCCCACGATTGCCAATCTCGACCGGCGGAAATTTGGTTTCCATCTCGCGACGGCACGCAATCGTGACGGCGTGAAAGCACGGGCTTTTTATCTTCTCGGCGCGGTG
>JACQFT010000250.1 GCA_016199925.1 Opitutia bacterium | reverse complement strand
CGGGCGGGCCGATGAAGGCCGAGCGCGCGGGCAAGGCGACGGTCGGGCGCTCGTGGTGGCGGCGGCGGAGTTCGCGGCCGATCTCGGCGAGCGACTGGTGGAGCGGGCGGTCGTTGAGCGCCGCCCAGTTGGGCTGGCTCTGGAGGCGCGCGATGATCGGCTCGGACAAACCGCCGCGGCGCAGCAGCTCGGGGAGGCGCGGCGCGGCGCGGCGGCTGTCGGGCGAAACCGGAGCGGGCGCGGCGGGAGCGGGGGCGGCGGCGACGGGCGCGGCGGGGGCGTCGGACACGGCGTTCAGGCGCGAGGTGGTGGCGACGTGCTCGGTCGCGGTGGCGGTTTCGCGCACGGGCGCCGGCGCGGCGGCGAGGGGCGCGGGCTCCGGCTCTTCGACGGGCGCGACGACCTGGGCGATGACCTCGAGTTTCGGGCCGGAGAGCAGGCCGCGCAGCCCACCCTTCTCGACTTGGCGGACGGAGATGACCTTGGCGTTTTCGCCGAGTTTCTCGCGGATGGTGGTGACGGCTTCGTCGGCCGAGCTGACGGTGAAGCGGAAAACGGAACCGGGAACGGCGGCAGCGAGGTCGGGGGCGGTGGGCATGGCTTAGGCGGCTTTGAGCACGAGCGCGGGTTGGAGGAGATTGGCCGGGCACGGGATGAGGCCGGCGTTTTCGATCTCGGAGCTCGACGGCAGCTCCTGATACGCGAGGACGACGAGGCGCGGGAGCGACGGCTCGAGGAAGCGTTTGAGCGGCAGCCGCACTTCGGCGGAGACGATGAGCACGAGCGGCTGGCCCTGCTGGACCATCTCGGCGCCGCGGCGGTTGATCTCGTCGAGCATCGCGTGCGCGGTGGTCGGGTCGAGCGAGAGACCGAGGTCGGAGGGCGAGCGGAAGATTTTGCTGACGAGGTGCTGCTCGAGACGCGGGTCGAGGGTGAGGGCCTTGACGAAGCCGGGGCGGGACTCGTATTCGGGCACGAAGTAGAGCCCGAGGCGGCGGCGGACGATTTCGGAGAGGTCGTCGGGGTTTTTCGAGACGGGCGCGAAGTCGGCGATGCCCTCGAGGATGAGCGGCAGGTTGATGATCGAGACGCTTTCGCGGAGGAGATTCTGGAGGACG
This sequence comes from Opitutia bacterium, assembly GCA_016199925.1. Lineage (GTDB taxonomy): Bacteria > Verrucomicrobiota > Verrucomicrobiia > Opitutales > Opitutaceae > JACQFT01. The sequence continues at coordinate 17,420 of JACQFT010000250.1, read as the reverse complement.
CGCTGGATGATGCCGAGGGTGACGAGGTCGGGCAGCAGCTCGGTGACGAGTGCGGGGTGCGTGGCCTTGACGTGGTCGACGAGGGTCTGCACGTCCTGGCGGCCGAGGAGGTGCCAGGAGATGGTCTTGAGGGTCTCGGAAAGGTGGGTGATGAGGACGGACGACGGGTCGACGACGGTGAAGCCGTTGAGCTCGGCGATTTTCTTTTCGTCCTCGGCGATCCAGGTCGCTTCGAGGTTGAAGACGGGTTCGCGGGTCGGGATGCCGCGGAGCTTGGTCTTGCTGCCGGAGACGTTCATCGCGAGCCAACGGCCGGCGATGACGGTGCCGCGGGCGACGGGTTTGCCGCGGAGGAGGAAACGGTAGTCGTTCGGCTCGAGCTCAAGATTGTCGCGCACGGAGATCGACGGGACGAGGATGCCCTTGTCGCGGGCGAGGGTCTTGCGGACGCCGGTGACGCGCGAGAGGATGTCGCCGCCGCGCGCGGTGTCGGCGAGCGCGAGCAGGCCGTGGCCGACCTCGATGGCGAAGATGTCGAGATCAATGAGTTTGCGGAAATCGTCGGAGAGGGACTTGGCGGTGCCGCCGGCGGCACCGGCGGCCGCGGCGGCGGCGTCGGCCTTGACGGCGGCGGCGGTCTTGGGCACGGCGGCGGGGTCGGCGAGGAGCTCGGGGTTTTGCTCGACCTGGTGCTTCTTGAGAGTGCGGGCGACATAGCCGGCGACGGCGGCGAGCAGGAGGAAGGGGAACGCCGGCATGCCGGGCATGAGGCCGAAGATCGCGAGCATCGCGGCGGCGATGCCGATGGCGCGCGGATACTTGACGATCTGGCGGCCGATCTGCGTGCCGAGGTTGGTGTTTTCCGAGGCGCGGGTGACGAGGATGCCGGCGGCGACCGAGACGATGAGCGCAGGCACCTGCGAGACGAGACCGTCGCCGATGGAGAGCAGGGTGAACTTCTGCATCGCCTCGCCGAGGCTCAGGCCCATCTGCATGACGCCGATGGCGAAGCCGCCGACGATGTTGATGAGCGTGATGAGGATGGCGGCCACGGCGTCGCCGCGCACGAACTTGCTGGCGCCGTCCATCGCGCCGTAGAAGTCGGCCTCTTTCTGCACCTTCACGCGGCGGGCGGTGGCGGTGACTTCGTCGATGATGCCGGCGTTGAGCTCGGCATCGATCGCCATCTGTTTGCCGGGGAGCGCGTCGAGGGTGAAGCGGGCGGACACTTCGGCGATGCGGCCGGCGCCCTTCGTGATGACGACAAAGTTGATCACGACGAGGATGATGAAGACCACGGCGCCGACGACATAGTTGCCTTGCACAACGAAGTTGCCGAAGGCGTCGATCACTTCGCCGCCGTAGCCATGGAGGAGGATGTTGCGGGTCGAGGCGATGTTGAGCGCGAGGCGGAAAAGCGTCGTCGCGAGCAGGATCGTGGGGAAGCCGGAGAACTCGGGCGGATCCTTGACGTAGATGATGACGAGCAGGATCAGGAGCGAGATGCCGATGCTGAGCGCGAGGAGCACGTCGAGCACGAACGTCGGCACCGGCATGATGAGCAGCAGCACGGTGCCGAACAGCGCGAAGGTGAAAACGAGATCGGCGCGCTTGAGCAGGCCGGAGACGGACGCCGAGGAGCTGGTGGTCAGGGGCGGCATCGGGTCAGGCGGCGCGGTTCGACGCTTCGGCGCGGCGGAGCTTCAGTTGGTGGAAGTAGTAACGGTGCGTGCGGTAGACGACCGCGAGGATTTCGGCGACCGCCTGGTAGAGTTCGGCGGGGATCGCCTCCCCCACTTTCCCCAGACCGAAGAGCAGGCGCGCGACGGGCTTGTTCTCGACGACGGGGACGCCGTGCTCGGCGGCGAGGGCCTTGATGCGGCGGGCAAACTGATCGGCGCCCTTCGCGAGCACGACGGGCGCCCGGTCGAGGCCGCGCTCGTATTTGAGGGCGACGGCGTAGTGCGTCGGGTTGGTGAGGACGACATCGGCCGTCGGCACGGCGGAGAGCATCTGCTTTTGGAGGAGGCGGCGCGCCATGCGGCGCATCGCGCCCTTCATCTTCGCGTCGCCCTCGGACTGGCGGCCCTCGTCCTTCACCTGCTCGCGCGTCATCATCAGGTCGCGCCTGGTCTTGAAGGCCTCGTAGGCGTAGCTGATCGCGGCGATGCCCGCGAGGGCGAAGAGCATCCGGGTAAAAAAGGCGAGCGTCGTGCGGTAGAGGTATTCGCCGAGGTAGGCGACCTCGATGGGGGCGGAGAACAACGGGTCCTGCGCGATCGTGCGCAGCCCGCCGTAGAGCGCGAAGCCGACCGCGAGAAATTTCAGCAGGTCGAGGCCGGCGTGGACGAGCTTGGCCTTGTTGAACAAATTCGTGAAGCCCGTGACCGGGTTGAGCCGTTCCGGTTTGAAGCCGAGGACCTTGCCCGTGACCCGGAAGCCGGTTTGCAAACCGCCCGACAACATCGCGGCGAACGCGCTGGCGAGCAGGATCGGGGCGACGAGCCGGCCGATCAGCAGGACGAACTCGGTGATGTGGGTCGGCAGCGTCTCGGAGTCGACGCGCATCGTGGCGAGCTGCGTGAACACCGTGATCGTCACCTCCACGAGGTCGCGGGCCGTCTGCGTGGCCGTGAGCCCGATGACACCGATCACGGCCGCGAGCGTGAACGCGACTTGGATCTCCGGACTCTTCGCGAACTGCCCCTGCTCGAACGCGTCCGCGAGATGCTTCTGCGTCGGAAGTTCGGTCTTTTGGTCGTTATCGGTGTCGGACATCCACGCCGACTAGAGCAACGGCGATGCCAGCGACCGGCGGGGAAAGTTTAGCCACTTGCCAGCAGTGAGATAAAACTTTCTTAGCGGGCCTCATCCGCGCCCCGAAATCGCACCGAAAAAAGCCCTAAATCTCACGGCAGATTTTGCCGATGAAGCTGGGGTTTCTCCGCCGGCGGCCCCGGCGCCGGCGGGGCGGCACCGCTCCGTCGCCCGGGCGGCCCCGCGGGCGAACGCGTCTTCGCCGCGCCCCCGCGGATCCGGGCGCGGGCCGCGCCGTCACCGCGCCGGCATCATCTCGAGGAGCCGCGTCGGCAGATCCTGAAACTCGACCGACAGGTAGCGCGCGATCAGCACGCCGGCGCCGGCCAGCAGCGCCAGGCCAACCAGGCCGCGCACGGAATAGCTCGTGACAAAGACGTTCATGCGCGGCACCGCGCGGCCGAGCACCGAGAACGCGAGCGTGACGAGAAAGTTCAGCGCGATGAACGGCGCGGCGATGCGCACGCCGAGCTCGATGAGGCGGCCGGTGCCGGTCACGAGGTTGTCGGCCGCGTGCGCGTTCCACGCCGGATGGCCGGCCGCCGCGTAGTCGAAGCTGCGCGTGAACGCCGCGAGGACGCCGTGGTGCGCGCCGGTGCTGAAAAACAGCACGCCGGCAAACATCATGAGGAACGCCGCCACCGGCTCGCGCCCCGGATCCGGCACGCCCATGCCGGGCGCGGCCGTGATGCCGATCTCGCCCGTGATGATGCGCCCCGCCATCTCCACGGCCGCAAACGCGAAGCGCACCACGAAACCAAGGAGCAGCCCGACAAACATCTCCCCGACCGCGGCGAGGAAAATCTCCGCCCAGCCGTAGCCGGCGGGATTGACGTGCGGCACGAGCGGGTAGAGCAGCGTGGCGAGCATCGCGCCGAACGCCGCGCGCACCAGCGGCGGCAGCGGGTGGTTCGGGAGGGCGGGCAGACCGATCAGCACGCCCATCGACCGGAGGAACACCATCATCCAGCAGAAGAGCAGATCGACGGGCATGGCAGGACGCGCCGCAGCGCGGTCAGTGGCCCAGGGTGCCGATGCGCGCGATAATCTGCCCGGTGAACTCGATGAGCGAACGGATGAGCCACGGCGCGAGCAGCACCGACGTCGCCGCGACCGAGAAGAGTTTCGGCGCGAACGTCAGCGTCGGCTCCTGGATGCTCGTCACGGATTGCAGCACGCTCGTGACGAGGCCGACGACGAGCGTCACGACGAGAAACGGCGCGACGGTGTAGAGGGAAAACATCACCACGGTCTTGAACAGGTCGATCGCGGTTTCGGGATTCATACTTGGAAACTCTGGATGAGGGAACGCACGACGAGATGCCATCCGTCGACGAGGACGAAGAGCAGGAGCTTGAACGGCAGCGAGACGACGGAGGGCGGCATCATCATCATGCCGAGCGCCATCAGCACCGACGACACGAGGAAATCGATGACGAGGAACGGCAGGAAAAGCAGGAAGCCCATCTGGAACGCGGTCTGGAGTTCGCTGAGCACGAAGGCCGGGATGACGACGCGGATCGGCAGCTCCTTCACCGGGGTCGGCGGGAACCGGCCGAGCTCGAGGAAGAACTCCAGGTCGCGGGTGCGCGTCTGTTTCAGCATGAAATCCTTCAGCGGCACGCCGGCCTTGTCCAGGGCGGTGGCGGCGGGCAGCGCGCCGGCGAGATAGGGCTGGAGCGCCTCGTTGTTCACGCGGTCGAACACCGGGCCCATGAGGAAAAACGTGAGGAAGATCGAGAGGCCGACGAGGATCTGGTTCGACGGCGCGGTGGGCACGCCGATGGCGGTGCGCACGAAGCCGAGCACGATGACGATGCGGGTGAAGCTCGTCATCAGCATGACCAGCGACGGCGCGAGCGAGAGGAGCGTCATCACGACCACGATCTGGATCGCGACGCTCACATCGCCGGGTTTGTTCGTGCCCTCGAGGCCGATGTTCAGCCGGAACGGCTCGTTCGCGGGCGCGGCGGCGGCGGGCGCCGCGGCGGGCGCGGCGGCCGGCGCCCCGCCGAGCACCGCGTTGGGCGACACGCTTTGCGCGCGGACCAGCGGGGCGGCGCCGAGCAGCAGCAGCAGCGGCAGGAGGAGGCGGAGGAGACGCTTCACGGCGCCGTCTCCTCGCCGCCGGAGTCGAGCGTCGTGAGCAGCGTCACCTGCCCGGGGCAGACGCCGAGCAGAAATTTTTTGTCCTCGTAGCTGGCGACGACGAGGAACTGGCGGTTGCCGAGCGAACGCGTCTCGGCGATGGCGAGTTTGGCCGCGGTGCGGCCGGGCTGCCAGCCGGCGGGGTGGCGGCGCTTGACCCAGAGCCAGGCTCCGCCGAGTGCGAGCAGGAACGCGGCGGCGAGCACGGCCGAGCCGGGGCCCGGGCCGTTCGGCTCCGCGGGGCGCCGCGCGGCGGCCGGGCCGGTGCCCTGCGGGTAGATCACGGTGTCAGCCTGGGCCGGCGCGAGATTCTCGGAACCACCGAGAGCCGCGACCGGCGCCAGGCTCGTTACTAACACCAAAACGGCGAAGGCCGGAAAAAATGTGCGGGGCCGGATCACGAGGCCGAAGCTTGCGAGCCGACGAGCTCGGTGATCTTGATGCCAAAGCTGTCCTCCACCACGACGACCTCGCCGTAGGCGACGAGCTTGTCGTTGACGTAGAGGCCGACGGGGTCGGACGCGTGCTGGTTGAGCTGCACGACGGAGCCGGGCGCGAGTTCGAGCACCTCGCGCATCGGCAACTGGCAGGAACCGAGCTGGACGGTCACCTTGACTTTGACGTCGAGCACGATGTCGAGACCTCTATCTTCCTTGAGACTGGGCATGGGGGGGAACGGGTTGGGGCTGGTGAATTTTGCGCGTGAGCTGGAGCGCGACGCGCTCGCCTTCGAGCCCGACTTGGCCGGCAAACTTGGGCACGCCGGCGAGCACGAGCTCGGTGCGGTCGAGAATGGAGGCGGGCATCTCGATCACATCGCCGACGCGGAGGTTGACGATCTCGCGCAGCGAGAGGTCGAACGCGGCCCACTCGGCGCGGGCGGGGATGGTGATGTGGTCGTAGGTGTCCTGCCAGGTCGCGCGTTTCTCCTGCGCCTTGGAGATGGACGAGTCTTTCTGGCGGCGCGCCTGCATTTTCTTCACGACCGGCTCGATCGTGTAGTAGGGCACGCCGATCTGGATCTGCTCGGAGCAGTCGCCGAAGTTGACCTCGAGCGAGAGCACGAGCACGACGGCGTCCTTGGGCGAAGTCTGGAGGAAGCGGCCGTTGTTCTCGTGGCCGATGATGGAGGGGCGCAGCTCCTGCTCGTTTTTCCACTGCACGCACCATTCCTCGAGGATGATCGTCACGATGTCCTCGATCAGCGCGACTTCGATCTCGGTCAGGTAGCGTTCGCTCTTCACCGAGTGGCCGCGGCCGCCGAGCATGCGGTCGGCGAGGGTGAGCGCGAGGCGGGGGTTGAGATCGAGGATGCCGACGCCGAGCAGCGGCTCGGCCTTGAACAGGCAGAGGTGAGTCGGGCTCGGGAGCGAGTCGGTGAACTTGGAGTAGTTGAGGGTGGTGAGGCGGGCCATCTTCAGGCCGAACTCCATGCGCAGAAACAGCGAGAGCCGCGCCGAGAGGTAGCGGATGAAATCTTCGTGGAGAAGGCGCAGGCGGCGCAGCTCGACTTCGGTGAGGAACGCCGGGTTGCGGAAATCGTAGGCCTCGATGCGCAACTGCGCGCCGTTCGCGTCGACCGGGCGGCCGTCGGCGCGGATGACCATCGGCTTGGACTCGCCGCCGTCCGACTGGGCGAGCAGCCGGTCGATCTCGTTTTGGTCGAGAAATTCCGAGGCCGGCGGCGCGCCGCCGGGGGGCGGGCCGCCGGGCGGGCGCGAATCTTTCCTGGAGTTCTCGTCGGCCATGGGGCGGGGAGTTACTGCACGACGAAGTCGGAGAAATAGACTTGCTCGGCGACTTTGCGGCCGAGCGCCTGGTTGTAGGAGGCGACGAGGCGCTCGCGGATGAGATTCTTGGCGCCGGCCTCCTCGAGGTCCGCGAGGGTGAGCGAGGAGAGCACGTTGAGGGTGACGTCGATGAGGCGCGGTTTGTTCGCCTCGAAGAGCCCCTTCAGCTCGGTGCTCTTGCCGGTGACGAGGAAGGTGGTCTTGAGGTAGCGCGTGCCCATGGTGCCGGCGAGATTCACGACGACGTTGGAGAACTCGTAGTTGTTCGGCACGCCGCCTTTTTTCTCGCCGCCTTCCTTCTCGCCGCCCTTGCCGCCGTGTTCGGCGGCGGCGGCGGGTGCGGCGGCTTCCGCCACGGCGTCGGCCGAGCCGAGGTGTTCGCCGGCGGGCGCGGTGCTGACGGCGGGCAGCGCGGCGAGCCGCTTGTCGAGCTGCGGGAAGAGCACGAACTGCACGACCGTCCACATGATGACCGGCGAGAGCACGAGCACGAGGACGACCGGGAGCAACGAGGCGAGCTTGCCGGATTTCTCCGGGGCGGGCGGCGCGGCGGCGGCGGCTTCGGCGGGTGCGGGATCGGACTTGGCGGCCATGGGCGGCGACGGTTAACGCTTCAGGTTGACGATGTCTTCCAACACGGAGTCGGAGACGGTGACGAGGCGCGAGCCCGCTTGGAAACTGCGCTGGGTGGTGATCATGTTCGCGAACTCCTCGGTGAGGTCGACGTTGGAGAGCTCGAGCGTGCCCGACTGGATGTGGCCGAGGCCGTTCGTGCCGGGGCTGTTGTTCGCGGCGCTGAGGGCCAGCCCGCCGATGGCGCCGGCGTTCGACATGCCGCTGTAGAGGTTGTTGCCCTCCTTCACGAGGGCCGACGGATCGCTGTAGCCCTGGAGGAGCACGCGGCCGCGGGTGAACGAATCGCCGTTCGACATGAACGCGACGGCGTTGCCGTTCTGGTCGATGGTGAACGATTGGAGGCGCGGTGCGCTCGCGGCGACCTGCGGGTCGGTGAAGGCGCCGCCGGTGGAATTGGTGAGGCCGCTGCCGATCGCCAGATTGACGTTCATGCGCACGTCGCCGAGAGTCGCCGGAGCGGTGTTGGTCGCCGTATAGACGAGCGAGCCGCCGGAGACGGTGGCGTCGTAGGCCGTCGCGCCGTCGGAGAGGCCCTGGACGCGGAAGCCCTGCTGCGTGACGAGGAAGCCCTGGTCATCGACGCGGAAGTCGCCGGCGCGGGTGACGAACTGCGAGCCGCTCTGCGGATCGCGCACGAGGAAGAAGCCCGCGCCCGACACGCCGAGGTCGGTCTGCTGGCCGGTCGTGCTCAGTTCGCCCTGCGAGAAGCGGGAGGTGATCTTCGAGAGGCGCACGCCGGTGCCGACTTCAATCGTGCTGGTGTTGGACGCCGTGCCGTTCGACGGCGCGGAGCGCTGGAGGATGTTGCTGAAGCTGTCGGCGTATTGCGCCTGCGAGCTCTTGAAGCCCGTGGTGTTGACGTTGGTGATGTTGTTTCCGATGACTTCGAGTCCTTTGACGAAGGAGCGCAGGGCGCTGACGCCGCTGCCTAATGTTCCGATGAGGGCCATGTGAGTGAGTGGGGTTGGAGGTTGCGGTCGATTCGTCCGTGAATTCGGGAAAGGTTATGTGGTGGGCGCCGGCACCGGGGTGGTCGCGGCGGAGGCCTGGCGCACGCCGAGGAGCGCGCTGAGCGGGTAGAGATTGCCGTTGATGAGCAACTGCGGCGTGCGGCCCGAGGTGTCGACGCCGGTGACGTCGCCCGTGACGGTCAGTTGATTTTTGTTGGAGTCGAGGCCGGCGTTGATCGTGACGTTGCGGCCGAGCAACGAGGCGGCGGTGGCGTTGGCCTGGTCGGAGCGCATCGCGCCCATGTCCTTGGCCAACTGGTCGGTCTGCGCGAGCGAGGTGAACTGCGCCATTTGCGCGATGAAGGCGGTGTCTTCCAGCGGCTTCATCGGGTCCTGCGTCTGGAACTGCACGCTGAGCAGTTTCAGGAAATCTTCCTGGCCGAGCACTTTTTTCGGAAAGCGCACCGGAGCCTGCCCGGAGGTGAGCGGAATTTGGTTGGTGGAGGAGACGGCGGCGATGGAGGAAGGCATGGGGAGAAATGGTTTTCAGGCGACGGCGTGGAGGTGACGGGCGGTGGCGGGGCGGAGCGCAGCCGGCGCGACGGCGGGCTCGACGAGGGCGGCGATGCGCCGCACGACGCGACTGCGGTTGGCGGCGAGAGCGAACGCGGTTTCGGCCAACTCGGCCGACTGGCGGTGGTGCTGCGGTTGCTGTTGCGACGAGCGCTGGTCACCGGGGCCGGAGTGGGCCGCAAACTCCGCGGGCGCGGATTCGCGGACGATCGTCGGATCGGCGAGCCGGACGGGGCGGCCCTCGGACATCGTGTTCGCCGGGGCCAGCTCGCGCCAGGCCGTGCCGAGCGTCTCGCGCAGCATGGCGGAATCGGTGCGGAAAGTCGTGTGGACGGCACCGTCGCGCAGTTCGACGCGCACGGAGAGTCGGTCGGTCGCGCCAAAATTGAACCGCAGGTCCATGCTGCTGACGGTGTGCGCGTCGAGGCGCTCGGCGGCGGCGACGATGTAGTTGACGACCGACTGCACGCGCGACGCGGCGGGGGGCGCGAGCTCCGGCGCCGGCGTCAACGTGGCGAGCACCTCGCGCAATCCCGCGACCGCCGAGGAGGCGACCGAAATTTCTTCCACCGGCGAGAACGCGGCGAAAGGAAGTTGGGAGTCGTTACGCATCTTTCCACCCGACTCAGCAACGCCGATGCCAAGGCCGGCCGGCATCTCGCTATCCGTCTGTGGCGCCGCAGTTAGAATCTTTTTTAGCCCGGTGTTTCCGGAGACCGGCGCCAGGGCGCGCTCGGATTGGGCGAACGAGGCGGAAAATTTTTCCGTCTCCGCGCGGCCCGGACCGCGCGCGGCCCTCGGGGCGGGCGTGCTCGTCGGCCCGGACGGCTCGGCGCCAGCCTGAGCTGCCGCGAGTGCGGCTTCGGTTTCGGCCGGGCGCAGCAACGGCGAACCAGGACGCTCGGGCGCGGCCAACGGCGGCGCGACCGCGGCGCCGGCAACGGCTGCGAGCGATCCGAGCTCGGTCGGAAGCAGAAGAGCGGCCGCGGCGGACCGCCCCGCTGCGGTCGCAGGCACGGGCTCGGGCGCGGGCGCCGCGACCGGGAGGAGCGCCGCGCTCTCGGCGCGGGGCCCGGTGTTTTCTTCCACAGGCGCGACGGTGGGAGGGACAGAAACCGTCTTCGCCCAAAACGCCTGGGCGGCGCGCATCGTGGGCGTCTGCGGCGGAGGCGTTGCAGCGACCGCGGCCGCCCGCGTCGCGGGGCCCGCGGGGGGCGCCGGCGTTTCGTGGGTCGCCGCCGGCGCGATCTCGCCCGCGGGGCTGACGTCGAGGGTGAGCACGGTCGTCGGCGCGACGGCGACGGAGGGGACGGCCGCGGTGAGCGAGAGCGAAGCGGCCAGTTCTTCCTCGCGACGGGTCGGGGCGCGCGGCCCGGCGACGGCCGGGCGCGGCGACGGCGGACGGCCAACGCCGGAATCGGCGGCAGTCGGGTCGACCGGAGGCGAGATCGCTGCGACGGTCTCCGCTGCGGCCGGCAACACGGGAGCCGGGACCGCGCCCGCCGCGAGGAAATCGGCCGGGCGCTCCAGGCGCTCCAGCCGCGGCGCCGCGGCCGGGGCGGGTGCTTCGCTCGGGAGCGTCGCGGCCGGCGCGGGCGCGGCGGTCTGTCCGTCGAGCACGGCGGAAAATTCAGAAAGCCCGGAGCCTTCGCCGGGCGGGGTCAGCAGGGCCGCGTCGGCGCCGGAGACAGCGGGCGCAGGCGCGGGCACGGGCAACAGATCGGAGGGTCGGGTCGGGAGGGAAAATTGCATGGGGGACGGGCGCTCCTCCGTGAGCAAGACGGCGCGCCCGTCCGGGGCGCGGGTGAGAGTTGGAAAAAACTACGAGCCGGGTGCGGTCGCGGCCACCGAACTGCCGGATTTCATGACGCGGAGGCGCTCGGAAAGGGCGGCGGCGCGCTTCGGCCAGTTGGCCGCGGAGTCGGAAGACTTGCTCATCTCCTCGAAGATCGGCCCGACGATGTCGGCCTTCATCAGCGAGAGAATTTTGACGACGGTGACGTCGTCCATCTCCTTGAAGATCGCGACGGCGGCCTTGGGCGAGAGGGCGGCGTAGGTCTGCGCGAGGTTGCGAAGATTCTTGGCCTCGTCGGCCTTGATCTCGCCCATCTTCTCGGTGACTTCGCGCCGGATCGCCTCGAGTTCGCGGCGGAGTTTGTCGAGTTCCTGGCGCTCGGCGGCGAAGCGGGCCTCGCGCTGGTCGAGCACTTCCTCGCGTTTGGCCAGCTTGGCCTTCTCGTCGCGGAGATCGGTGGCGAGGTTCTCGAGTTCGATCGCCCAAAAGCCCCAGGGCTCGGCGGGCTTCTGCGCTTCGACGAGCTCGGCGGCGTGCGCGCGCGACTGGGTGACGGCCGCCACGATTTTGTCGCTGCGCTGCCAGAGCAGGACGATGCCGGTGCCGCTGCCGAGCAGCAGGCCGAGGAGGACGAGGACGACGGGATGCTTGAGATACTTCATAGGCGGACGAGGGCGCGGGAGCGGCCGGCCAGTTCATCGAGCTCGCGCTGCGACTCGTGTTCGGCGGCCGAACGGTGGACGGTGCGGGCGCGGGCTTCGAGGTTGCGGATGAGTTTGAGGGCGCGGCGGGCTTCGAGCCAATCCTGGCGGCGCTGCTCGAGGACGTTCGTCGCCGCGACGACGGCGTGGCGCGCCTCGATCTCGTGGCGATGCTCGGCGTGGTAGGCTTCGAGAAAGGCGACATGGTCGCGCGGGCGGAACGACTGGAGGCGCCCGGCGACGACGATCTCGCGCAGCTCCTCCATCCGGCGCCGGACCTCGGCGAGCAGTTCCTCGGCCTTGGTGACGACGGCGATGGCCTGGGCAAACGACTCGCGCGCGCGCAGCTCGGCGAGCTCGCGGACCGTGGCAACCGACTTCATGGGGAAACGGAATCTTTTCATGACATGGCCTCCTGGAGGTGGTGGTAGGTTTGGGCCCGGGGCACCCGTTCGTCGACCGACTGGCGGAGAAAGTTGCGGAGCGGCTCGTGGCGGGCGATGGCTTCGTCGAGCGCGGGGTTCGTGCCCTGCTGGTAGGCGCCGATGGTGATGAGGTCCTCGTTCTTGCGGTAGAGGGCGAGGGCTTCGCGGGCGCGGCCGGCGAGGGTGACTTCCTCCGGCGTGCACACATCGCGCGTGAGCCGGCTGACGCTCTCGAGAATGTCGATGGCTGGGTAGTGGTTGAAATGCGCGAGTGCGCGCGAGAGCACCAAGTGTCCGTCGAGGATGCCGCGCACGGCGTCGGCGATGGGCTCGTTCATGTCGTCGCCGTCGACGAGCACGGTGTAGAGCGCGGTGATGGCGCCGCGCTCCCCTGCCCCGGCGCGCTCGAGCAGACGCGGCAGGAGCGTGAAGACCGACGGGGTGTAGCCGCGCGTCGCGGGCGGTTCGCCGACGGCGAGGCCGATTTCGCGCTGCGCCATGGCGAAGCGGGTGACGGAGTCGAAGAGCAGCAGCACGTTCTTGCCGGCATCGCGGTAGGCTTCGGCGATGGACGTCGCGGTGAACGCGGCGCGCAGCCGGAGCGGCGCGGGTGTGTCGGAGGTGGCGACCACGACGACGGACCGCTTCAGGCCCTCCGGCCCGAGGTCCTTCTCGATAAACTCGCGGACTTCGCGGCCGCGCTCGCCCACGAGCGCGATGACGACCACGTCGGCCGAGGAGCCGCGGGCGATCATGCCGAGGAGCGTGGACTTGCCGACGCCGGAGCCGGCAAAAATGCCGAGCCGCTGGCCGCAGCCGACGGGCACGAAGGCGTCCATCGAGCGGACGCCGGTTTCGAACACAGTCTTGATCCGCTGGCGGCGGAGCGGATGCGGCGGCCGGTTCGTCGCCGCGCCCGCGCGGTCGAGCGGCAGCGCGCCGCGGTGGTCCATCGGGCGGCCGAGCGCGTCGAGCACGCGCCCGAGCAGCGCGGGGCCGACGACGGGGAGCAGCGGCAGTTCGCACGCGGCGACTTCGCAGCCGGCGTGCAGGCCGGCCGTTTCGCCGAGCGGCATGAGGAGCACCTTGTGGTCGCGGAAGCCGACGACTTCGGCGGTGACGGAAAAATTGTCGCGCTCCGAGCGGATGAGGCAGAGTTCGCCGAGGCCGACGTTCGGACCGTCGGACTCGATGATGAGGCCGGCGACCCCCGAGACGCGGCCGAGCCGGCGCGACGAGGGCGCGGCGCGCACCTGCGAGCGCAGGTTTTCGAGGATGGGGGTGACGGCGGCGTTCATGCGCGCGGGTCCTTTTTCCGCCCCGGCCCAAAACCAAGTGTCATATAATACGTGACACTTCCCAGAGGGGCGTAAACGGAAGTGTCATATAATAGATGACACTTTCCGGGGGGCGTTTTGCGGGGCGGGGTCATGCGTGGAGGGCGTGGCCGAGGGCGGAGAGCTTGGCGGCGCGGCGGGCGTCAGTGAGGCCGAAGCGCGAGCGCACGATGCATTCGCCGGGGGCGAGGCTGCGGTCGGCGCACAGCCGCAGGCCGGGATAGAGGTCGGTCCACGTCGGCGTGATCGATTCGAGCAGGGCGGCGTCGCGCGGGCAGACGGTGAGTTCGAGGTTGGCGCGCTCGGGAAAAATTTCCTCGAGGGCTTCGTGGCAGAGTTTCTCGACGATCTCGACGGGGGGCTCGTAGCCGGCCAGGAGGCGGCGGGCGAGGTCGAGGGCGAGCGACGGGAGCGTGGCGCTCAGCTCGATGAGGATGCGGGTGTCGATGTGGGAGAGCTTGGCGAGCACGCCTTCCTGCAGTTGCTGCACCTCGCTGCGCAGCTCGACGAGCTGCTGGCCGGCGGCGGCGTGCGCGGAATCGGAGCCCTGGCGATAGGCGGCGGTGCGGATCGCCTCGACCTCGGCCTCGGTGAAAAGGCGCGTCGCGCGGCCCACGGGGCGGGCCCCGGAGAGCGGTCGGTCGAAGCGGACGAGGGTGGCGAAGGACATGGGGAGTTATTGGACGACGCCGCCCTCGCTGTCGCCGTCGAGGGAGATCTGGCCTTCCTCTTCGAGCCGGCGGACGACCTGGATGATGGCGTCCTGCGCGAGCTCGACGTCCTTGAGGCGGACGGGGCCGAGGAGGGAAATCTCGTCGCGCAGGCTCTCGGCGGCGCGCTTGGAGATGGAGGCGTAGATTTTTTCGCGGAGCGGCTCGGTGGCGGATTTCATCGAGACGGCGAGGTTGTTCGAGTCCACCTCGCGGAGGACGCGCTGGAGATCGGCGGAGGCGAAGCGCATGAGGTCCTCGAAGCTGAACATCTTCTTGCGGATGGCGGCGCCGAGGTGGGCGTTTCGCTCCTCGAGTTTGGCGAGGAGGTTTTTCGACATGTCTTTGTCGAGGCCGTTGAGGAGCTCGGCGACGACGCGCACGCCGCCGCTGCGGTGGAAGTTCGGGCGGGTTTTCGTGTCGAGGTGCTTGCCGAGCGAGCGGACGATCTTGCTGACGAGCTCGAGCGAGGTGGACTCGATGGTGCCGAGGCGCTCGATGACGTCGTCGCGGAGGTCGGGCGGGAGGAGCGCGAACGTCTCGGAGGCTTTGGTGCCCTCGAGATAGGAGAGCACGAAGGCGATGGTCTGCGGCTGCTCGTTCTTGATGAGATTGTAGATCTGGCGGCCCTCCATCTCGGAGATGTCCTTGATGACTTCGACGGAGGTGCCGACGGGGCCGACGCGGGAGAGGATGGAGGAGGCCTTGAACTCGCCCTTGGCGATCTCGAGGGTGCGCTGCGCGTAGTGGAGGCCGCCGAGCGCGGCGTTGGCGCTCTGGCCGATGATGCCGGCGAACTCGTCGATCGCCTGTTTCTCGGCGGCGTCGGGGATGACGCCGAAGGCCGACATCTCGCGGCAGAGCAGTTCGATCTCGGGGTCGTCGAAATTCTTCAGCACTTCGGCGGCGGCCTGCGGGCCGATGATGATGAGGAAGACGGCGAGTTTCTGCGGCTTGGTGAGCTTGGCAAACTCGAGCACCGGCAGGGTGCCCGGCCCGGCGGGCGCGGCGGCTTTGTCGGTTTCGTTGGAGGTGGCGGTGGCCATGGGCGGCGGGTGGGGTTAGCTGACTTTCTTCGGGCTGACCCAGTCGCGCAGGGCGGCGCTGACGTTGTCGGGTTTGCGCCGGATGAGTTCGTTGAGCATCTCGGGCGTGATCTGGCCGGAGGACGGGAGCGCGTGGCGGTGGGCCGGGGAATCGAGCAGCTCGAGCGGCACGAGTTCGGGGCGCTGTTTTTTCAACATGCGCCAGAAGACGAGGAGGACGACGAAGGCGGCGAGGATGGCGAAATATTTGCTGCCGGTCTCGATCCAGTTGCCGACGCGCGTCTCCTGCTGGATCGCCTGGATTTGTTTGACCGCGGAGTCGGCCTGGAAGGCGGTCTCCTGCAAGCTGACGACGGACTCGAGCGACTGGCCGGGCGCGATTTTCAGACCGAGGGCGTTGACGACGATCTGGCGCAGGGCGGTGAGTTCTTCGGGGGTGCGGCGGACCGGAGCGGGGGCGGGGGCGCCGGGCGTCTCGGCGGGCGCCGGGGCGCGGGTGGCGACGAAGACGGCGGCGGTGAGGCTCCGGATGGTGCCGGGATTGCGCACGGTGTTGGTGGTCGAGCGGTTGATCTCGTAGGAGGTGGTGCGGTTCTTGCGGTTCTGCTCGGTGTTCGAGACCGGGCGCACGGTGTCGGCGACCTGGGCGGATTTCTCGGGCACGTTGGAACTCACGCCGACGACGCCGCCGGTGCGGGCCTCGCTGGTGTTGGAGGTGTCTTCGGTGACGGTCTGCGAGCGGACGACCTGGCCCTCGGGGTCGAATTTCTCGGAGGTGAACGTGCTCGACTCGCTGTCGATGTCGGCGGAGACGCGCACGACGGCCTGGCCGGCGCCGACGATGGGCGCGAGCATCGACTCAATTTTTTTCGCGAAGTAGTCCTCCACCTGCTGGCGGTAGCGCATCTGGCTCGAGGCGGTGCTGAGCAACGGGTCTTCCTTCAAATCCTGGGAGAGGACGCGGCCGTGGTTGTCGACGACGGCGACCTGGTCGGGCACGAGGCCCTGCACGGCGTTGGCGACGAGGTTGCGGATGGCGTTGACCTGCTCGGGCTCGAGCCGGCCGCCGGCGAGCTCGACGAAGACGGAGGCGGAGGGCTTGACGGAGCTCTCGGTCAGGAGGAGCCGGCTCTCGGGCTGCACGATCATCACGCGCGCGCTGGAGACGCCCTGGAGTTGGGCGATGGTGCGGCTGAGTTCGCCCTGCAGGGCGCGCACATAGTTGGTGCGCTGCACGAAGTCGCTGAGGCCGAACTGGCCCTTGTCGAAAATCTCAAACCCCACGCCCTCGCCGCTCGGGAGCCCTTTGCTCGCGAGATCCATGCGGAGGCGGTAAACCTGGTCGGCGGGGACATAGACGGCGGCGCCGCCGGCGGAGACCTTGTGCGCGATGTTCAGCGTCTGGAGCTGCGAGATGATCGCGGCGGCGTCCTTCTCGCCGAGTTTGCCGTAGAGCAGTTGGTAGTCGGGGCGGTGCGACCAGGTGACGATCGCGGCCATGCCGATGAGGACGACGCCCGCCGCGAGCACGAGCGAGACGCGCTGGTTGAGGCCGAGCTGGCGCCAGAGATTGAGGAGGGACTGACCGAAGTCTTTCATGAAAATTCAGGGGGGCGATCAGACGGGCATGCGCATCAGCTCCTGGTAGGAGTCGACGAGTTTGTTGCGGACCTCGACCATCAGGGAGAACGCGACGGAGGCCTCCTGCATCGCGATGACGCTCTGGTGGAGCTGGTCGTTGTCGCCGAGGAGCACCTGGCGCGTGATGGCGGCGGCCTGCTGCTGCTTGGCATCGACGGCGGAGACGAGATGGTCGAACACCGAGCCGAAGTCGCCCGCGGGGGCGGCGCCGGGGAGGAGCTTGCCGAGGTGCGCGGCGTGCGGCGCATCCGCCAGGTTGGGTCCGGCGACGCGGCCGAAATTCTGGGGGCTGACGGAACCGACGGTGCCGAGGAGGGACATGATCAGGATTTGCCGATGTCGAGGGCTTTCTGCGCCATCTGCCGGGCGTTCTTCACGACGGAAAGATTGGCTTCGTAGGCGCGGGTGGCGGTGATGAGGTCGACCATTTCGTAGGCCATGTTGACGTTGGGCATGGTGACCATGCCGGACTCGTCCGCGTCGGGATGCTGCGGGTCGTAGAGGCTGGCGCCGGGGGTCGTGTCGCTCGTGATGTTGCCGACGCGCACGCTGCGCAGCGCGGGGCCGGAGGCGCCGCTGCGGCGGATGAGCTCGGTCTCGAACGACACGGTCTGGCGCTGGTAAGCTTTGCCGTTGGGTCCGCGGGTCGTCTGGGCGTTGGCGATGTTCTGCGCGATGATGTCGAGGCGGGTCTTGTTGGCGTTGAGGGCCCCGGCGGTGACGTCGACTCCGGCGATGAGATTCATGGGGGGCGCGAAGGGGTTCAGGCGCTGCGGCCGGTGATGGCCATGCGCAGCTGCTTCAGGTTGCCGCTCACGATTTCGGTGAGGTAGTTGTATTCGACGGAATTG
>JACQFT010000249.1 GCA_016199925.1 Opitutia bacterium | reverse complement strand
GCGGGCGCGCGGCCCGCGGCGCGGCGACCTGGACCGGCAGTGCGACGCGCTGCTCAAGCTGCTGACGCACCGGACCGCCGCTCCCGGCCCGGAGGCCGGTTACCTGGCCACGATGCCGTTCAAGGTCGGGCTCGACCGGCATCTGCTGCGGCCGTGCGACATCCGCTGTATCGAGGGCCAGAGCGACTACCTGCGCATCCACACCACGAAGCAGGCGGTGCTCGTCCGCCACACGATGGTGCGCCTGCTCGCGGTCCTGCCGGCGAGCAAATTCGTGCGGATCCACAAATCCGCGATCATCAATCTCGACTACATCAAGCGCATGCGCTCGGCCTGGTCGGGCGACTGGGCGCTGGAACTCGACGACGGCACGCAGCTCAAAGTCAGCCGCAACTACCGGCCCGCGCTGGAGCGGATGCTGTAGCGCGCGCGGCGGCACGCCGGGGACCGCGGCGGCGAAGCGCGCGCGCGGCGCCCCGCGTCGTGCCCGGCGAACGCATGGCCGCGGGACCGGCGCGCCGCGCCGCAGGGAACGGCGCCGCGGTCGCATTGGTTTTGTGGGCGGCGGACAGGCGCGGTTTGAGAGACCCGCACTTCTCCGCGATTCCGCGGAGCGGCACACCCACCAAACCCCCCACCATGAAGAACTGTTCCCTGCCTCGCTTTGGGAAAACCGCCGGCGGCGCGCTGCTCGCCGCGCTGGCCTTGCTCGCGGCCGCGCCCGTCGCGCCGGCCCAGACCGCCGCGCCCGCCAAGACCGACGAGCCCGTCAAACTCGAATCCTTTGCCGTCACCGGTTCGCGCATCAGGCGCGTGGACTCCGAGGGCCCGCAACCGATCGTGGAGTTCACCCGGCAGGACATCGAGACCACCGGCTACACGACCGTGGCCGAGATGATCCGCAACCTGCCGTTCAACACCGGCGGCACGATCGACCCGCAGCGCACGCAGACCTTCGCCAGCGGGGCGACGACGCTGAATCTCCGCGGGCTCGGTTCGCAAAACACGCTCGTGCTCATCAACGGCCGCCGCGTCGCGCCCTACGGCCTCCCGGGCAACAACGGGTTCAACGCCGTCTTCAACCTCAACTCGCTGCCGACGGCGGCGGTCGAGGGCATCGAGATCCTCAAGGACGGCGCCTCCGCCATCTACGGCTCCGACGCCGTGACCGGCGTGGTGAACGTGAAGCTCCGCCGGGAATACAACGGCCTGACGACGAGCCTGCAGCTCGGCAACACGACCGACAAGGACGCCTTCGACAAGCAGTTCTCCCTCGTGGCCGGAGCGAACACCGGCAAGACGAACCTCATGGTCGTGGCCGACTACTCGCAGAAAAACCGGATCAAACTCGCGGACCGCAGCGTCTCCGCCACGGCCGACCTGCGCCGCTACGGCGGCGTGGACGGGCGGTCCTCGGCCGCGCCCGTGGGCCGGGTCACGGTCGCCTGCTTCGGCACCGTCACCTACGCCGCGCCGACGGCGACCCCGACCATCGCCGCCGCGGTGCCCTTCGTCTTCGGCACTCACGCCTACAACTTCAACGACACCGTCGATCTCTCGCCCGCGACCGAGGCCTACGGTTTCTTTTTCCGGATGCGCCACGAGATCAGCGACCGGCTCTACGCCTTTGCCGAGATGTCCTGGCACCGCAACAAGACCAACATCGTGAACGCCGCGACGCCCGTCTTCGGCCAGAACGAGCACGGCGACTCGGCGGCCGGGCAGATCCGGTTCCCGGCGACCAACCCCTTCAATCCGTTCGGCGTGAACATCGACGGCTCGCGCGTGGCGTTCCGCACCCAGGAAGTCGGCGGCCGCACCGTCGACCTGACCTCGGACTCCCCGCGCCTGCTCGTCGGCTTCGGCGGGAAACTCGCCCGGGACTGGAGCTGGGAGAGCGCGGCGATGCACGCCGAGAGCAACGCCACCCAGTCGAACACCAACCAGGTGTTCGACAACAAACTCCAGCAGGCGCTCAACGGCATCCGCGGGCCGCGCACCGGCCGCCTGCTTTTCTACAATCCCTTCGGCGTGAATGATCCGGAGGTCGTCGACTTCATCCGCTCCAACTACAACCGCGCCGACAACCAGCGCGTGCGGCTCTACGACGCGTCGGTCACCGGCTCGCTCCTCGAGTTGCCCGCCGGCCCGCTCGGCCTGGCGTTCGGGGTCGAGTCGCGCGACGAGAAACTCGAGCAGACCCGCTCGAACGACGAGCAGACCGGCAACGTTGTCGGCGGCTCCGAGGGCTTCAACACCGTCGGCGACCGCAAAGTGCAGTCGGCCTACGCGGAGTTGCGCGTGCCGGTCGTCAAAGGCGTGGAGTTGCAGGCCGCCGCCCGCTTCGAGAACTACAGCGACTTCGGCAACACCACCAAGCCCAAGGCGGGCTTCAGCGCGAAAGTGCTGCCCTATCTCCTCGTGCGCGGCTCGTTCTCGAAATCGTTCAAAGCCCCCGATCTGCCGCAGCTCTTCAACGGCGGCACCGTCTCCTTCTCCTCCGGCCAGGCGGTCGACCCCCGCCGCCCGCTCGATCCCCCGGCGCAGGTGAAGATCGTCACCGTGGGGAATCCCGGGCTGCAGCCCGAGACCACCGACACCTATTTCGGCGGGCTCGTCTTTGAACCGCAGAAAAACGGTTTCCTCAGCCCCCTCCACGGCCTGACCGTGTCGGTGGACTATTTCCGCTTCAAGGGCACCAACGTGATCGCCTCGCTGAACTCGCTCTTCGGCGTCAACGGCATCCTCGCCCGCGAGCTGACCGCGCCCATCTTCGCCCTCGTCGTGGTCCGGGCCGACCCGACGCCGGCCGACGTCGCCGCGGGCCTGCCGGGCGCGTTCCTGAACCTCAACGACACCTTCCTCAACGTGAGCGACCAGGAATACCAGGGCTGGGATTTCGCGGCGCGCTACGACTGGAAGACGGCGACGTGGGGCCGCTTCACCGCCAACGCCACGCTCACCTACGTGACTTCGCTGCAGTTTGGCGGCGCCGAAACCGTGAACACCCAGGCCACGCCGCGCTTCCGCGGCACCGCCTCGCTGAACTGGAGCCGCCAGGATTGGAGCGCCTCGCTGTTCGTGAACTACATCCACCACACCGACGACGGTTTCCTCGCGCGCACCGCGCTCGGCGGCAACAATCTGAACAACAACAACGCCCAGTGGGCGAGCTACAACCCCCAGATCAGCTACCGGGGTTTCCGCGGCTACACCCTCACCGCCGGCGCGACCAACGTCCTCGATACGCCGGCGCCGCGGAGCTACACCGCCAGCACGGGCTACGACAACCTCATCTACGACGGCGTCGGCCGCCGGGTCTTCCTGAAACTCAGCAAGGATTTCTGAGGCGGCGCGCCGCCCCCGATTCCCGGCCCCGGCGGACCCGTTCCGCCGGGGCCTTTTCGTTTTTTGGCCGGCGCGCCGCCCGTAGCAAACAGGATGCCGTTTCCGCCCGCCGCCTCCCGTCGCCGGAAAAATCTACGATGTCGCAACGCCGTTGAGCGGGCCGCGCCCGCGCGCTGCATTGCCCGCGTCAGAACCGAACCTACACCCATGAAGAACCAAACTCCCGACAAGATCGGGAAAATTCTGCGGACCGCCCTGCTGGCGGGCGCCGGATTCTCCCTGTTGGCCGCGCCCGGCCTCGCCCAGGCGCCCGGCGCCCCCGCCGACGACAAGACCGTCAAGCTCGAGAAATTCATCGTCACCGGATCCAACATTCCGACGACCGAGACCGCAGCCGAAGCCCGCACCTTTCCGGTGCAGACGATCGACCGCCGCGCGATCGAGTCGAGCGGCCTCTTCAACACCGTGGAGCTGCTCCAGAAGACCGCGCTCTCGAACGGCGGCAGCGTGCCGTTCACGAACAACGCCACGGGCTTCACGCCCGGCGGAGCTTCGACCTCGCTGCGCGGCCTCGGGCCGGAAGCGACGCTCGTCCTCATCAACGGCCGCCGCGTCGCGCCGTATCCGGTCGGCAACGGCGGCACCACCGCCTTCGTCGACCTCAATTCCATCCCGTTGAACGCGATTGAGCGGATCGAAATCCTGAAGGACGGTGCTTCCGCCACCTACGGGGCCGACGCCGTCGCCGGTGTCGTGAACATCATCCTCCGCCGCGATTTCAACGGCGCGATCGCCAATGTCAGTGTCGGGAACACCACCAACAAGGACTCGACCGAGTTCTCCGC
>JACQFT010000254.1 GCA_016199925.1 Opitutia bacterium | reverse complement strand
GCGGTCGCGGAGGTAGTTGCTTATTTTGCGCGCCGGGTTGAGCCAGAAAAATTCCACGGCGCCGAGGTGCATGATGACTTTCTTGGCGCCGACCTGATGCGCGAAGTCCATCGTGCGCTTGCTCTGCCGCAGCCACTGGTCGCGTTCGCGCGCGTCCTTCGAGGTCGGCATGTGGATGTTGGGCGCGGCGTGCATGACGCCGGGCGGCAACGGGCAGAAGTTGTGGCAGGTCGCGACCTTGATGACGCCTTCCTCGACGGCGCGGAGGATGCCGGGCACGAGCGTGATGCGGATGCCATGGCTGAGCTCGACCCACTCGAAGCCGAGGGCCGCCATCTCCTTCAGCATCTCGTAGCCGTCTTGGTGACGGTGCGAGCACCAGCAGGTGGAAAGGGCGACGATGGGCTTCATCCGAGTCCCTGAAGGAGCAAAGTTCTGGCGTTCAAGGCAAGCCACTTACCTGCGTCGCCGCAATTTTCGGGCGCAAAAAAAACGGCCGCCTGTCCGAAGACAGGCGGCCGTGGAAAGGGCGTCGGCGAACTCAGTTCGCGTAGCGGGCGCGGAGCATCGCGGTGAAAGCGGCCACCTTGTTCTTGCGGCGGCGCTTCTCGCACGGCTTCTCAAAGTAGCGCTTGGCGCGCACGTCTTTGATGATGTTTTCGCGGTCGAGCTTCTTCTTCATGCGGCGCAGCGCACGGTCGATGGGCTCGTTCTTGCGGATCTTGATCTCGATGGACATGGGAAAAGGGTGGAGGCTGAGTGGCGAAAAGTTGAAAATCAGCCAGTCGCTCGCCCCACCGTCAACCCCTATTTTTTGCCGACTCCCTCGGCGAGGCCAGCTCTCTCCGACCGGGGCCGCGGCGCCCTCGCCGCGGTCGAGGAGCATAACGCGGCGAGGGCGCTGCGTCTCCAAGTCGCAACCAGGCTAACGCGTGGCGGCGAACGGGTTTAGGCCGGCCCGCAATCCTCGGCTTTGCTTGGCGTGGGCCGGCGACCTTGGTCGCGCTCGGTGAACGCAGCGCGTGCAAGCACGCTACCCTGCCTCAAAATATCGCCGTCTCTCGCCGCCGGCCGAACACGGCACTGACACTTTTCGCCTTCGAATTTACCCCGGGGTGCTTTGGGCTTGCGGGAGTTTCGGCGCGGTTGTCCCATCGCCGACCGTGGCCTCCGCCGACCAGAATTTTGTCCATCTGCATGTCCACAGCGACTACAGTCTGCTCGACGGCGCCTGCCGCATCGACCGCCTGATCAGCCGCGTGGCGGAGCTGGGCCAGACCTCCGTGGCGTTGACCGACCACGGCGTGCTGTTCGGAGCCATCGACTTTTTCAACACCGCCAAAGCCAAGGGCGTGAAGCCGCTCATCGGCTGCGAAATCTATCTCGTCGAAGGCTCGCGCCTCGAGAAGACCGCGCGCGTCGAAGGCGAAAAGAGTTTCTACCACATGGGCCTGATCGCGAGAAACGCGAAGGGCTACGCCAACCTCCTCAAGCTCGTCTCCGACGCGCACCTGAAAGGCTTCTATTACAAGCCGCGCACCGACCTCGCCACCCTCGCGGCGCACGCCGAGGGCCTCATCGCGTTCAGCGGCTGCCTCGCCGCCATCATCCCGCAGATGCTCCTGCACGACCGCTGGGAGGACGCCCGCCAGGCAACCGGCCGTTTCATCGAGATGTTCGGCCGCGAAAACTTTTTCATCGAACTCCAGGACCACGGCATCGCCGAGCAACTGCGCATCGCCCCGCTGCTCCTGAAGCTCGCCGGGGAGTTCAGGCTGAAGGTCGTCGCGACGAACGACGTCCACTACGTCAACGCCACCGACGCCTCGCCGCACGACACGATGCTCTGCATCCAGACCGGCGCGAAGCTCGAGGACACCGACCGCATGCGGTTCGACACCCCGCAGTTCTACCTGAAGAACCGCGCGGAAATGGAGCGGCTGTTCATCGACGTGCCCGAGTCGGTCACCAACACCCAGGCCGTCGCCGAGATGTGCGACCTGACCATCGAGTTCCCGAAAGGCAGCGAGCGCTACCCGAAATATCCGCTGCCCGTCGAGGTGAAGACCGACCGCGCCGGCTACCTGCGCGACCTCTGCATCGCCGGCCTGCAAACGCGCTACGGCGTCGACTACCATTCGCCCGCCACGCAGAAGGACCCCGCGCTCGCGCAGACGCTCGTCGAGCGGCTCGATTTCGAGCTCGGCATCATCGCGAAGACCGGGTTCCTCGACTACTTCCTCGTCGTCTGGGATTTCATCGCGTGGGCGAAACAGCACGGCATCCCCGTCGGTCCCGGCCGCGGCTCGGGCGCCGGTTGCATCGTGGCCTATCTCCTCGGCATCACCAATCTCGACCCGCTCCGTTTCAAGCTGCTCTTCGAACGCTTCCTCAACCCGGAGCGCGTGTCGCCGCCGGACTTCGACATCGATTTCTGCATGCGCCGCCGCGGCGAAGTCATCGACTACGTCCGCCAAAAATACGGCCACGACTGCGTCGCCAACATCATCACCTACGGCACGCTCGGCGCCAAGGCCGTCATCCGCGATGTCGCGCGGGTCCACAATCTCCCCTACGCCGAGGCCGACCGCCTCGCGAAGATGATTCCCGACGAGCTCAACATCGACCTCGCGACTTCCATCGAGAAATCCACGGAGCTGCGCGAGGAGATCGCCCGCAATCCCGCGACGAAGAAAATCATCGACCAGGCGCTCGTGCTCGAAGGCATGGTGCGCAACACCGGCAAGCACGCCGCGGGCATCATCATCACCGACCGGCCGCTCGACGAGTTCGTGCCACTCACGCTGCAGGAAGGCGACGTCACCGTGCAGTTCGACATGAACGCCGTGGGCAAGCTCGGCCTGCTCAAGATGGATTTCCTCGGCCTGAAGACGCTCACCGTCATCGCCGACGCGGTCGACAGCATCCGCCGCACGGTCGACCCGCAGTTCGATCTCGAGACGGTCGGCTTCGAGGATCCGAAAACTTACGCGCTCCTCAACACCGGCCGCACCACCGGCGTGTTCCAGTTGGAATCCGGCGGCATGCAGAATCTCTGCCGGCAAATCGGGCTCGCCTCGATCGACGAGATCGTCGCCCTCATCGCGCTCTACCGCCCCGGTCCGATGGAGTGGATCCCGGACTACGTGCGCGGCAAGAAGGAGCCGAGCACCGTCACCTACCCGCACAAGCTCCTCGAGGAAGTCTGCCGCGAAACCTACGGCGTGATGGTTTATCAGGAGCAGGTCATGGAGGCCGCAAAGATCATCGCCGGCTACACGCTCGGCGGCGCCGACATGCTCCGCCGCGCGATGGGCAAGAAGGACGCCGAAGCGATGGCGAAGGAGCGCGCGAAATTCGTCGAGGGCGCCGCCCGCGTGAACCAGATCGACGCCCGCACGGCCAACGCGATTTTCGACATCCTCAACAAGTTTGCCGGCTACGGATTCAACAAATCCCATTCCGCCGCCTACGCCGTGCTCAGCTACCAGACCGGCTACCTCAAGGCGAACTACCCGGTCGAATTCATGGCCGCCATGCTCAGCGCCGAGCTTGGCAACTCCGAAAAAGTTTCCCACTTCGTCAACGAGTGCGAGGCGATGGGCCTGAAGGTGCTGGGGCCGGATGTGAATGAAAGCCGCGAGATGTTCACACCGGTCTACCGCAAAGCTGAGAGCTCAGAGCCCAGAGCCAAGAGCAAGAACTCGGAATCAGAACTCTCAGCTCTCAGCTCTCAGCTCTCAGCTCGCGGCGAAGGCGCGATCCGCTTCGGCCTCGCCGGCATCAAGGGCGTCGGCGAGCAGGCCGCGCAAAAAATCATCGCCGAACGCGAGGCCCACGGCCCATTCCGTGACTTCGCCGACTTCGCCGCGCGCGTCGACGCGCGCGCGCTTAACAAGCGTGTGCTCGAACACCTCATCAAGACCGGCGCCTTCGACTTCAGCGGCGCGTCGCGCAAGGTGCTCTTCGACGGGGTCGACTCCGCCCTCGCCGGCGCCGCCGAGCACGCGCGCGACAAAGCCGCCGGCCAGCACTCTTTCCTCGACATGCTCGCCGAGGACAAGCCGATGAAGAAGAGCAAGAGCGCCGCGCCCGCCAACGGCTCAGCTCTCAGCTCTAAGCTCTCAGCTCTTGGCTCCTCCACCACCGACTTCACTTCCGTCGAGCGCCTGCAATTCGAGAAGGAGCTTCTCGGCTTCTACATCTCCGGCCATCCGATGGACGCCTACGCCGGCCTCGCCGAGGCGCTCACCACCCATACCGAGGAGCAGGTGATGCTCGAAGGCGACCGCATCGAGTTCCGCCTCTGCGGCATCGTGTCCGGCATCACGAAAAAGCTTTCGCGCCGCGACAACCGCCCGTGGGCTTTCTTCAACGTCGCGAGCAAGCGCGCCACCGTCGCGGTGAACATGTATTCCGAAGCGTTCGAGACCTACGGCAAATCGCTCGAGGAAAACAAACCGATGGTCGTGCTCGGCTCCGTCATGCGCAGCCCCGACGGCGCGCGCCTCAACGTCAAGGAAGTCTACCCGCTCGAAGCCGCGCTCCCGAGCCTGATCAAGGAAATCACGTGGCTGCTCCACCCGGAGCACGCCGAGCTCCCCGGCTTCCTCCAGCAACTCCGCGCCGCCATCGACGCCGCCAACGGCGAGGTGAAAATCAAACTCGCCTTCCTCTTCGAAGACCGCGCCGCGCCGATCGCCGAGACTTCCTCCGCGCTCAACTGGCGGCTGTCACCGACGGTCTTTCAGGAACTGCGCCACCACTCCGCCGTCGCCGGCACGCTGCTCGAAGCCCGCCGCGTCGAGATCAAAGAGCAGCGGAGATGGGCGAAACGAAACTGAATCCCGTGGGGAGACTCGTCCGCCGCAGCCTCGGCGCAAGCAGGCGGGCCAAACGCGGTTGACGAGCCGGGACCTTCTCCGCCGTTGACTCCACCCGCAGGCTCCGGACGATTCGGACCCGGGCCGCTCCTATGCACAAATTTCCCTCTGCCCTCGTGGCCGGACTGCTGGCGTTGGCCGGCTCGATACCCGGCCGCGCCGCCACCCCGGCAGCCCTTCCCGCCCCCCGCACGCCCGCCGAGATTCCCGTCGAGTATTTTTTCCGCCCGCCGGCCGTGCGCGGTGCGACGCTCAATCCCGCCGGCACGCACCTCGCCATGCTGGCGACGGACCTGAAAAAAGACTCGACCAGCCTCCTGATCGTCAAGCTGGCCGACAACTCCGTCGGCGGGATGCGCGGCGACTCCACCTATGATGTGAGCGCGTATTCCTGGGCCGGCGACGACCGCCTCGTGTTCTCGCTCGCCCGGGACAACCGTTACGCGTGGGGCCTCTACGCCATGCAGCGCGACGACGCGCGCAGCGTCGTCACCCTGAACACCTATGACGCCGTGGAGGTGCTCGGCTCGCCCCGCGCGCGCCCCGACAATCTGCTGGTCTGGATCCGCCAGTCCGCCCGCGACGAAGGCCGCGAGGGCGACCTCGTGGAACTCGATCTCCGGCGCGATCACTTCAGCAAGTTTGGCGGTTCCCGGCACAACGTCCGCCACACCTACCCGCCGCCGCCCAAGACCGAAGGCATCCTCCGCTGGTTTCGCGACCGCCGGGGCGAGGTGCGCTACGCCACGACCCACGACCACGGGCGGCTCCAGTTTTTCCGCCGGAGGGACGACGATCGCTGGGACCCGGTCGCCATCGACCTCGATCGCGACGCCCCGCTCGCCGTGGACGAAGACCCGCAAGTCCTCTTCGTCGCCCACCTCAACGCCCAAGGCACCCGCGACCTCGTGCGCTTCAACACGACCGACGGCACCATCGGCCCGGCGCTGCACACCGACGAGAAATACGATTTCAGCGACGGCGCGGTCCGCTTTTCCGGCGACGAGCGCGAGGTCGTCGGCTTGGTTTACGCCCGGCAGGCGCCCGAGCAAGTCTGGCTGCACCGCGAAGAAGCCGCCCGCCAGGCCGCCCTCGACGCCGTCTTGCCCGCCAATCGCCTGAACTTCGTCGCGAGCCGCAGCCGCGACGGCCACCGTGTGCTCGTTGTCAGCTCGTCGGACCGCCACCCGGGTTCGCTCTACCTGCTCGACCGCGACACGAAAAAGCTGCGCCGCTTGGCCGAGTTCGCTCCGTGGCTTCCGGAGAATCTGATGGCCCCGGTGCGCGTCGTGACCTTCCAGGCGCGCGACGGGCTGAAGCTCGACGGCTACGTCACGGTGCCGCTGGGTCACGACGAGAGCCGGCCCGGCCCGATGATCGTGCTGCCCCACGGCGGCCCGTGGGTGCGCGACGTGTGGGGCTACGATGCGGAGAGCCAGTTTTTCGCCAGCCGCGGCTACCTTGTCTTCCGGCCGAATTACCGCGGTTCCGCCGGCTACAACGACGCGATCAGCCAGCAGCCCCGCGTGGAATTCCGCCAGATGCACGAGGACGTCACCGACGGCGTCCGCGCCCTCGTCGCCGCCAAGATCGCCGACCCCGCGCACCTCGCCATCGTCGGCGCCAGCTTCGGCGGTTACCTCGCGCTGTGCGGCGCCGCCTTCGAGCCCGGCCTCTATCGCTGCGCGGTCACCATCGCCGGCGTGTTCGACTGGGAACAGGCGCTGAAGGACGACCGCGCGAACAACCCCGAGAGCTTCCGCCGCTACTGGCTGCGCCGCGAGCTGGGCGATCCCAAGGCCAACCGGGAAAAATTCGAGGCGATGTCGCCCTACCTCCACGCGAAGGACATCCGGGTCCCGGTTCTGGTCATCCACGGCAAAGAAGACACGAATGCCGACGTGGGCCAGTCGCGCCGCCTCGTCAAGGCGCTGAAGAAAGCCGGCGTGCCGCACGAGGCGCTGTTCATCGCGGACGAGGGCCACGGCTTCGCCTCCCTCCAGCATCGCGTCGAACTGTTCACCCGCGTCGAAGCTTTCCTGAAGAAAAATCTCTGACGCCCGGGCGGCCCGCCCGCCGCCGCCGGCCCAAATTCGGATTCGCCTCCGCGGGCGGAATGTGGGTTCTCTGCCCGCCTCATGGCCGAAGCCAACATCATCAACCACGCCGCGCGCATCCTGAAGCTGGTGCAGACTGGCACGCCGGCCGACGTGGCCCTGCGCGAATCGCTCGTGCCGTCGCGGCTGCTCGCCTCCACCGGCG
The DNA here is from genome assembly GCA_016199925.1 of Opitutia bacterium. Classification (GTDB taxonomy): domain Bacteria; phylum Verrucomicrobiota; class Verrucomicrobiia; order Opitutales; family Opitutaceae; genus JACQFT01. Next base: position 386 of record JACQFT010000254.1, on the reverse strand, counting down.
AACGCCGCGGCATCAGCCGCGCGGTGTTCACTTATTTCCGTTGGTGGCGTTGGCTCGACCAGAAATCCTCGCCCCAAAAACAACTCGAAGCCGCCCTCGCGATGCAGGACCGCTACAACAAGGACAACGAGTGCATCAAAGCCGAAGCACTCGCCGCGCTCGCCGTGCCCGATTGGCTCAAGGCCGAAATGGACCAGGTTCCGACCGGCTGGTTGCAGCAGCTGCAACGCGAGCCGACGCTGTGGATTCGGACCAAGCAGGGCCTCGGAGCCAAAGTCTCTGCCTCATTAGGAAACTGCACGCCTGACTCTCTTCCCCAATTTCCGGCTCTCAGCTCTCAGCTATTCGGGCCTCACCGATCTCTACCGCACGCCTGAGTTTCAGGC
>JACQFT010000253.1 GCA_016199925.1 Opitutia bacterium | reverse complement strand
GCCGTGACGACCGCGTTGCGGAAGTGAGGGGCGTGAAGGGGGCCCCGGCGTTGTCGTTTGATTACTGTAGGAGCGGCTTTATGCCGCGATTCTGCTCAGCCATCGCGGCATAAAGCCGCTCCTACACTCGGACCAATAAAAGAAAAGGCGGGGTCAGCGACCCCGCCCTGCCATTACCGATGGCGAAATCCGCTTTTAGAAATCCGCCGTGCCCGGGGTGCGGGCGAAGGGGATCACGTCGCGGATGTTGCCGACGCCGGTCACGAACATGAGCATGCGCTCGAAGCCGAGGCCGAAACCCGAGTGCGGCACGCTGCCGTAGCGGCGCAGGTCGAGATACCACCAGTAATTTTTCTCGTCGAGGCGGTGCAGCATCATGCCGGCGCGGAGTTCGGCCAGGCGTTCTTCGCGCTGGCTGCCGCCGATGATCTCGCCGATGCCGGGCACGAGCAGGTCCATCGCCGCGACGGTTTCGCGGCCGGGCGCGCAGCCGTCGTTCTGGCGCATGTAGAAGGCTTTGATCGCGCGCGGATAATTGTAGACGGTGACCGGACACTTGAAGTGCTCCTCGCTGAGGTAGCGTTCGTGCTCCGACTGGAGGTTGTCGCCCCACGCGACGGGATGCTCCCACGTCTTGCCGCTCTGCGCGAGGATCTCGACGGCCTCGGTGTAGCTGCAGCGCTGAAACGGCCGCTGGAGCACGAAGTCGAGGCGTTCGTTGAGGCCCTTGTCGACGAACTGGCTGAAGAACGCGAGGTCGGCGGCGCAGTGTTCCTTGGCGTCGCGGATGAGGTGCTTCACGAAAGCCTCGGCGAGGTCCATGTTCCCGTGCAGGTCGCAGAACGCGACTTCGGGCTCGATCATCCAGAACTCGGAGGCGTGGCGCGAGGTGTTGGAGTTCTCGGCGCGGAAGGTCGGGCCGAACGTGTAGATGCTGCTCAGCGCGTGGGCGAAAATTTCGCCCTCGAGCTGGCCCGACACGGTGAGGAATGCTTTCTTGCCGAAGAAATCCTTAGCGTGGTCGACGTGCTTGCCGTCCTCGGTGAGCGGCGGGTGCGCGGCGTCGAGCGTGGTGACGCGGAACATTTCGCCCGCGCCCTCGGCGTCGCTCGCGGTGATGATCGGGGCGTGGACGTAGTGGAAGCCGCGCTCCTGAAAAAACTGGTGGACGGCGTAGGCGAGGCGGCTGCGCACGCGGAAGACCGCGCCAAAGAGATTCGAGCGCGGGCGCAGATGCGCGATCTCGCGGAGGAATTCGAGGGTGTGCCCCTTTTTCTGGAGCGGGTAGGTGGCGTCAGCCTCGCCGACCACCGTGAATTTTTCCGCGACGACTTCCCATTTTTGGCCGCCGCCCTTGGACTCGACGAGTTTGCCGCGCACCTCGACGGAGGCGCCGGTGTTGGCGCGCGCGACGTTGGCATAGTCGGGCAACGCGGCGTCGACGATGACCTGCATGCCCTTGAGGCAGGAGCCGTCGTTGAGTTCGATGAACGAGAAAGCCTTGGCGTCGCGCCGGGTGCGCACCCAGCCTTGGAGCAAAATGGCGTCGAGCGGGCCGGGAGCGAGGTGGGCGTCTTTGACGAGAGTGCGTTGCATGGGGGGGAGGCGGGCGAGCGAAACGGGGCGCGCCGCCGTTGGCAAACCGGGAATGTCGGAGCGAACGCGCAGCCCGGGGAACAGAAGTTACCGCTGTTCAGTTTCGCCATCGGGTGAAACTTTGCTCCTGCCTTCCGACTAACCGGCTCACGGCACTCCGGTTTGGCTTCGTGGGTGCGGGCCAGCGCGCGCTCGCGCGCTGACCCGCGGGGAAACCGTTTGCGCGAGCAAACCGGAAAGCCTTGCGAACCGTCTCCAGTGTCGGTTTTTGGGTCTGCCGGTCGCAGACTCCGGCGAGCCTCCTGCGATCAGCAGGTCCTGGTCCGCTCAGCGGCGACGATCAGTCGCCGCACCTTTTCAAGGATTCATCCGTTGATGAATCCATTGGCGGGCAAGACCACTCCGGGTCCGGAGGGTATTTTGGTTTGCCTGCTGGAAACAGCGAAGCACCCGGTTTCCGCCGTGGGAACGCGACGTCCTCGGTGCAGGGCACAGCACCGCGTGAAAACAAAAAAGGACGGCCGCGAGGGCCGTCCGGAAAAAGCCCGACGCGAGGGTTAATCAGGGTCCGGAGTAGCCCTTCGTTTCCCAATTGCGCGCGGCGGCGATGGCGCGGCGGCGTGCGACTTCCTCCTGGAAAGGATCGACGCGGCGGCGCTCGAGGCTGGAGCCGGGCAGCGGCAGGGCGTCCACATAGACCTTGTAGCTGCGGTCGTGCCGGAAGAGCACCTGCATGACGCTGTCGGCGTCCTCGGTCCGCTCGACGCGGGCGAAACCCCGCGCCTGCATCCGGGCGGCGACGTCCGAGAAAGCGTCAGCGACCACGCTGTCTGCCGGGCGCACGCGGTCTGCACTGACGGCGATGAGAGCGTAAGTTTTCTGTTTGGGTTGCGCTGCGGCTGGGGCGGCCGGAGCAAGGGCGACAGCGGACAAGCCGAGCAGAAGCGCGGCGCAGACGGACAGGCGGGTTTTCATGAATTCTCCTCGATGTTTCGGCGGCCCTTGCGTCGGAGGCTGCGCGGGAGGACGGGGAAAGCGAGGCCGGAATGGCGGCGGCGCGGCGCGGCCGGAGCGGCGGCCTATTTGCGCCCGTGGCCCTCGGCGTTCTCGCGCGCGGCCTCCGAGGCGATCATGCCTTCGATCTGAAGGCGGCCGAGCGCGTCGGCGGGTTTCAGGCCGTCTAACGGCAGAGCGTCGACGTAGAGCCGGAAGGTGCCGCGCTTGAAGAGCACTTGCACCACATGGTCGGCCTCCTCCGGATTCGGCACCTCAACCAGGCCCGCCATCTTCGCGTCGACCTCGGAGCGCGCCTGCCCGAGGAGCGAGGCGGGCGGCTTCGGGCCCACGACGAAACAGAGGACAGCGTAGGTGCGGGGCTCGGGGGCGGTCGCGGGCGGCGAAGCGAGAGCACCGGTGGCACCAACCCAGCCGAGCAGCAGCGCGGCGAAAAAAAACGGACGGAGCGTTTTCATGGGATCCTCGATTTGGTTTTCGGCCCGACTGCCACAGGCTACCCGGCAGGGCCGCCCGGTAAAGCGGGAAAACGGACGCGGCGCCGGGCGGGCAGGGTCTTCTCGTTTGAAGCAGCTTCACTGGGGACGCGGCGCCCTCGCCGAGTTTCGTCGGTGCACCGCGCCGAGGGCGGCGCGGGTCCAGTTTTTCCAAAACAAAAGACCCCGGCCGGGCGGGCGAGTCGGCACGGCGGCGGCGCTCAGCCCGGCTCGCGGGTGAATTCCATGACCCAGTTCGTCTCCCACGTCTGCCCGGCGTCGGGCGAGAAAGCCTGTTCCCAGCGCGCGGCGTCGGGGCCGCAACGGGTCCACGTGAAGCGGACGACGATCGGCCGGCCGTTGAAAATCTCGCGGCTGGTGAAGACGCCGGTGTCACCGTGCCACGCGCCGACGACGGGCGCGTCGAGCGTGGCGCGCTGGTTGTCCGCCCAGTAGAGGCTCCATTGCCGGGTCGCGGGGTTGAAGAGGCGCAAGGTGAGGCCGATGAAACCGGGGCGCCAGGTCTCGGCCCGGAACTCGTCCACATTGCCCAGGCCGCCGAGGATGGGACGGGCGACGTTGGTCGCGGAAAACGTTTCCCATTCGGTGCCGGCGGCGAGGCGTTTGACCAGGCGGCGGTTCGCGATCCGCCACGCACCGAGGAGAAAATCGAAGTCGTGGCGGCCGTCGGTGGCCGGCGCCGCGGCCGGCGCCGGTTCGACGGCGAAAGTCGTCAGCGGAAAGAACGCGACCGAGGTCAGCGGAGCGAACAGCGAGCGCCCGAGGCGCGAGGAAAAGGGGAGGAGCGGGGATGGCATGGCGCGGGGACGATAACACGCGGCACTGACAACGTGGGGTCAGGAGCCGGGAGAATTTTGGGGCGGGGGAGGCGAGCTGGAAGTTGCCATTGACAACGAGCCGATGATAGATGCTAGTAACAACCAATCGGCCAGGCCCAACCTCCCGACTCCTCCCATGAAAACCTCCGAATTCCTCGCCACGCTCCGGGCGCACCGCGACCGGGCGCTGTGCTTCGCGCTCGGCGCCGGCCGCCACGTGCCGGCCGGCTACCACCTGACCGAGGTGAAGCGCGTCGCGTTCGAATCCATGGACTGCGGCGCCCGGGCGCACCGCTGGCGCGAGACGCATTTCGAGCTGCGCGGCGCGGACCGGCCCGAGAATCGCCCGGCCGCGATGGCCGCGGGCAAGTTCCTGAGCATCGTGGGCCGGGTGGAGGAAAAGCTGCCGCTCGACGGCGAGGCGGCGGCGAAGGTCTGTTTCGGTGACGGTGACTCGGCCGCGGCGCTCTACTCGGTCGACGGCATCGCGGTGGCGCCGGACCGGCTCGAGGTGCGTCTCGCCGCTGACCGGACCCAGTGCAAAGCCGCGACGCGGCGGGACGAGGGTTCCGTTGCCGGCGTGTCGCCGGGTTGCTGCGGGGCGGAAAGGAACGACGGTGCGGCCGAAACAGGCGGTTGCTGCGGTGTGACCGAAAAGTCCGGCAAGATCACCGGCTGCTGCGGCAGCGTGGAGCTTGCGACCGTAGCCGACGGAGCCAGTGCGCCCCCGCTCCGGTGAACCCGACCAACGCGGCGAGGGCGCCGCGTCCCCAGTCGAACCCGTTCGAACGCGCTCGAATGGGTGTGATTAAATCTGTGCCTGAATGCTGCTCCAGGTAGGGCGAAGCCTCCGGCTGAGCCGTTCAGGCGCTCGCGCAACCAAGGCGCGGCTCACCCGGAGGGTTCGCCCTACCCCTCGCGCTTCACGGGAAGCTGGCACAGATTTAATCACACCCCGGTCGGACCCGCTCTAAACCGCGACTGGCGTTGCGGCGTCGTTCTGCTCAACCTCCGCGCATGGCCCGATCCACCACCACTGTCAGCGCCCGCCAGACCGACGCCCTGCTGCGCGAGGTTGTGCGGCTCTACGTCGCGGCGCAGCGCAGCGCGCACGCGTGCTGTCGCGGCGCGTCGGGGAAGGAGTGCGAAGCGCTCGCGTTGCTCGGCGGCACCGGGCCGATCACGGTGCAGGAATTCGCCGACCAGATGGGGCTGGAGAAAACCTGGGCCAGCCGGCTGGCGGTCCGTCTGGAGAAACGGGGGGTGGTGAAACGCGTCGATCATCCGGACGACGGCCGGAGCTGGTTGCTGGAGTTGACGCCGAAGGGCCGCGCGCAATGCGGCGCTTTGAACGATGCGCTCGACGGTCGCGCGGTCGCCGTGTTGAGCCACGTGCCGGCCGGCGAGCGCGCCAAGATCGACCGGGCGCTCGGGCACCTGCGCGACGCGCTGCGCACCTGCTGCCCGCGCGAGGGCTGCTGAGGGCGGGAAAAAAGGACCGGCTTTGTTCGCGGTGGGTCCGATCCCCTGAAGCTTGCTTCGGCTTGGTTTGGGTGGAGGGACCGGCTCCGTCCGGTCCGCGGATTGCGAAAAGACGGACGACATTCTGCTGGCCAGCAAAATCCCTCCAAGGCGAAGCGACGGTCGTGAGTTGCCGGGGGATTCGTCGAATGCCTCGGGGCATGCCCCGAGGCCTTTGGTCAAGCCAGCTTCTTTCAGCCTTTGTGGGAGCGGCCTTGGTCTCGACAGTCGCATGCAAGCACGCTCCCACAGCCCAACCAAGCCGAACCGAGCTCGGGGGCGTTGGACCCACAGGAAGGAAACGCCACGGGCCGGGAAGCCTGGGGCTAAGGGCTCAGCGCCTCGCTCACGGATTTCAACAGCGCGGCTTCGTGGTAGGGTTTGTGGAGGACGCCCCGGATGCCGGAGCGTTTGAGTTCGTCTTCTTTGCCGAGGAGCGCGCCTTCGGTGATGAGGCCGGTGGAAAGGAAGATCGGGAGAGCGGGGGCGGCCGCGTGGATCTCGCGGGCGACATCCTCGCCGTTCGCGCCCGGCATCATGCGGTCGAGGATGACGAGCCGGATGCTCTCGCGCCGGGAGTGGAAGAGGGCGAGGGCTTCGGCGCCGTTTTTCGCGAGGAGCGGGGTGTAGCCCTGGCGGGCGAGCACGAGGCCGGTGATTTCGCGGATGGAAATTTCGTCGTCGGCGAGGAGGATCGTTTCGCCCCGGCCGGTGGCGAAGGGGGTGCCGGCGGCGAGGGTCGGGCCGGGGTGTTCGTCGGGCGGGAGGGCGGGCAGATGCACGCGGAATTCCGTGCCGAGGCCCGGTTGGCTGCGCACTTCGATGAAGCCGCCGTGGCTGCGCACGATGCCATGCACGGTGGAGAGCCCCAAGCCCGTGCCCTGGCCGCGCGGCTTGGTGGTGAAAAAGGGCTCGAAGATGTGTTCCAAGATTTCGGGCGGGATGCCGGTGCCGGTGTCGCGGACGGAGAGGACGACGAAATCGCCGGGCTTGGCGCCGGGGACGGTGCGGGCGTCGTCGTCGTCGAGCGTGGCCCGCCCGACGCCCAGCGTCAGCCGGCCGCCGGCGGGCATGGCGTCGCGGGCGTTGACGCAGAGGTTGAGGAGCACTTGGTGGAGCTGGGTCGGGTCGCCGCTGACGGTGTCGTCGAGGTGCGGCACCTGGCCGGCGATCTCGATGTTGCGGGGGAACGTCTCGGAGGTCAGGTGGACGAGTTCCTTGACGAGGCGGCCGACCTGCAACGGGGAGCGTTCGCCGTCGGCGCCGCGCGCGAAGGTGAGGACTTGGCGGATGATGCCGGCGCCGCGGCGGCAGGATTGCTCGATCATCTCGAGCTTTTGGTCGTCGCCCGGATACTGGACGCGGAGCAGCTCGATCGAGAGCGAGATGGGGGCGAGAACGTTGTTCAGATCGTGGGCGATGCCGCTGGCGAGCAGGCCGATGCCTTCGAGGCGCTGGGTCTGGAAGAGCTGTTTCTCGAGCGATTTTTTCTCGGTGATGTCCTGTTTCACCGCGACGTAGTGCGCGATGGCGCCGGTCTGGTCGCGCACGGGGGCGATGGTCACCTCTTCGGTGAAGAGGGTGCCGTCTTTGCGGCGGTTGACGAATTCGCCGGACCAACTGCGGCCGGCCGAGATGGTCTGCCACATCGCGGCGTAATAGGCTTCGGGTTGCTCGCCGGATTTCAGGACCGAGGGATTGCGGCCGCTAACTTCGGCGGAGGCGTAGCCGGTGGTCTTGGTGAAGGCCGGGTTCACCCACTCGATCTCGCCGCGGAGGTTGGTGATCATGACGGAGTCGACGGTGGCGGCGAGGGCGGCGCTCTGGAGGTGGAGGGCGGCGAGGGCGTCTTTGCGCTGCGCCTCGTGGGCGAAATTGGCGAGGGCGTAGCTGAGGTCCGCCGCCATCTCGCCGAGGAGGGCCTGCGTCTGCGCATCGAAGGCGTTGGCCTCGCGGGCATACAGGCTGAACGCGCCGATCACCGCGCCGTTGCGCGAGAGCGGGAGCGACGCGATGGCCTGCCAGCCGAACCGCTCGCCGCGGTCGCGCCACGGGGCCATCGCGGGCTCGCGCCGGCTGTCCTGGAACCAGACGGGCCGCCGCTCGCGGACGGCGGTGCCGACGGGGCCGTGGCTGTGCGGATCGGCCGGGTCGGTGGTGATGTTGATCTCGTGCAGGTAGTCCGCGCCGTCGCCGTAAGAAGCGACGGGCTCGACGCGGCCGCGCGTCTCGTCGAGGGCGCCGATCCAGGCCATTTGCATTCCGCCGAACTCGACGGCGGCGCGGCAGATTTCGGCGAACAGCTCGGCTTCGGAGCGGCAGCGCACGATGGCCTGGTTGCAATGGCTCAGTGCCTCGTAGAGGCGGCTGAGCTGGCGGATTTTGGCCTCGGCGGTTTTTCGGCCGGTGATGTCGGTGTGGGTGCCGAGGATGCGCTGCGGTTGGCCGGTCGGGGTGAACGCGACGATTTTCCCCAGCGAGAGGAGCCAGATCCAGGAGCCGTCGCGGGCGCGCTGCCGGTATTCGGCGCGGTAGTGGTCGCTCCGGCCGGCCGCGCATTCGAGATAGGCGGCGGCCGCGACCTTCCGGTCGGCCGGGTGCATCTGCCCGAGCCAGGTGGAGAGACTGGCGTGGAAAGTCGCGGGGTCGTAGCCGAGCATGGCGGCGTATTCCGGGCTGACCTGGGCCTCGCCGGTCTGGACGTTCAAATCGTAGAGGCCCTGGTTGGCGGCGTTGAGGGCGAGGCGCAGCCGCTCTTCGTTCTCGCGCACGGTGATCTCGGCGCGCTTGCGCTCGGTGATGTCCGTCCACGCGCCGACGACTTCCGTGAGGCGGCCGGCGGCGTCGCGCACGCCGCGCACTTCGTCGTGGACCCACATCACGGTGCCGTCCTTGCGGGTGAAGCGGTAGTCGTGGGCGCTCTCGGCGCCGGCTTTGACCGCGGCGGTGCGTGCGTCGGTGGCGGGCCGGTCGTCGGGCGCGAGGTGGTCGGCCCACCAGCCCGGCTGGAGGGCTTCGGCGACGGGGTAGCCGAGGAGGCGCTCGATGTTTTCGCTGATCGTGACGGGCTCCATGCGCTCTGCCTGACAACGCAGAGTGTAGAGGATGGTGGGGCTGGCGCGCAGGAGGTGCGTGAGGCGGTCCGACAACTCGCGCTGAACCTGGGCGGCGTGCTTTTGCGCGGTGATGTCGCGCACGATTTTCGACACGCCGACGGTCTCGCCGGCATCGTTCTTGATCGGCGAGAGCATGATCGAGGCCTCGAAGGTCCGCCCGTCGCGCGCGACGCGGCGCGTCTCGTAGTTCTGGACGGACTCGCCGCGGTGCAGGCGGTCGGCGGGACTGGCGCCGACTTCGGCCTGGTCGGGCGGAGTGAGTTTCGCGACGGGTTGGCCGAGCATCTCGAGTTTGGTGTAGCCGAAGAGCCGCTCGGCGCCGCGGTTCCAACTGGTGATCCGGCCGGCGAGGTCCTGGCCGATGATGGCGTCGTTGGACGAAGCGACGATGGCGGCCAGTTCGGTTTGGCGGCGGGTCGCCAACTGGCGGGCGTGGCCGAGCGCGGCGGCGGCGCGAGCGTTCCACAGCACCAGGCCGCTCACGGTGACCCCCGCCACGGTGACCATGAGGGCGGCGCCGAACTCCGGACGATAGAGCCCGTGCTCCAGTCCGGCCAATCCGAGCCAGCCGAGCAGCGGGAACAGCCCGAAGATCAGCAGCAGCAGGCGCCCCATCAGTTTGTCCTCGTGGGCGCCGCGGGGCGGCCCGCCGCCCCCGGGACTGCGGGCGGGACGGAGAAACAGGAGGCCGGCGCCGAGCAGTTGGAACGCGCCGCCCGTCGCCGCCGCCATATGAAAATACGCCCCGAGGCCGACGAAGGCCGGGCCGCCGTAGAAATGACCGAGCACGGCGGGAAAGGCGAACCCCAGCGTCAACAGGGCGGGATATTTGGCCACCGCGACCGTGGCGGGACGCCCGGCCAGCGCGAGCGCGCTGCCGACGAGGAGCAGACAGACGGCGGTGGCCGGCACCATGCGGTTCGGGCCGAAGGGCGCCACGGCCCCGGGCAACTCGCGGAAAAGCAGTTCGTCGATCCCGAGGCTCCAGCCGAGCGTCAGCTCGGCGAGCGTCGCCAGACCGAGCAGGGCCACCCCCGCCGCCGCCGTGCCCGCCGACCGGCGGGCCCACCGGCGCCCGGGAAACCGGGCCGTGAGCCAAAGCGCGGCGCCTGCGAGCAGCAGGCCGAGGGCGGTGTTGGTTTTCATGTTGATCTCGGCCGACAGCCCGGTGGCAAACATCGGCCGGCGGGCCCCCCAGGCGAGGAGCGAGGAGAGGCCGACGAACGCCGAGGCGAGACCGGCCCAGCCGGCCAGGCGCGGCAACCAGCGCGCCCCGGCGGCGGGGGCGGCGGGAAATTCTGCTTCGGGCGCGGACGGCAAACGGGCTGCGGTGCTCATGGGAACGAAGGCGAAATGCCCGGCGCCGGCGGCTGCTGGTCTGGAACGGGCGTTGGCATGGTCGGGAGGTGCGTTGACGACGTGTGGCCCAGACGCCGCGAATCCTGCCGCAGACGGTAGGTCCGGCGGTCCGGGTCACAACGCCCATTCCGCCGCGGAATTTGGCGAGCGAGCCGCATATTTTGCCGGGGGGAAACGCCCGTTTCGGACCGCGCCGCCGACCAAACCAAACCCGGCGCACCGCACTCCACAGGGAAACCGTTTGCGCGAGCAAACCGGAAAGCTCCGCATCACACCCGCGCACCCAGGGTCTTTTGTTTTGGAAAACTTGGCGCCGCGTCGCCGTCGGCGCGGATGACTCTAGAAAACGCAGTTGAAACGCGGAGGGCGCGGAGAGCACAGAGGAGAAACCCGGCTTTTTCGTCCCGAGTCCCCTCACTCGGCAGGTGAGCCTTTCGAGTGAAGGATCCTCTCTCTTTCTGCTCCGCGTCCTCCGCGATCTCCGCGTTTCAACTGCAGAGTTTAGGATGATTCGTCGGAACGCGGCGAGGGCGGCGCATCCCCAGCAGAAGCTGTCCAAAGCAAAAGACGCTGCCCGCGCCCCCGACGGCGAGCAACCGGGGCTTGTCTCGGCGCGCTCGGGGGTTTAACAAAAATCCCGTCCGCCCGTCTGGGCGGGCGCAACCCCCCAACCCCGGTTACCCCATGAACAAACAGTTCCTCGTCTCCGTCGTCGTCCTCTTCATCGCTTCGATGACGTTCGACTTTGTCGTCCACGCCGTGCTGCTGAAAGCCGATTACGCCGCCCAGCCCGCGCTGATGCGCACCGAGGCGGATGCGCAAAGACATTTTCCCGCGATGCTCGTGGCCCACGCGCTCATCGCGCTCGGCGTCACCGCGATTTATCGCCGCGGCCGCGAGGCCGGCAAGGACTGGCTGGGGCAGGGCGTGCGCTTCGGGCTGTGGTTCGCCGTCGCCGCGGGCATCCCCGGATTCCTGATCTACTACGCCGTGCAGCCGACGGGGCTGATGGTGGCGGTGAAACAAATCTGCTTCGGCACCGTCGCCACCGTGCTGCTCGGCCTCGTCGCGGCGGCGATGAACAAGGAGACGGCAGCGGCGTAGCGGGCGAGCCGCGCTGGGTCGCGAAACGCTCCTAAGATTTTCGCGACCAGTGCGTCTGGTCGGTGTCCCTGCGCGCATGCCTCCACCCGGTCCGATTCCGAGCGTCACCCGGCGCGAAGCGCTGCGTGCCCTCGCGGCGCTCGGCGCGGCGGCACTGCTCCGGCCCGCGTCGGCGTGGGCGCAGCCGCCGGGTCCGGTTCTGACGCGGCGCATCCCGTCGAGCGGAGAGGAGCTGCCCGTCGTCGGCCTCGGCAGTTGGATCACCTTCAACGTCGGCGACGATCCCGAGGCGCGTGCCGAATGCACCGGCGTCATGCGCGATTTTTTCGCGCTCGGCGGCCGGCTGATCGACTCATCGCCGATGTATGGCTCGTCGCAGGCGGTGATCGGCTTCGGTTTGAAAAATCTGAACCGCCCGGCGGCACTTTTCGCCGCCGACAAAGTCTGGACCTCGGGCCGCGACGGGGCCGGACAGATTGCCGAGACGCAGCGCCGGTGGGGTTCGGCGCGGCTCGATCTGCTGCAGGTGCACAATCTGGAGAACTGGGAGCAGCATCTGCCGATGCTCTTCGCGATGAAGGCGGCGAAGCAGGTGCGCTACGTCGGCGTCACCACTTCGCACGGGCGGCGCACGGCCGAGGTGGAGAATCTCGTGCGCACCCAGCCGCTGGATTTCGTCCAGGTGACCTACAACCTCCTCGACCGCGAAGTGGACCGGCGCCTGCTGCCTCTCGCGCAGGAACGTGGCGTGGCCGTCATCATCAACCGGCCGTTCCGGGAAGGGGCGCTCATTCGCGCGATGCTGCGCCGTCCCCTGCCGGCTTGGGCGCGCGAGATCGACTGCGCGAACTGGGCGCAGTTTCTGCTCAAGTTCATCGTCTCGCATCCGGCCGTGACGTGTGCGATTCCCGCCACGGGGAATCCTGCGCATGTGCGCGAGAACATGGGCGCGGCGCGCGGGCGCCTGCCCGATGCGGCGATGCGGCAGCGCATGATCAGATACGTGGAGGCGCTCGGATGAGCGAGTGGTGGACGTATACGCCGTCGAACTTCCTGATGTTCTCGGCGCGGACTTACTACCGGCTGACGGAGCGGCTCAATCTCGCGCTGTGGCCCGCGCATCTCGGGGCGCTCGTTGCGGGCGTGGGGTTGCTCGCGCTGATTCTGCGCCGGCCCGGCGACCGCACGAACCGGATCGCCCCTGCGCTGCTGGCGGCGGGATGGCTCACGGTGGCGTGGGTCTATTTCTGGGAACGCTATTCCACAATCCACACCGCCGGGCGCTGGTTCGCCGCGGCGTTCGCGGTGCAGGCCCTGGCTATGCTGTGGTGCGGCGTCGTGCGTGCGCGGTTTTCCATCGCGCCGGGCGACGGCGTGGTCGCCCGCGCGGGCGTGGCGTTGCTGGGGTTTGCCATTGTGGTTCAACCGTTGGCCGGCCGCGCGGTCGGTCGGCCGTGGACCCAACTCGAGGTCGGCGGGCTCTTGCCGGACCCGACGGTGGTGGCGACTTTGGGTTTGCTGCTTGCGGCGCGGACCGCCTGCTGGCCGCTGTGGATTGTCCCGGCCGGCTGGGGGCTGTTCAGCGGGATGACGCTTTGGAGCATGCACTCACCGGAAGCAGGGATGCTCCCGGCAATCACGGTGGCGGCTGTCGCGCTGCGCGTGCGGCGAAACCGGCCGGCGACCCTCTGATCGGAGTCGCGGTCGCTGCCGGTGGCGACCGGCAGCGTCCCGACCGCGGAGGGCAATAAAACGACGACCCGGAGTTCGCTCTTCCAGAGAAAACCTACGGTCGCGCGATGCCCCGGGTCTGGTGAATGCCTCGTTCTGCCCGCGAGCCGTGTGCGTTCCTCGAGTCGAGAGGAAGTCAGGCGGTGAGGAGGGCGTGCCGGGCCCGCGGATTGTTACCGATCGGTGGGCTGGTCGCCGTCGGTCGCGACCAGCAGGCAGAGGGCGGCGAGGATGAGGACGCTGAAGATCATGGGAAGTGGCGGCGGGTTTTCGTCGCGCGGGTTCAAGAGAGGCGGAAGCCGCCGTCAACGGTGAGGTTGGCCCCGACAATGAAGCGGGAGTCGGCAGAGAGGAGGAAGCGCACGAGCCGGGCGACCTCGAGGGGAGTGCCGAAGCGCTTGACGAGCGTCTGCGCCGCCATGTGGTCCTCGAAGCCTTTTTGTGCCTCGGCGGTGAACCCGAGTTTGTCGACCGCCGGCGTGGTGATAGGTCCGGGGCTCACGGTGTTGAGCCGGAGGCCGCGCGGGGCGAGTTCGACGGCGAGGGTCTGGCCGAGCGAGACGAGGGCGGCCTTGGTGGCGGAGTAGAGACTCAGCGTGGCGAGGCCGAGGTCGGCGACGACAGAGGCGTTGAGGACGACGGCGCTCGGGTTGGCGAGCACGGGGAGCAGCGACTGGAGCTGGAAGAAGACGCCGCGGACGTTCGTGTTGAACAGGTCGTCGAAGTGTTGCGGCGTCATCGCTTCGACGGGGCCGAATTGGACAAGGCCGGCGTTGAGGAACGCGCCGTCGAGGCGGGCGGTGTGCGTTTTGACTTCGGCACCGAGGGCCTTGGCGTCGGCGAGCGAGGCGGAGTCGGAAGCGAGCACGACGGCCGAGGCGCCGAGGGCGGTCCGCGCGGCGGCGAGGGTCGCGGGATTGCGGCCGGTGACGATGACGCGCGCGCCGTCGGCTTGCAGGAGTTGCGCGGTGGCGAGACCGATGCCGGTGGTGCCGCCGGTGACGAGGAAGGTGTGGTTTTTCATGGGCGCGAAAACAAACCTGATAACTGGAACGGACGTTCTGGAAAGTGTGGCGAGAAGCCTCGATCAGGCGCCGGCCGGGCTGGGGCGCCGGCCGGCGCGGTTGATCGGAGGTCAGGTTAGGTTGGTCGGCGGGGGCGGTCGCTCAGGTCAGGCGGATGCCGCCGTCGATGACGATGTTTTCGCCGACGATGAAGCTGGACTCGGCAGTGAGGAGGAAGCGCGCGAGCCGGGCGACTTCGTCGGCCGTGCCGAAGCGTTTGACGAGGGTCTGGCCGGACATGGAATCCTCGAAGCCCTTCTGGGCGTCGGCGGGGAAGCCGAGTTTGTTGTAGATGGGCGTGGTGACCGGGCCGGGGCTGAGGGTGTTGAGGCGGACGCCGCGCGGGGCGAGTTCGGCCGCGAGCGTTTTGCCGAGGGAGATGACGGCGGCCTTGGTGGCGGAGTAGAGGCTCGTGCCGGGCAAGCCGAGCTCGCCGGCGACGGAGGCGTTGAACACGACGGCGCTGGGGTTCGCGAGCACGGGCAGGAGCGACTGGAGCTGGAAGAACAGGCCGCGCACGTTCACGTTGAACATGTCGGCGAAGTGCTGCGGCGTCATCGTCTCGAGGGGGCCGAACTGCGCGATGCCGGCGTTGAGGAACGCGCCGTCGAGGCGGGCGGTGTGCTTTTTGATTTCGGCGCCGAGGGCCTGCGCGTCGGCGAGCGACCCGGCGTCGGACGCCAGCACGACGGCCTGCGGGCCGAGCGCGGTGCGCGCGGCGGCGAGGGTCGCGGGGTTGCGGCCCGTGACGATGACCCGCGCGCCGTCGGCTTGCAGGAGTTGAGCGGTGGCGAGACCGATGCCGGTCGTGCCGCCAGTGATGAGGATGGTTTGGTTTTTCATGATGAGTGCGTGGTTGAAATGGAACGGACGTTCTAGAAAGGGTGCAAAAAAATCAGCCGAGAACCTGCAAAGCTAGGCGGGCGGTTTCGCGGAGACCGGTCTTGTCGCCAATGGCGCGCGAGGCGACGGCGAGACCGAGCATCGTGTGGTAGAGGAAGCGGGCGAGGGCGACGGGATCCT
>JACQFT010000252.1 GCA_016199925.1 Opitutia bacterium | reverse complement strand
GACGACGACTTCATTGGCGCGGATTTCGGTGATGACGCCCGGGACGATCGAGCCTTCCTTCAATTTGTCGAAGGAGCTCTGGGCGAGCAGTTCTTGCATTAACGAACTCATGATGACTGGAGTCGGAAGACCGCACGCATCACTCCGCGGCGCGCGCCTTCCGGCGTGGATCCGAAAACGGACCCGATTGGTTGAGGTTGGACTGTCTGGTGAAAGCCGGCGGGAGTGCCGCGACAGCACCGGCTTGACCTGAGAACGTCGCGCAAGGGGCCGAAAGTCCCGTATCCCGCCGACCCCGGCAAGCGCAAAATCACGGTTTCGCCGGCACCGATTTTACCGCGTCCTGCCCGGCCAAGTTCCGCTCCAGCGCCTCGAAATACGAGGAATACAGGCCATGCTCCCGCAACGGCACCTCGCCGCCGCCGGTGCTCAGTTCCCCCTCGCGCAACTCCGCGAGCCGCACCGCGACTTCGGTCGTAGTGTCGGTCACGGCCGTCAGTTGCACCTCGATTGTGAACTGGAGCGCGGCGCGCACGCTGTCGCCCGGCCGCACGCGGCTGTAGGCGCTGATCGTGCCGTCGCTCTCCGAGCCGCGCTGCAAAGTGAACCCCGTCTGCTTCGCCGCCAGCAGCGCCGCAGAAAAAACGGTCTTCTTGCCGGCCGCGAACACCTGCGTCTTCGGCGGCACCGGCGCGAACCGCTCGCGCACGCGCTCCGTCACGGACTCGCAACCCGTCAGCACGATGCCCAGCAGGAGAAGCGGAAGCAGTTTGTTCATGGGAATCGGTTGAACTCGACGTAACCATCCACCGCGCCGGCGCAAGTTTCGAATCGACGCGCTGCGTCGTGCCCGAGTCTTGCCCGCGCACGCGCGGCAGAATTGTCTTGGTCACCCCGCCGCGATTTCTTCAGCTAGCCCGCAGTTCACTTTCCCATGTCCACCGCCTTCGATCCCAACGCCGCTGCTTCCGCCGACTCCGGCATCTTCGGCCTGCCCTGTTCCTTTGCCGAGTCCGCCGTTGTCTACCTGCCCGTGCCGTGGGAAGCGACGACCTCCTACGGCGGCGGCACCGCCGACGGTCCGGCTGCGATTCTCGAAGCGAGCCGCCAAGTCGATCTCTTCGACGCCGACGTGCTGCGCCCCTACGAACCCGGCCTGCACTTTCTCCCCGAGTCGCGCGAAGTCCGTAAACGCGGCCGCGCCGCGCGCAGACTCGCCCAAGGCATCATCGCCCGCGGCGGCGACCTCGGCCAGAGCCGCCCCCTGCGCGACGCGCTCGCGAAAGTGAACGCCGCCAGCGAGTGGCTCAACGCCTACGTCGCCACAGAGACCGACCGCTTGCTCACCGCCGGCAAAATCGTCGGCCTCCTCGGCGGCGACCACTCGACTCCGTTCGGCGCGCTCCAGGCTGTCGCCCGCCACCACCCGCACTTCGGCATTTTGCAGATCGACGCGCACGCCGATCTCCGCCGCGCCTACGAAGGCTTCACGTTCTCGCACGCGTCGATCATGTTCAACGTCCTCGACCAGATCCCCGCCGTCGAACGCCTCGTGCAGGTCGGCGTCCGCGATTTCTGCGAAGAGGAGTGGGACTACGCCCGCTCCCAGGGCAAGCGCTCGCGCGTCTTCCTCGACTCCGATCTCCAGTATCGCCGGCACCAGGGCCGCACCTGGGCCAAAGCGGCCGACGACATCGTCGCCGCGTTGCCCAAGGAAGTCTGGATCTCCTTCGACATCGACGGGCTCGATCCGCGTTTCTGTCCGCACACCGGCACGCCGGTCCCCGGCGGGCTCGATTTCGCCGAGGCCATCCATCTCATCGCCGCCGTTGCGCGCTCGGGGCGAAAGATCATCGGCTTCGACCTCAACGAGGTCAGCCCCGACCCGACCGGCCACAGCGAGTGGGACGCCAACGTCGGCGCGCGCCTGCTCTACAAGCTCACCGCGTGGACCCTTGTCAGCCGCGGCCTGCGCGCGCGCCGGCACGCCTGAGCCGAGCGAGACAATTTCGCGACGGCTTGTCTGACTGTCGGAGGGGCTTTACGCCCCGATGGAGTTGCCCCTCCGGTTTGCTCGCGCAAACGGTTTCCCGTGGGCCCGCGCGCCTGCGCGCGCGTTTTGGCGCGCCCAAGCGCGCTGGCCCTCACTAGCGAAACCAAACCGGAAAGCCGTGCGGCACGCGCAACGGCACGCGCCGCACCCCCAACAAGGCTTTGACATGGCCGCTGATGATTGTAAAACCTGCCCGCAGTCGCCACCCCGTCTCCACCCATGTGCGCCGAACCCCGCCCCCTGATCGTTGTCGTCGAAGACGAAGCCGAGCTCTCGCAGCTCATCTGCCAGCACCTTGAAGGCGCCGGCATGCAGACCCAGCCCTACGACCGTTGCGCGCCCGCGCTCCGGTTTCTCCAGCGGAACTTCGCGAACCTCCTCCTCCTCGATCTCAACCTCCCCGACTCCTCCGGCTTCCAACTGCTCGCCGAGCTCAAACAGAGCGACATCAACGTCCCCACGATTTTCCTCACCGGAAACACGATGGAGGCCAACAAGGTCAAGGGCCTCGAGATGGGCGGCGACGACTACATCACCAAACCCTTCGGCTACCCCGAGCTCGTCGCGCGCATCCACGCCGTCCTCCGCCGCACCGAGGCGAAGACCGACTACAACGTCACCAAGAACGTCCGCACCATCGACGGCCCGTTCGAGTTCCTCGGCGCCCACGTCCACCCCGAGCGGCTCGAAATCGGCTTCCCCAACGGCAGCGTGCACAAGATCGGCCGCAAGGAACTCGGCATCCTCGCCTATCTGCACGCCCACGTCGGCGTCGTCATCACGCGCAAGGAACTCATCCATTCCGTCTGGGGCATCCACGCCGACGTGCGCAGCCGCTCGCTCGACCAATACATCGTGAAAGTCCGCAGCGCCTTCGAGCAAAACGGCCTGTCGCTCGAATGCTTCAAGACCGTCCACGGCATCGGCTACATCTTCGAGCCGCCGGCTCCCGCTGCACGCCCGGCGCCGGCGCCGGCGAAGAAAAAATAACCCCGCCGCCCGCGCCGACCTGTCGACCCGCCCGCCGCACCGGCGCCGCGAATTGCCGTTCCCGCTCCGGGAACTTCCGGCCGTCGTGGGCGTCGCAAGCACCCTATGCGTTCACCCCTTCTCGCGGCCCTCGCCTTGTTGCTCTGTGCCCTCGCCCGCGCCGATCCGGTCGCGGACCTGAAGCACACCCTCGCCCAACTGGACGGGCAGGAGCCCGTGAAGGCCAGCGTGACCTACGCCTTCTGGAGCCGGACGGGGGAGGACAAGGCTCCCGTCATCCAGGAGGCCACGATCAACGCCACGGCTGAGGAAGGCCAGACGGGACTCAAGGTCGGGTGGAGCCATGAGCTGATCCAGACAATCGCCGCCGAGAAGCGCGCCAAGTCGGAAGATCCCGAAAAGCGAACCCCGACTCAGCGGGCGATGGACGATCTGGGTGCCGGCACGCTGCACGGCTATCTCAACGCCGCGCCGGGCCTGGCCCTCACCCTCGAGCGCGCCAAGCTCGTCGACGACCAACCCGCCCACTGGCACGACCGGCCCGCCCGGCTGCTGACGTTCAAGTTGAATCCGCCGCTCAGCAAAAAAGATCGCGAGGTCATCCGGGAGGCGGACGCCACCGCGAAAATTTGGGTCGGCGCCGACGGGTTTCCGCTGGCGGAGGAACGCCGCTCCCGGCTGAAAGGCCGGGCCATGCTCGTGATCACTTTTGAATTCTCCTCCGCCGACACGTTCGAGTTTGCGCGCGTCGGCCATCGCCTGGTGGTGGTGCGCCACGTGCAGGAGAACAGCAACGCCGGCGCCGGAGAGAAGGGCCAGCAGAAGACCACGACCGTCCTCGCGCTTGAAAAGTAATCCGCTCGCGCCGCGCCTGCCCGGCGGTTTGTAGGCAAATCGACTGCAAACCGGTGCGCGCCCACCGGAACGCCCGCCTCCGCCGGGGCCGCCGGCGGAAGGGCGTCAGAACAGCTCCTGCTGGCCGCTGTAGCGTTTCTGCGCGTCGGCGAGGCAGGTCTTCATTTCCATCTGCGCGAGCAGCGCGAACAGCTTGTCGGTGTGCGGCTCGCCCGCCGGCACCCACGGCAACGGCGATTCCGTGCGCAGCGTCGTCAGTCTCAGGTTGAGGCGCAGTTGGTCGGCCGACGCGGCGACGACTTCGCGGAAGCGCTCCGGCTTCAACTCCGCCGCGTGCGCGATGATTCCCGCGAGCGAGCCGAACTCCTTGAACCACTTCTCCGCCGTCTTCGGGCCGACACCGTTGATGCCTTTGATGTTGTCGGAGGTGTCGCCGATCAGCGCGAGGTATTCGGCGATGCTCGACGGCGGCACGCCGAATTTCTCCGTCACGCCCGCCGCGTCGAGCACGCGCCAGCCGAGCTTCGGGTTCGCCGTCGGCGGCGGCAGCAGCATCTTCACGCGGTCGTCCACGCACTGCGCGAAATCCTTGTCGGCGCTCACGATCAGCACCTCGTGCCCGGCGTTGGCGAGCGCCCGCGCCTGCGACGCCAGCAAGTCGTCGCTCTCCACGCCCTCCAGCTCGATGCCGACGAGGCCGAGCGCCCGCGTCATCTCCTTGATCGCGGGCACCTGCTTTTCGAGGGCCTCGGGCATCTCGGCGCGTTGCGCCTTGTATTCCGGATGCAGGGCCAGCCGGTCCTGCGAGCCGCCGAGATCGAAAAACACCAGCGTGCCGCCGGGCTTTTCCTCGTCCTGCAGCCGCCAGATGGTCTTGATCCAGCCGTGCAGCGCGCCGGTCGGGAACCCGTCGCTGCGCGTCAGATCGGGCATTCCGTAGAATGCGCGGAACGCCAGATTGTAGCCGTCGAGCAGGAGCCATTTCGCCATGCGGCGAGCAAACGCGAACGGTGCGGCGGGTAAATGCTAATTCGCCGAAATCCCGTGGCTTACTCGCCGACGACGATCACCGCGAAGCTGCCCGGCACGAT
>JACQFT010000011.1 GCA_016199925.1 Opitutia bacterium | reverse complement strand
GCAGAAATTGGCGACGAGTTCGCAGACATTGAGGCCCATCCAGAGCGTGAAATCCTGGAGGCGCGCCGGCTCGAGTTGCGGGCGGAACACAAAGGTGGCGTAAAGATTGCCGTTGGCGGCGCTGTGCCACGGGCGGCCGCGCCGGCCGCGGCCGAGGGTCTGCGCGTTGGCGAAAATCACGAACGGGGCCGGCTCGCCGGCGGCGAGGCGGCGCTCGGCTTCGCTGTTCGTGCTGTCCACGCGGTCGAGGCAGATGAGGCCGGGGCCGCGCTGGCGGCGGTTGAGATGGGCCTGCACGAGCGCGGGGTGGAGCGTGCCGGGCGGCCGGACGAGTCGATAGCCGCGGCGGCGGACGGACTCGAAGCCGAAGCCCTGGTGCGTGAGTCGCTGCAGGTGCGCCTCGACGACGCCGCGCGACACGCCGAGCAACCGGCCCAGCCGCGCGCCGGTGGCGTGGCCGGTCTCGGCGGTGAGCAGTTCGCGCAGGATGATGACTTCGGAGGAATGCATCGGGCCGGTGGGGGCGCCCGCCAGTGGAAACGAAACGGCCCGCGCGTCAACCGGGCTTCACCGGGGCGCGCGTTTCCGGCGGGGCGCAAACGGCCGCCGGAAAATCACCGCCGCTCCAACTCCCGCCGGAGTTCGGCCGCGGCCTTCGGGTCGACCCGCCCGGCGACCTCGAGCAGGTCGCTGAGGCGCGAGACCTCGGCGGCGCGACGTTCGCTTTCGTATTTCTCCCGGGCGCGAGTCGCGACCGACCGGGTGAGGAAGGGGAGGCTGAAACAGTTCAGCGCCCATTCGAGCGGGCCGAGCGAGGCGAGGTATTCGCGCCGCTGCTTGGCGGCGAGCGCGGTTTTGCTGAGCAGCCGGTCGGGGTCGAGGCGTGCCAGTTTGCTGTCCTCGACGAAAAATTTCGGCAGCGTGACGACGTCGGGATCGGGCGACGTTTCTGGCTCGCCGGCGGCGGGCGCGGGCGCGGGCGGGCCGGGCGCGGGTGCCGGCGGCGGGGTAAACTTTGGCGAGGCCGCGCGAATGGCCTCGGTGAGGCGCGGCGAAAGCCTGGCCGGCTCGGCTGAAAAACCAGCCGACCCGGCAACGAGAAATCCTAGCAGGAAACTGGAGGCGGGTTGGCGCATCGCGTTGGGAGGTTGGCTCAATGACCGGCAGAGCGGGCGAAGGTTGCCAAACTATTTCCGCGGCCGCGGGCGGCGGCGAGGGCGCCGCGCGAAGCCTCCTGACAGGATGATGTCAGTCGGCGCTGGTAGGCTGGCCGGATGAACATCCGCACCGTGACCATCACCGTGCCCGCCTCGCGGGACGACGTTTTCAACTTCCTCGCGCAAATCGAGAATCTGCCGCTCTGGGCGACCGAGTTTGCCGAGCGGGTTTACCTCAAGGACGGGCGTTGGAGGGCCGCGACCTCGCTGGGCGAACTGTTCGTCGCGATCGACGCCGACGCCGGCACGGGCGTGATCGATTTGCGGGCGGGACCGACGCCGGAGCAGATGGGATTGTTCCCGCTGCGCGTGGTGGCGCGCCCGGGCGGCGCGGCGGCATCGTTCACGTTTTTCCAGTCGCCGGGTTTGCCGGACGAGCTCGACGAGCGGCAATATGCGTCGCTGCTGGTCGAGATGCGCGGGCTGGTCGCGCGCTTCGGCGGCGGCGAGTTGCACGCGGCTCCGGCGGCCGGAGAATAGACGACGGCGCTGCGCCGCGGTTCGGTCGCCGTTGCCCTCGCGCTGGTGCTGCCGCTTCTCCCGACATGCGGTGCACAACTGTGGTCGCGGCAGGCGTCCCTGCCTGCCGGGTTGGGACAAGAAGCGAGCAACGGAACAGAGGAGAATGGATCGGAGCAAACCCCACAGGCACGGAGGCCTGTGGCTACGCTGAAGCAACGCGTGCACAACTGTGGTCGCGGCAGGCGTCCCTGCCTGCCGGGTTGGGACAAGAAGCGAGTAACGGAGCAGAGGAGAACGGACCGGAGCAAACCCCACAGGCACGGAGGCCTGTGGCTACGACTTCGAGTCCGACCTGGTCGCCGACCTCGACGAGCGGCGTGCCGGCGAGCACGGGACGTTCGCTCTCCTGGAAGACATGGAGCACGCGGCCGCCGACCGGCCGGGCGCGGCTCGCTGGCCGCCGTCAATGCACGCCGTCCGATGCGGACTCGGGGTTCTTCAACTGGTCTTTCCAACTGAGGATTTTCGCCTGGGCGCCGAATTTTTCGGCGATCGTCTTGTCGCCTTTTTCCATCCAGATGCGCGAGAGGGTGGTGTTGATGAAGAGGTCGTCGGCGCGGAGGCGGTGCGCTTGCTCGGCGGCGGCGAGCGCGGCGTCGAGGCGGCGAAGGGAGAAATTGATCTCGGCGACGGCGTGCCACGCTTCGAACGAGTCGGGGGCGGCGGCGGTGGCGCGGGCGAGTTTGGCGAGCGCGGCGTCGTTGTCGCCCATCGTGTAGTCGAAGGTGGCTTCCTCGATGAGCGTCTGGATGTCGGCGGGAGTCACGGCGCGGACGGTAGCGATGCGCGGACAAAAAGAAAGGACGGCCTTGCAGCCGTCCTCGGACCGCGGGGCGGAGCGGGGCTCAGGCCTTCTTGTAGCCGGCCTCGATGGAGATGTTCACCGTGACATCCTCGCCGAGGATCTTGGGGCCGTAGCTGACGCCGAAGTCGGTGCGCTTGATGACGGTGGTGGCTTCCCACCCGGAGAGCATCGTGCCGGGGCGCATCCCGGGGCCGAAGCCGAGGGCCGTGACCTTGAGCACGACTTCCTTGGTGACGCCCTTGATGGTGAGGTCGCCCGTCACGTCGTAGGTGTCGGCGCCGGTTTTTTTCCAGGCCTTGCTCTTGAAGGTGGCGGTGGGGAACTTGGCGGCGTCGAAGAAATCGGGCGACTGGAGGTGCTTCTCGCGGTCGGCGTTGGCGGTGCTGACGGAGGCGATCTCGACGGTGGCCTCGACGGCGTTGTTCTCCATGTTGGCCTGATCGACGGTGATCGTGCCGGTGGTCTTGGTGAAGCTGCTGGTGAACTTCGAGAGGATGTGGCGGACGCTGAAGCCGGTCGAGGAGTGGACCGGGTCGATCTGGTAGGTCTCGACGTCGGCGCGGGCGGCGAGGGCGAGCGAGAGGGAAGCGAGGGCGAGGAGGAGGCGTATCATGGGTGGGGTGGGGGAGAGAGGAGACGGGAAGCCAGTTTGGTTGCGCTTGCAACTGAATACGCGGGCCGGCGGGGCGGTCACAGGACGAGCATGGCGTCGCCGTAGCTGAAGAAGCGGTATTCGCGGGCGACGGCGTCGGCGTAGATTTCCTTGAGCCAGGCGATGCCGTCGGCCGCGCCGGGCGCGAGGAACGCCGCCACGAGGCAGAGCAGCGTGGAGCGGGGCTGGTGAAAATTTGTGATGAGTGCGTCGACGCCGCGGAAGGGGCGGGGAGGGTAGATAAAGATCCCCGCTTCCGCGAGGTAGTCGCGGTCGGTGGGCGAGGCGTGCGTTGACAGAAAGTCCTCGAGGCTGCGGACGGAGGTCGTGCCGACGGCGATGCGGCGGCCGGTGGGAACAAAGAGAGCGCGCTGGGTGGCCGCGGGGATTTCATAGACCTCGCGGTGGATGGCGTGGTCCTCGATGCGCTCGGCCGTGATCGGGCGGAACGTGCCGAGGCCGACGTGCAGCGTGAGCTCGGCGAAGTTGACGCCGGCGGCCGAGAGTTGGGCGAGAAGTTCCGGCGTGAAGTGCAGGCCGGCCGTCGGTGCGGCGGCGGCGACTTGTTTGGCGCGGTCGGCGTAGACAGTTTGGTAGCGTTCGCGGTCGAGCGCGTGGTCGGCGTCGGTGACGTGGCCGGTGATGTAAGGCGGCAGCGGCATTTCGCCAATGCGATTGGCGACGGCGAGAATGTCTCCGTTGGTTGTGGTGAAGGCTACGCGGGCGAGACCGTCTTCGGTTTTCTCCTGGACGATGCCGGTGAAGAATCCCGCGCGACCAAACGTGGCGCCGACGGGTAGTTTCTTGCCGGGTCGGAGAAGGCACCACCACTCCTGCGCCGAGGTTTCGGAGCGCAGGCTACTCACCTCCAAAGCGGGGCGAAGCAGGAGGCATTCGACTTGGCCGCCGGTCGGGCGAGTCGCGTGGAGGCGGGCGGGGATGACGGCGGCGTTGTTGCGGAAGAGCGTGTCGCCGGCCCGCAGATACTCCGGGAGGTCGCGGAAGTGCCGGTGCTCGACGGTGTGTGCGGCGCGATGCACGACGAGGAGGCGCGACCCGTCGCGGCGCTCGGCGGGCCGTTGGGCGACGAGGTGCGCGGGCAGGGGAAAGTCGAAGAGGGCGGTGTTCACGGAGGGGCCGAAAGAAAGGTGTTTCTCGACTGGATTAGAAACGCGGCGGCTGGCAACCTTTCTCGATGGAAGAAGCTCCGTGGAAAAAAACTCTGCTCTGGATGCTCGCGGCGGCGTGCGGGTTGCCGTGGGTGACGCCGCCCCTCGCGCTGGCCGCGGGTCTCGTGTTCGCGTTCACCGCGGGCAACACCGACGGGAAGCGCGCGGCGAGAGTCCAGAAATACCTGCTCCAGGCGTCGGTGGTGGGGTTGGGGTTTGGGATCAAGTTCGGCGCAGTCATCAAGGCCGGATCGACCGGGGTGGTGCTGACGGGGCTCACGCTGCTCGCGACGTTCGGGCTCGGGCTGGGGTTGGCGAGATTGTTCCGGGTGGAGAAGACGACGGGGCAGCTCATCACGACGGGCACGGCGATCTGCGGCGGCAGCGCCATCGCGGCGATGGGGCCGGTGCTCGGCGCGCAGGCGCGCGAGATGTCGGTGTCGCTCGGGTGCGTGTTCGTGCTGAACGCGGTGGCGCTGTTTGCGTTTCCGGTGATCGGGCACGCGGTCGGGCTGACGCCGGAGCAATTCGGCTATTGGGCGGCAATCGCGATCCATGACACGAGTTCGGTGGTCGGCGCGGCGGCGCGCTACGCGCCGGAAGCGCTGGCGGTCGCGGTGCCGGTGAAGTTGGCGCGCGCGCTGTGGATCTTGCCGCTGGTCGCCGTGGCGTCCGTGTTGGTGCGGAAAAAGGACAGCAAGGCGACGGTGCCGTGGTTTATTTTCCTGTTCGTCGGCGCGTCGGCGCTGGCGTCGTTCGTGCCGGTAGGGGAAGCGGTCTATCCGTGGCTCGACGGTGCGGCGAAGGCCGGGTTGGCGGTCACGCTTTTCCTGATCGGCGCCGGTCTGTCGAAGGACAACCTCAAGTCGGTCGGCTGGCGGCCGTTCGCGCACGGCATCACGCTGTGGTTGGTGGTGACCGTCGTCTCGCTGCTGGTTTTGCTGCGAGGATAGGGCGTGATGGCGCGCGACGGTCGCGGCGGAGGTCGCTCCCGCGAACCGGGGCGAGGAGAGGCTTCGTCGGGATGCGCCGGGGCTTGCGCGGCGGGGCTTTCCGGTTTGGCGCGCGCAAGCGCGCTGGCCCACCCTTACGAAACCAATCCGGAAAGCCGTGGCAGGGCGGCGCGGAATCAAAAACGAGCTTGCCACTCCGAGGGCGGCCCCCAGAAATCGCGCCCTCGTTTGGGTTAGGCCAACATAGCTCAGTTGGTAGAGCAGGTCATTCGTAATGATCAGGTCATCGGTTCGAGTCCGATTGTTGGCTCCATGCTTCGCCGATGGAGCGGGCCGGCGGCGCCAGGGTCGGGAGCGAGCGCCGAAGCCGGGGCGGAGGTCGGGCTCCGCGGGTCTGCGCGCTGCGATCCGGCGCGCTCAGTTGTTCGCGATGCCGTCGTCGCTCAGGCGGCCTTGGAGTTTTCGGCGCAGGCGCTGGCTCTCGACTTCGGACCTCAACTGCGCGGCGAAAAGCTGCAGGCGGCGCCGGGTGTCGAGCGTCTCGAGGAGGCGTTGCTTGAGCGGGCTGTCGTCGCAGAGATTGAAGGCGGCGACGTCGGCGAACGTGTCGATGTCGTCGATGCTGTCGAGGAACTGCGTCATGCCCTGGGGTGACGGCGCGCCGAGACGGCGGCGGAGATGGAGGAGGCGCATCACCTCCAGCCGGAGGCTTTCCAACTCGGCGACGGGCGAGGTGCTGGAAGTGGCGAGGGGGCGGACCGCGATGATGCGATAGGGAACTTCGGCCACGATTGATTGCACTTCGACGCGACAGACGCCTTGGAGGAGAAGATTGGAGGTGTCGTTGTCGTTTTTCTGGCAGGCCCGCACGATGCCGACCGAGGCGATTCGGGGGAGCGGCTCGGTCGGGCCGGCGAGTTCTGCCTTGTCGGCGGCGAGGCACGCGACGGCGAAGAGACGGTCGCTCGCGAGCACGTCGACCAGCATCTTGCGATAACGGGCCTCGAAAATATGGAGCGGCAGCAGCGCCTGCGGAAAGAAGACGGTGTCAGGCAGCGTCATCACCGGCAAAGTCTCGGGCACATGTAGCGTTTCCATGCATCGGACGGTAGTTCGCAGTCGCGCAAACTCAACCCCGGGGTTCCTGGCGCAGTGTGCCACGGCCGCGGAGACGAGTGGGCCACGATGGCCCGCCGAAAGCGAATTTGGACCGCAGGGCGGCGTGGCGAAATCACCTAAGCCGCTTGGGCTCAGGCTTCCGAGAAACAAACCGAGCCAGGGCATGGGCATTGCTAGATTTCGCGCATGAGCAGAATTTTAGGCATCGACCTGGGCACTACCAACTCCTGCATGGCGATCATGGAGGGCGGCGAACCTGTCGTCATCCCGAACGCCGAGGGCGCCCGCACCACACCGTCCGTCGTCGCTTTCACCAAGAATGGCGAGCGCCTCGTCGGCCAAGCCGCCAAGCGCCAAGCCGTGACTAATCCGAAGAACACCGTGTTCTCCGCGAAGCGTCTCATCGGCCGCAAATTCACCGAGGTCAGCGAAGAGGCGAAGAATCTTCCCTACAAAGTTGCCGCCGGCAAAAACGGCGACGCTTACATCGAGGTCCAGGTCGGCGACAAAACCGAGCAGTTCGCGCCGCAGCAGATTGCCGCGTTCGTCCTCGGCAAGCTGAAGGCCGACGCCGAAGCTTATCTCGGCGAAAAAATCACGAACGCCGTCATCACGGTCCCCGCGTATTTCAACGACGCCCAGCGGCAGGCCACGAAGGACGCCGGCAAGATCGCCGGCCTCGAAGTTTCCCGCATCATCAACGAGCCCACGGCGGCGTCGCTCGCCTACGGGCTCGACAAGAAGAAGGACGAGAAGATCGCCGTCTTCGACTTGGGCGGCGGCACGTTCGACGTCTCAATCCTCGAGATCGGCGACGGCGTGTTCGAGGTGAAGGCCACCAACGGCGACACCCACCTCGGCGGCGACAACTGGGACGACGCCATCATCGGCTGGCTCGTCGAAACTTTCAAGAAAGAGAACGGCATCGATCTCCGCAAGGACGCGATGGCGCTCCAGCGGCTGAAGGAAGAGGCCGAGAAAGCGAAGATCGCCCTCTCTTCCGCGACCACCTACGACCTCAACCTGCCGTTCATCACCGCCGACGCGTCGGGCCCGAAGCACCTCAACGTGCAGCTCACCCGTGCGAAGATGGAGCAAATCTGCGACTCGCTCTTCGCGCGCTGCCTCCAGCCGTTCAAGAGCTGCCTCAAGGACTCCGGCGTCTCCTCCGACAAGATCGACGAACTCGTGCTCGTCGGCGGCATGACCCGCATGCCGAAGGTCGTCGACATCGCCAAGAATCTCGGCGGCAAGCAGCCGCACCAGGGCGTCAACCCCGACGAAGTCGTCGCCATCGGCGCGGCCATCCAGGGCGGCGTCCTCAAGGGCGAAGTGCGCGACGTGCTCCTCCTCGACGTCACGCCGCTCACGCTCGGCATCATGACCGCGGGCGACGTCTCCACGCCGATGATCCCGCGCAACACCACCAT
>JACQFT010000251.1 GCA_016199925.1 Opitutia bacterium | reverse complement strand
GCGGTGGGTTCATCGTCGACGACGAGCACGGTGATTTTTGATTCGATCATGAGTGGGCGGCGATGGGGGCGGGGAGACGGGCGGGGGTGGCGAAAGGGAGCACCAGATGGACGCTGACGCCCCGCCCCTTCTCGCTCCGCACCACCATCTGCTGGGCGGCGCCGTAGTGCCGGTCGAGGCGGATGCGGGTGTTGCTCAGGCCGATGCCCTCCTTGGTCGGCTCTTCGCGCGCGGTGCTCAGGCCGGGGCCGTCGTCGCGCACTTCGATCTCGAGCCGGTTCTCGCGCACGCGCGCGGCGATCTCGACGCAGCCGGGGCCGGTCTTCTGCGCGACGCCGTGCAGGACGGCGTTCTCGACCAGCGGCTGCAAGATCAGGTTGGGGATGATCGCGTCGAGCGCCTCGGGCGCCACGTCGGTGCGGTAGTGCAGGCGCTCGCCGAAGCGCGCCTTCTGGATGTCGAGGTAGCGCGTGAGGAATTCCAGTTCCTGGCGCAGGCTCACCGTCTGCACGCGGGTATTCTCGAGTGCCATCCGCAGCAGCGTGCTGATGCGCGCGATGAGGGTCACGGCCTCGTCGTTCTTCTGTTCGCGCACGAGCACCGCGATGGTGTTCATGGTGTTGAAAAGAAAGTGCGGGTTGAGCTGCTGCTTCAGCGCCCGCAACTCGGCCTCGACGAGCTTTCCCTCCAACAGGGCGGCCTTGAGCGACTCGCGCTGGAAGTTTTCGCGGATCCGCAGCGAGTAGCTGACGCCGATCACGGCCCAGTAATACACCATGTCGATCAGGTTGCGGCCATAGAAGCTGCGGGCCGCCCACTCCCAAAATTCCGCGAACGACGCCTCCACCGCCACCACGTTGTAGGCGACTCGCGCGAGGTAGTAGGCGGCCATGACGGCAAAACTCGCCGTCAGATGGAAAGTCACGCCCCCCGCCCAGCGCCCGGTGTTCAGCGGCACCGCTTTTTTCAGCCGCAAGACCACCGGCACGAGCAGCGCCCAGAGCAGCGCGCGCTGGTATTGGTTCCACGCGACCTCCCAGAAGTTCACCGCCGGCATCGAGACGCGCATGTTGAAATACACCTCGATGGTCAAAAGCAGGCCGATGAACACCCAGAGGGCGGTCAGCCCGGCCCATTTGGCTACGCTTGGTTTGGTCATTGGCAACGCGGAGGCGGTGGCTCCGCCGCCGGTTAAAGCGGATAAATCACACCGCGTGCAAGTCAAACCGCTCGGCTCCGCGCCGGACGCGGTCGAGAATCGCGTCGGGCCGGCCCGCCGAACGCCCGGGCGGAGAATCAAGATTCCCGGCGCAAGCTCCGAGGCCTTTGGTCACGACCGCTTCTTCCCGGCGGTGCGGGAGCGAACTTGGCCCCGACGGCCGCGACCGAGTTCGCCTCCCCAAAAGCCCGCCGAAAGGTGCCGGGCCGAATCGCCCCGGAGCATGGCTCCGGCGATCTCTACTCGCCGGCCAGCGCCGCCCCGATGATGCCGGCGCCGTTGAACAATTTCGCCGGGACCACCTTGGTGCGGGTCTTCACGAATTTCATCCACTTGTCGTGCTTGGCGCTGACGCCGCCGCCGACGATGATCATGTCCGGCCAGAGCAGGCCCTCCATCGTGGTGAGGTAGATGCTCAGGCGGCCGGCCCATTCCTCCCACGAAAGGTTCTTCTTTTTGCGAACCGACGCCGCGCAAAACTTCTCGACCGACTTGCCGCGATACTGGATGTGCCCGAATTCGGTGTTGGGGAAGAGCACGCCCCGATAGAACAGCGCCGAGCCGATGCCGGTGCCGGCGGTGATCAGGAGCACGGTGCCCTTCTGGCCCTTGCCGGCGCCAAACCGCATCTCGGCCAGGCCGGCCGCGTCGGCATCGTTGACCATCTTCACGGGGCAGCCCGTCGCCTTCGAGAAAACTTTCACGCCGTCGAGACCGATCCAACTCTCGCCGAGATTCGACGCGGTCATGATCGTCGAGCCGCAGACCACGCCCGGGAAGCCGATCCCGACGGGCCCTTTCCAGTTGAAGTGGCGGGCGATCTCGCCCGCGGCGGCCGCCGCTTTCGCCGGAGCACAGGGTGATTCGATTTCCACTTTGTGTCGCTCGGCGAGTTGCCGGCCCGTCGCTGTGTCCACTGGCGCACCCTTCAGTCCGGAGCCGCCGATATCGATGCCGAGAATTTTCATGGGCCGCACACTAGGCGGCGGGGCGAGGCCAATGCAACTATTTCAATCCAGTCCGCCGTTCCGGCTGGCGGCCCGCTCTTCCGGCGCCGCCGGCCGCACCGCCACCAGCTCCACCTCAAAGTGCAACGGCTGCCCGGCGAGCGGGTGATTCGCGTCGAGCCACACCGCGTCGCCCTCGACCGCAACCACCGTCACCACCGGCGCGTGCCGGTCCGGCCCGGTCTGGAACCGGTCGCCGGCCTTCACCTCCGCCACCGGCAACCGCGACCGCGGCACGCGCTGGCGCAACGCCTCCTCCACCGGCCCGTAGCCGCGCTCGGGCGGCACGACGACGGCCCGCCGCTCGCCCGGCGTCATCGTCACCAGCTCGGCTTCGAGGCCGTCGATGATCTGCCCCGCGCCCTCGACCGCGTCCGCCGGTTCGCCGCCGCGCGAAGTGTCCAGGATCCGGCCCGCCGCATCGCGCAGGGTGTAGTGAAAGCTGAAGTGGCGCGGGTTCATGTTTCCTGACGCAAAACCTCCAGCGGCGGGTGCCCGCTGACGCCGCGGTTGGCGAGCAGGCCCGTCGCGATCGTGAGCACCGTCACCGCCGCGATGCCGGCCGCCACCAACGGCAGCGGCGGCACGGCGGAGACCTTGAACAGAAACGTCGCGAGCAACCCGTTGGCGGCGACGGCCAGCGCGCCGCCCGTCGTGGCCGCCAGCAGGCCCAGCACGGTGTATTCGGCGAGCATGATTTGCCGGAGCTGTGCGCGCTGCGCGCCGAGCGTGCGCAGCAACACGGCCTCGCGCACCCGCTGGTGCCGGCCCATCAGCACGGCGCTCACCAGCACCACCACCCCGGTGGCCACTGTGAAGCTGGCGAGAAACGACACCGCCCAGGCGATCTTGGTGAAGATCCCGTCGAGCAGGCGCAGCACGAAACCCAGGTCGATCGCCGACACGTTCGGCAATTCCTTCGCCACGGCCTGCTGCAACCGCGCGGTCTCCCCGGGGCTGCGCGCGCGCGCCGCGGCGGCGAAAGTCGCCGGGGCGCCGTCGAGCGGGCCGGGCGGGAACACGAAATAGAAATTCGCCTGCATCCGCTGCCACTCGACGTGGCGCACACTGCCGATGACCGCCTTCACGGGCACGCCCTGCACGTTGAATTCGAGTTCGTCCCCCACTTTGACCTGCAGGTCTTTCGCGAGGCTGGCCTCGATCGACACCGGCACGCGGCTCGCGCCGACGGGAACTTCGCTCACCCATTTCCCCTCGGTAATTTTCTCCGCGTCGTCCATCGCCGCCCGATAAGTCGAGCGATACTCGCGCCGCAGCGCCCACGGCGGCACGCCGCCTTTCGGGTCGTTGGACAGCTCCTCCGTCGTGCGGCCTTTGAGCGAACTCAGCCGCATCGTGACGATCGGCGACGTCTTGGTAAGCGGCACGCCCTCGCGCCGGGCGATGGCGTCGAGTTGGTCGATCTGGTCCGCCTGCACGTCGAAGAACATCAGGTTCGGGCGGTCGCCGGCGCCCATGCCGGTCAGCCGCGCCAACAACGCCGCGCGCGTCAGGCCCAGCGTGAGCAGCAAAAACGTGCCGAGCCCGAGCGACATCATCAGCAGCAGCGTGCGGTTGTTCGGCCGGTGGACGTTGGCCACGCCCTGCCGCCAGGTGTAGGGCAACCATCCGGTCCGCGCCCGCCGCGCGACCCAGATAATACCCCGCGCGGTGCCGCCCAGCACGCCGAAGCTCACGATCATCGCGCCCGAGAACGCCAGCCCCGCCTCCCAGTAACCGGTCTGCAAAGTGGCGAAGCCGAACATCGCCGCGCCGATCGCCGCATAGACGCCCCAGCGCCACGGATCGGGCGCGCCGCCGTTCTCCCCGAAGCCCGACCGCAGCACCAGCAGCGGCGACACGCGGCGCACTTCCAACAGCGGCAGCAAAGTAAACAGCGCGCTCACGCCCACTCCGGCGCCCAGGCCTTTGAGCATCGCCGGCCACGAAACCACGAACTCAAGACGATAGGGCACGTAGTCCTTCAACAGCATCGGCATCACGTATTGCAGGCCGAGTCCGACCAGGAGGCCGAGACCGCTCCCGACGACGCCGAGACCGATCCCCTGCACGAGATAAATGGAAAAGCTCGTCCGCGCGCTCGCACCGAGGCAGCGCAGCACCGCGACGGTCGCGATCCGCTGCCGGATAAACACGTGCATCGCGCTGGCCACGCCGACGGCGCCGAGGAACAGCGCCAGGAATCCGACGAGGCTGATGAACGAGAAAACGTTTTTCAGCGCGTCGCCGAGCTGCTCCTTGCGCTGCTCCGCCGTCGTGAAGCTCATCCGCTCGCCGCGCAGCTCGGCGCGCAATTTGGTTTCCAGTGCCGCGGCGTCGACGCGGTCGGCGAGTTTCAGATAGGCGCTGTGCTGCGAGAGCGAGCCTTTCTGCAGGAGCCCGGTCGCCTTGAGCGCCGCCATGGAAATCTGCAGGCGCGGCGAGAACATCGACGCCATCGGCGACTGCCCCGGATATTTTTTCAGGGCGCCGATCACGGTGAACGTCTCGGTTCCGAGTCTGATCCGGCTGCCGACCGCGAGGCCGCTCTGCGTCAGCGCGGTTTCCTCGACCAGCACGTTGTGGCCGTCAGCGAGGTGCGCGAGCATCCCGGCGGGCGCGGTCTCGACCTCGCCGTAGAAGGGAAACGGTCCTTCGACGGCGTTGAGTTGCACGAGGCGACGCTGGCCTTCCCCGAGCGACACCATCGTGCTCGTCGTGATGCCTTGCGCAAAGGCGATGCCGGCCGGGCGCAGTTTGGCGAGGGCCTGGGCGGAGAAAGTCTGCCGCGCGTTCACCGCCAGATCGGCACCCAGCAGACCTTTCGCCTGGGTGTCGACCGCCGAGCGGAGATTGTCGCCGAGCGAGCTGATGCCCGAGAGCGCCGCGACGCCGAGGACGATTGAGAGCGAGTAGAGCAGCAGCCGCCGCCGGCTCGCCCGCGTATCCCGCCAAGCCATTCTGAGGATGAAGCTCATTGGTTTGCCCGCGAATCATGCGAAAGGACGCGAATCATCGCCTCGTCCTCACGATCCGCTTCCACTCCAAGCCCGGAAAATGGCCGAAGTTCACCAAGATACCGAGCTCGTATCCGGTCGCGTTCAGATAGTTGAGCACTTGTGCGGTGTGCTCGTCCGTTAATTTCTCCACCGCCTTCAACTCGACCACGATCTTGTCCCAACAGGTGAAGTCGGGCGAATAGCTGTGCCGGATGCGCTGGCCCTTGTAGGTCAGCGGCACCGGCGGCTCGTGGAGAAAGGGGATGGGCTGGAGCCCGAACTCCAGCTCCAAGCAGTCGTGATAAACCGGCTCCAGAAACCCGCAGCCCTTGTCGTTATAGACTTCAAAACAGGCCCCAATGACCTGGTAGCATTCCTTCGCATAGATCAGATCGCTCATGTCATCTTCTCGGATTCGTGTGGATTCGCGTCATTCGCGGGCCCGCTGGTGGTGGGTGGGATGGTGACTCAAGTTTTTTCGTCGGCGACGACGGCGCCGCTGCGCAGACGGAGGATGCGCTGCGTGCGCCGCGCGAGGTCGAGGTCGTGCGTGACGAGCACCAGCGTGGTGCCGCGCTCGCGGTTGAGCCCGAAGATGAGGTCGGTCATCGCGTGCGCCGTGTCGCCGTCGAGATTGCCCGTCGGCTCGTCGCAGAAAAGTATGCGGGGGCGGTTGATGAAGGCCCGCGCGAGCGCCACGCGCTGCTGTTCGCCGCCGGACAGCTTCACCGGATAATGGTCGAGCCGCGCGCCGAGGCCGACGCGTTCGAGCAGGGCCGTCGCCTCGGGCTCGCGGCCGGTCTCACCGCGCAGCTCGAGCGGCACGAGCACGTTCTCGAGCGCGGTGAGCGTGGGCACGAGCTGGAAATTCTGGAAGACGAAGCCGACGGACTCGTTGCGCACGCGCGCGCGGCCGTCCTCGTCGAGGCCGCCGATTTCACGCCCGGCCAGTTGCACGCTGCCGCCGCTCGGGCGGTCGAGCCCGGCGCAGAGGCCGAGCAGCGTCGTCTTGCCGCTGCCGGACGGCCCGACAACCGCGCAGGTGCCGCCCGCTTCGAGGGCGAACGACACCTCGTGCAGCACGGTCAACGGCCCGGCGGCGGTGGCGTAGGTCTTGGTCAGACGGTCGACTTTCAGGATGGCTTCCGCGGTCATGGGCTGGTTTGAACTGGAAATGGCCGGGACTAAGAAACATTTTCGGGCGAACGGCAAAGAACATCGCTGAACGGCAAATCCTCATGCTCCGCCGCCTCCTCCTCCTTTTTTTTCTGCCGCTGCTGGCGCTGCCCGGGGCGGCCGACGAACGCCGCACCGTGGTGTTTTTCGGCGACAGCCTGACGGCCGGCTACGGGGTGGATCTGGACGAGGCGTTCCCGGCCTTGATCCAGAAAAGAATTGATGCCGCCGGCCTCCCCTGGCGCGTGGTCAACGCCGGCTTGAGCGGCGAGACGACCGCCGGGGGCCGCCGGCGGATCGACTGGGTGCTCAAGCAGCGGGTCGACTGCCTCGTGCTCGAGCTCGGCGGCAACGACGGACTCCGCGGCCTCGCCCCGAAGCTGACGCAGGCGAATCTGCAGGCGATCATCGACCGGGTCCGCGCGGCGAATCCCCGGGTGCGGCTCCTGCTCGCGGGCATGATGATGCCGCCGAATTTCGGCGAGGAGCAGACGCGCGAGTTCGCCGCCATCTATCCCGCGCTGGCGGAAAAAAATCACCTCGCCTTGATTCCCTTTCTCTTGGAGGGCGTCGGCGGCCGGACGGAACTCAATAAGTCCGACGGCATCCATCCGACGGCCCAGGGGCACGCCATCGTGGCCGGGCACGTCTGGAAATACTTGGAACCGCTGTTGAAACCCTGAGCGAACCGTCCCTGATTTTGCCGTGGCTTTCCGCTTTCCCCAGTTCCGCCGTTTCAGCCTGCGCCTGCTCGCGTGGCTGCTCGGGCTGCTGTTCGCGGCCCTGGGCACGACGTATCTCGTCGTGGCGCGCTTCAGCGAAGACCACGCCCGGGCGCGCATCGAGCGCGAGCTCGAGCAGGGCACCAGATTCGTCGACGAGAACATCCGCCAACGGCTGGAA
Organism: Opitutia bacterium; assembly: GCA_016199925.1. GTDB lineage: Bacteria > Verrucomicrobiota > Verrucomicrobiia > Opitutales > Opitutaceae > JACQFT01. The sequence goes on along the minus strand of JACQFT010000251.1, from coordinate 1,519 downwards.
TTCCTGACGGCCAACGCGAACCTGATGACCGACGACGCCGCCATCCGGCGCGCCCTCTTGGCCAAACCCCGCGACCGAAAACTGATCGGGACGCTGCTGCGCGGTTACACGCAGCGGGTCGGCGCGCCCATGATCACGCTCTTCGACGAGGGCACCAACTTTGTCGCCGACAGCGACGCCAAGAGCGACAACGAGAACCGCGGACCTTTCCACTTTCTGGTCCGGAACGCGCTCCGCAGCGGCAAGCCGTCCGACAACGGCTTCGCCTACCTCAACCACGAGCTGTTCCTGCTCGTCGTCGTCCCGCTCTATGCGCCCTACCCCGAAATCGGCGGCTGGTTCGGCCTGGCCTTTCCGCTGGATCAGACGTTCGTCGAGAAGATCAAGGCCGCGACCCGGCTGGACCTGACTTTCGTCTCGACCGAGGAGCTGCCGAAACTGAAAAGCCTGGCCTCGACGCTGCCGCCGCCCGCGGCCGGAGCGATCGTGCAGGCCGTCGCGGACAACCTGAAGACGCCGGAGCGGATCGGCACCGTCGCGACCCTCGGCGAGCCGTATGTGACCCTGTTCCGCACGCAGGAGATGTTGGGCGATGGCCCCGTCGTGGTCGTCCTCCAGCGGGCCCTCGGCCCGGAACTGGCCGGCGTGAAGGAGCTGGAAAGCCAGTTGCTGCTGGTCGCGCTGGCGGCCTTGGCGGTCGCGGCGGTGGGAGCGCTCTGGGTGGCCCGGGGCATCAGCAAACCGGTGCGCCAGCTCGCGGCCCATACCGCCCGGATCGCGACCGGCGACTATTCGGCCCGCCTCGACTTGCGGCGGCGGGACGAACTCGGGCAGTTGGCCGACGCCTTCAACCACATGACCACCGGCCTCGCGGACCGGGACCGCGTCCGCGATCTGCTCGGCAAAGTCGTCTCGCCGGAGATCGCGTCGCAGTTGCTCGGGTCGGAGCTGCGCCTCGGCGGCGAAGAGCGCGAGGTCACGATCCTGTTTGCCGACATCCGGAATTTCACGGCGTTGAGCGAGAGCATGTCGCCGACCCTGATGCTCGCCCTCCTCAACCGCTACCTCGACCGGATGAGCAGCGTGATCGAGACGCACGGCGGCGTCATCGACAAATACATCGGCGACGCGATCATGGCCCTCTTCGGCGCGCCGGTCGCCGCCCACGACGCGGCCGACCGGGCCCTCGCGGCCGCCGTCGCGATGGGCGCCGCCCTGGACCGGCTGAACCTCGAACTCGGGTCGGAAGGCTTGCCGCCGTTGAAGATCGGCATCGGCGTCAACACGGCGCGCGTCGTGGCCGGCAACATGGGGTCCAAGACGCGCCTCAACTACACCGTCATCGGCGACGGCGTGAACCTGGCCTCCCGCCTCGAAGCCCTCACCAAAGAGCCCGGGCACCGCGCGCGGATTATCGTCAGCGAAGCGACGGTGCGATCGGCCGCGAAATTTCCCCCCGGCCGCCTGCGCCCGCTCGGTGAAGTGTCCGTCAAAGGAAAAGCGCAGTCGGTGAAGATCT
>JACQFT010000242.1 GCA_016199925.1 Opitutia bacterium | reverse complement strand
CGGCGACGTAACCTGGTAATCGCCGCGGTCGCGCAGACCGACATCGCGTGTGAGATCCACTTGGCCGGCCGATCCGAAATCAAAGCACGGCTTGCCGGTTGCGCCGTCGAGAGCAATCAGGCGGGCGTCGATGGTGCCCATGAAAATGCGCGATCGGCAGGCTGCGCCGGCCGCGGCTTTGCTGTCCATCCATGCCGCAACCCCGCGCGAAGTGACTTCGGAATACTCCTGATCGCGTTTAACGCCGGGATCATATTTCCATTTCTCCGCGCCGCTGGCAAGGGCGTGCGCGAGGCCGTCCACCACCCGGCGGCGGTCCTCGGCATGGAGGCGGCTGTTGCGGAATTCGAGGCCGGGCGAAATCTCGCCGGCCTTGAACCCGAAGGTCGCGAAGAAGCCGTCGTTCCACCAGACGGTGTCGGCCCGCAGGTCCCAGTCCCAGACGACGTCGCTCACCGCGCGCGCCACGAACTTGAAACGCGCCTCGCTGTCGCGCAGCGCGGCCTCCGCCAGCTTGCGCCCGGTGATGTCCTGGATCGTGCCCGCTTCCCGCACGGGGCCGCCGGCTTCGTCAAAGAGCAGCTCGGCCACCTGGCGCAGCGACCGGACTTCGCCGTCCGGCCGGATGATGCGGTGCTCAAAGTCGACGCGGCGCAGGCCGGTCGCCGCCACCTGCTTTTCCCGCCGCACAAAGGCGAGGTCGTCAGGATGCACCAGGCGGTAGAACGCCTCGGAGTCCGGCGGGCAGGCTGCGCGCTCCAGGCCGAGGATGCGGTAAACTTCGTCCGACCACGCCAGTTGGTGGTTCGCGAAATCATAGTCCCAGTCGCCGAGACCGGCGATGCGCTGCGAATTCGCGAGGCGCCGGTGGTTGCGCAGCGCCGCCGCCAGACCGCAGTGCAGTTCCAACTGGGCGACCACCTGCCGACCCAGCGCGCCGAGCGCCGCCGTCTGGTCGTGGGTCAGCGTGCGCGGCACGAGGTCGATCACGCACAGCGTGCCGGCCGCGTGCCCCTCCGCCGTGCGCAGCGTCACGCCCGCGTAGGAACGGGCGCCCGGCGCCCCGGTCACGAACGGCAGGGTGGCGAAGCGGCCGTCGCGCGAAGTGTCGGGGACGACCGGCGGCTCGGCGGCGTCGCCGGCCACTTGGGTGCAGAAAGCCAGGGCGTGCGGCACGTCGGCCGCGGCGAGCCCGTGGTGCGCCTTGACGAAGGCGTGTTCGGACTCGAGCAGCGTGATGAGCGCGATCGGGGTGGCGCAGATTTGCGCGGCGAGGGCCGCGAGTTCGTCGAAAGCGATCTCCGGCAGCGCGTCGGGCGCGGCCTCGCGGAGAAGCGCGCCCGGGCGCCCGGCGGCGGAGGGAATGGTTGAGGCAGAGTGCATGGCGGGAACCAAGACTTTCTCCTCCACGGTCGCCCCTGGCCGGGCGCGGTGGGATGGGGTGTAGTGCTGGGTGGTGGGTGGGTGGGTGGGTGGGAGCGAGGGCGGGACTGGCGGGGAGGAGGGAGAACGAAGCGCCGGCGAATTCCGGCGCGCCGGCGAACGGTGGGCGCGTCAGGTGCCGTGGCCGAATTTGTTTTCCGTGATTTCCAGCGCGGTGTTCAGCGTGTCCATGAAATCTTTCACTTTGATCGGCTTCGTCAGGTAGCGGTAGAAGCCCGCCTGCATGCCCTTCTCGATGTCGCTCGGCATGGCGTTGGCGCTGAGCGCGACGACGGGAATGTGCGCCGTGGCGGGATCGTTGCGCAGGATCTTGAGGACTTCGAGGCCGCTGATGCCGGGCAGATTGAGGTCGAGCAGGATGATCGTCGGTTGGGCTTTGCGCGCGAGCTCGAGGCCGAGCGCGCCGGTGACGGCGGTCAGCAACTTCAAGTCCGGACAACGCGCGATGAGCTGGGCGACGAGTTCCATGTTCGCGGGATTGTCCTCGACGTAGAGCAGCGTGCGCGGCTCTTCGCCGGGGGCGAGGGGCGGCCGGGTGGGAGCGGGGTCGTCGTTCGGCATTTGCTTGAACTTCGGGGCCGACGCAGCCGTGAGCTCGCACCAGAATGCCGTGCCCACGTCGGGCGTGCTTTCGACGCCGAGGGTGCCGTCCATCAGTTCGGCGAGGCGCTTCGTCACCACGAGGCCGATGCCGGTGCCGGCGACGCTGCCGGTTTCCTGACCGAGCCGGTTGAACGGCTGGAAGAGTTGCGCCACTTTTTCCGACGAGAGGCCGGCGCCGGTGTCGCGGACCGTGATCCGGATGCGGCTCGGTGCGCTCACCGTGCAAGTCACCTCCACCGTGCCGTGCTCTTTGTTATATTTGATCGCGTTCGAGAGCAGGTTGATGACGATCTGCTTCAGGCGCGTCAGGTCGGCTTTGACGAAGACGGGGTTGTCGAACCGCGGAAAACTCATGCGGATGCCGCGCTTCAGCGCCTGCGGTTCCATCATCGCTTTGCAGTCGTCCATGACGGTGGCGAGCGACACCGATTCGCTCGACAGCGCCATCTGGCCGGACTCGATCACGGCGAGATCGAGGACTTCGTTGATGAGTTTCAGCAGGTGCCAGCCCGCCTGGAGAATCTGCTGCGTGCGCGCAGCCTGCTCGGCGGACGGCGCGGGCGTGGCCGACTCCATGAGCTGGGCGAAGCCGAGGATCGCGTTGAGCGGGCTGCGCAGCTCACGGCTAATGCGCGAGAGAAAATCGGATTTCGCGAGATTGGCTTTTTCCGCGACGAACTTGGCGCTCTCGAGCTCGAAGTTCGTTTCCTGCAACGCCTGCTCGAAACGCTTGCGCTCCGTGACATCGCGCGCGGCGGCGAACACGCCCTGCAAGCGCCGCTCACGGTCGTAGAAGGTCGTCGCGTTGTAGGAGACCACGGTCTGTTTGCCGTCGCGGGCGCGCGCGGTGAGTTCGTAGTCGGTGACTTTCTTTTCGCCCAGCACCCGGCGGATGCCGGCCTCGGCGCGCTCGGGATCGGTGAAGCAGTCCTTGAACGGCGCGCCGATCAGTTCGTCGCGCGTGCAACCGGTGAGCGACTCCATCTGTTTGTTGACGTCGGTGATGATGCCGAGCGGATCGGTGGTCATCAGCGCGTCGATGTTCGATTCGACCAGCGAGCGCGTGTAGAACTGCTGGTCGCGCAGGCGCTGGTCGAGTTTCTTGCGCTCTTCCTCGACCTGTTTGCGCGCGGTGTTGTCGGTGCCGATGAGCAAGTAGCCGATGATGCCGCCGTCGTCGTCGCGCAGCGCGGTCACGGACACGACCGCGGGGAAGCGGGTGCCGTCCTTGCGGATGTAGGTCAGCTCGTAGATGTCCTCGATGCCGCGCGAGGCCTTGAAGACCAGCGCCTCGAAGCCCGGGGAGATCGTGGTGCCGAGTTCGAGGCTCAGGGCCTTGGCGCGCGCGATGACCTCCTGCGGGTCGGAGATGTCGGCCGGGGTGATCTTGTTCATCACGTCCGCCGCGGCGAAGCCGAGCATGCGCTCGGCCCCGACGTTGAAGATCTGGACGACGCCCCTCGCGTCGGTGGCGATGCTGGAAAAATTGGCGCTGTTGAAAATGGCGCTCTGGAGCGCGCCCGCCTTGCGCAGCGCGGCCTCGGCGCGTTTGCGCGCGCTGTTGTCGGTGCCGATCAGCAGGTAGCCGATGATGCGGCCGTCGGCGTCGCGCAGCGCCGTGACCGAGACGACGGCGGGAAACCGGCTGCCGTCCTGGCGGATGTAAGTCAGCTCGTAGATGTCCTCGATGCCGCGCGAGGCCTTGAAGACGAGCGCGTCGAAGCCGGGTTTGATGACGGTGCCGAGTTCGGCGCTGAGGGTCCGCGCGCGCGCGATGACCTCGGCGGGATCGGAAATTTCCGCCGGCGTGATGCGGTTGATCACATCGACGGCCGAGTAGCCGAGCATCTTCTCGGCGCCGACGTTGAAGATCTGGATGACGCCCTTGGCGTCGGTGGCGATGCTGGAGAAATTGGCGCTGTTGAAGATGGCGTCCTGCAGCGCGCCGGCCTTCAGCACGGCGTCTTTGGCGGGCAGCGGCGCGGCGGACGGGACGGACGGGGTGCCGGGGCGCGGCACCGTTTCACCGGAGAGGGAGGCGGAAGTGTTTTTCATGGAGCGGGGAGCGGTCCGGGTCGGCCCGCGGGAGCCGGGGGAGGAAACGGACGGGACGGGGTGAACAATGGGCGGACGCGTGACGGTAGCGGTTCGCGGCGGCGGCAGCTATGGGGTGTTCAGCTAAGCCGGATCCGAGTGCGGCGGCTTCGCGGGCGCGCGGTCCTCCCCTGCGCGGCAGTCGGGCGGGCGGCTGTCGGGGCGGGTGCCGAGCAGCGCGCTCCGCGCTCAGAGGAGCGGCGAGAGCGGGCGGAGCGCGGCCTCGAGGAATTGCTGCCGGCGCGGACGCTGCGCGAAAGTCGCGGGGTCGACTTCCAGGCAGAGCCCGAAATCGTGCGTGAGGATGCCGGCGAGCACGGCGTTCTGCGGCGGCGAGTGGAAGAGCAGGTTGAGTTCGAAATTCAGCCGCAGCGACCGGTAGTCGAGATTGGCGGAGCCGACCATGGCCCACTGATCGTCCGCGAGCGCGATCTTCGCGTGGTGGATGCCGGCCGAGTATTCGAAGATGCGCACGCCCGCCGCGAGCAGTTGCGCGTAGTAGGAACGCCCGGCGGTGACGAGCAGTGGGTGGTCGCCCTTCTCGGAGACGAGGAGCCGCACATCGACGCCGCGGCTGGCCGCAAGCTCGAGCGCCGTGAGCACGGTGTCGTCGGGCACGAAGTAGCCGGTGGCGATCCACACGCGCTCGCTCGCATCGTTGAGCAGGCTGACGACGGACTTGGTGACCGGCTCGTTCGGCCGGTCGGGGCCGCCGAGCACGATGTGCGCAGGGTCCCGCGGGGTGCCGGGGTGCGGCGGAAAGAATTCGGGCGCGGTGATCTTTTCGCCGGTGGCAAAATACCAGTCGTCGGCGAACACCTCCTGCAACTCGGCCGCGACGGAGCCCGTCACCTCGACCTGCACGTCGCGCCAATGGCCGAGCGCGGGATCGCGGCCCTCGTGTTCGAGGCCGATGTTCATGCCGCCGACGAACGCCACCGCGCCATCGACGATCTGCAGCTTGCAGTGATTGCGCAGGTTCATGAAGAAGCGCCCGCGCCGCGGATCGAGACTCTGGAACCAGGAGAAGTGCCCGCCCGCGGCGCCGAACTCCGCCAGGTGGCTTTCGGCGAAGGCGTGCGAGCCGACGCCGTCGAGCAACAGCCGCACGATGACGCCGCGCTGCGCCGCCTCGGTCAGGAGCCGCAGAAAGCGCGCGCCGGTGGCGTCGCCCTGCCAGATGTAGAATTCGAGATGGAGGTGATGGGTCGCCGCGCGGATGCGCTGCGCGAGCGCGGGGTAGAATTCCTCGGCGTTGCAGAGGACGCGCAGGGTGGCGGCGGAGCTGACCGGGAGCTGGTTGATGCGCGAGAGCAGTTGGAGGAACTGGCGGGCGCGCGGCGGCAGCGCCTGCACGAGCACGGCGGTGGCGGCGTCCGTTGCGCTGTCGGGCCGGCGCTGCCGCGAGGCGCGGGCGGAGAAATGGTTCCGCCGCTTGAGCCGCCGCCGCTTGAGCCGGTCGGTGCCGATGGCGAGATAGGCGAAGGCGCCGAGCAGCGGGATGAAGACGATGGCCCACAGCCACGCGAGAGTGGCGGCCGGGCGCTTCTTGAGCAGCAGCAGGTGCGGGATGAAACTCCAGCTCGCGAAGTAGCAGAGGAGGAAAAATATTTTCATCCGCCGTCGGGTTCAGCCAACCGGCTCCTTCACCCGCGGGGCGGCGAGCGGCGGCCCGCGAACTGGCGCACGACGCCGTAAACCAACGGGCCCCAGCGCAGGAGCGTGCCGAGGATCTTCGCCCGCGGGAGAACCGCGCGCGTGACGAGCGCGACGAACGGCACGGTGGCGAGCTTCGCGACCGGCGGAATTTTGCGCCAGAGGGCCAGCATCTGGTCGAGCCACGAGAACGGCCGGGCGAGCTGCGCAACAGCCCGGCCGCAGTCGGTGCGGCGCCGGGCGATGCCGCGCCGCAGCCAGACCTTGTAGGTCGCGAGCCGGATCAGTTCTCTTTGGGGATACATGCGCGGTCTTCGCGGAGTTCCTGCCGCGAGGCGAGGAACGGGCTCGGCAGCCGCGCGACGAAGCGGCGATACCCGACGATCAGGCCGGCGAGGGCGACGGCGTAGAAGGCCGTCAGCCCGCCGAGGACGGCGAGGCGCGCGCTCTCCCAGAAAAAATACACCAGCGTGAGGCTGGCGAAGGTGATCGTCATCATCCCGGTGAACGCGGCCGCGCTGATCCAGAAGAAAATCTGGATCAGCCGGAATTTTTCCTCCTGCAGTTCGACGGAGAACAGCTCGAGGCGGTCCTGGGCCGTGGCGAGCAGGCCGTCGCCGAGGGCGCGGAAGGAGGCGAGGAAACCCGGAGAGGCGGGCGGGTCCGTGGGCATGGCGGGAGAGGTTACCGGGAGCGGCGGCCGAGGAGCACGCCGGCGAGCAGGCCGATGCCGAGGGCGACGGCCATCGCCTGGTAGGGATTCTCGCGGATGGCCTCGCCGGTGCATTTGGCGCCGGCGACGACTTTTTGGCGGGCACCGGAGTAGAGTTCGCCGAGGCGCTCCTGGGTGGCCTCGTAGCGGGCGCGGAGCGCGCCGACGGCGTCGTCGGTGTGCTCGGAGATCGAGGCGCTCATCATCTTCTCGGCGTCGGCGACGAGGGCGTGCAGATCGCGGAGGAGTTCTTTGGGAGTCTGGGCAGTGGATTCGGACGGGTTTTTCATAGGATTAAAAATCGTTGGAGGGGACCGGGGCCGGGGGGAGGGCGGGGAGGGGCCGGTCGGAGTAGACCGAGCCGACACAGAGGGCAAAGAGGACGACGGCGAAAACTTTGGCGACCGCGGCGGCGGCGCCGGCGTCGGCGGCAAAGCCCGCGGCGGCGGCCAGCAGGGTGACGAAGAGGAAGGTGGCGGCGTAGTTGATCATGGGCGGCCGGGTTTTATCGGGCGTTGGAGTTGCGGAGGAGGCCGGCGGCGCCGACGACGGTGGCGACGGCCCCGCCGAGCAGCAGCCACATGGTTTCGTCGGTGGGCTTGCCGGTGAAGAAGCGCGAGAAGCCGGAGACGACGGAATCGGAGGCGGCGACGCCGTAGATGATGAGGATGAGGCCGGCGACGAGCAGGGCGATGGAGACGGGTTTGTTCATGGGAAAAAGGCGGGCGGAGGGAAGGCTGGGCGGACTAGGTTCCGGTGGTTTCGGCTGTTGCGGTTTCGAGCTGGGCGCGGAGCATCCAGGCGGCTTTCTCGTGTTGCTCCATCAGACCCGTTAGAAAGTCGGCGGTGCCGGCGTCGTGGAACCGGGTGGTGCAAGCCTCGCTGTCGGCGCGGAGTTGCACGATCAATTCTTCGTGGAGGGCGAGCAGACCGGCGAGCATGGAGCGGGCGGGCAGGCCGCGGCCGGCCGCGGCGGAGAGGCGCACGGATTTCGCGAGCTCGGCCCAGTGGCCGCGGGCGCCGACGCCGATGGCGCGGGCGCGCTCGGCGATGTCGTCGATCCAGACGGCGATCTGCGTGTAGTGGGCCTCGAACTGCTGGTGGAGGCTGAGGAACTCGGGACCGGTGACGTTCCAATGGTAGTCGCGCGTGGTCGCGTAGAGCAGGAATTCGTCGGCGAGGAGGAGGTTGAGCCGCTGGCCGACTTCGCGCCGGGATTCGTCGGACAATCCGAGGTGGGTTTTCATGGGACGGGAGCGGGGGCGCGCCCGGGCGGGGGCGGCGGCGGGGCTCAAGACTGCGCCTTGCGGGCGGCGTGGTGGCGGGCGTGATTGGCGGTGCCGGAGGCCGGCTGCACGGCGATCCGGCGCTGGCGGGAGGCGGCGTTGGCCGAGGCGGTCTGCTGCGTGACTTCGTGCGCGACGACGGGCTCGACGGTGCGGCCGGAGATTTTCTCGTTGGCGGGCCGGCTTTTGATCTTCGGATTCATGCGGGGAAAAATTGCACCGGCGGGGCCGGCGATCGGACGGGGGAGGAAAGAGGTGCGCCGGCCCGGGGGCGGGCGCACCGTGGGAGTCGGGGGCGGAAGCGGCGGAGTGATCAGCCCTTCACGGTCATCTTGTTGCTGACGGACTTCACGCCGCGCACGTCCTGCGCGAGTTTCGTGACGAGGGATTTCTCGGCGTCGTTGGCGGCTTCGCCGGAGACGGCGACCAGACCGTCGTTGGTGGTGACCTTCGTCTTGAGCGCGCTGGTCGATTTGTGGGTGAGGAGCGCGAACTTGACCTGGCTGGTGATGGAAGCGTCGTCGATTTTCTCGCCGACCGTCTCGGTCGCGGCCAGCTTGTCCTTCACGACGATGTCGTTCGTCACGGATTTCACCCAGTCGATGTCCTTGGCGTAAACCGCGGTGAGATCCTTCTGCGCGGCATTGTCGGCGGTGCCGCCGAGCGTGACGACGCCGTCCTTGACCTCGACCGTGGTGGTCGCGGCGCTGACGTTGGCCTTCACGAGGAGGCGGCTGCGGATCTTGAGGGCGATCCAGGCATCCGAGTGCTCCGGGAAGTTGGACTTGACGGTGATTTCGTTCTTCACGCTCATGACGCCGGGGAGGTTTTCCACGGTGTCCTGCGCGAGGGACTTGTCGTCCTTGTCCTGCACGTTGCCGGTGAGGGTGACCACGCCGTCGTGAGCCTTCACGTTGACATGATCCTCGAGCACGGTGCGGTAGTTGTAGGAGGCTTTGGCGGCCTCCTCGATCTTGCGATCAGTTTCGGAAGAAGCGAGCAACACGAGGGGGCTGGCGACGATGAGGAGCAGGGCTGACAGGTTTTTGATTTTCATAAGCTGAGGCGGGACCATACGCCTCGGCCGTCGCAGTCGCTATGGGGCGTAGGCCTACCGCGGCGGGTTTCCGCAGTGAAACGCCCGCGGCGCCGGACCCGGAAGGGTTTGACCCCATAGCGCAACGCGCCGCGCCGGCCGATGATGCGGGCCGCAAATCAACCCAGCAGCAATCAACCCAAATCACTCCCATGGCTAAGAAAAGCAGAGGCGGCCGGATGACCGCCGCGAAAACCCGGGCGGCAAAAACCAAAGGCGGCAAAGGCCCGATCGCGAAGCGCCCCGCCGGGCGCAAGATCATGAAGACCTGACCGCCGCTAGCGGTGCGCCAGGATTCCAAGGGCCGCCAGCGGGCGGCCCTTTTTATGCGGGGACGCGGCGCCCTCTTCAGTTGCGGGAGCGTGCTTGCGTGCGACGGTCGCGGCCAAGGTCGCCGCCGCAGGGTCGAAGAGGCGGCGGTCTTGCCCGGGGACGAACCGCCTCCGGGCAACACCCCATGTCGGCCCGCGCGCCGGGCGCGTAAGCTGGGGGCATGATTGCTCTCGCTGACTTCTCCTCCTCGGCCGGCCCCGCCGGGCCCGCCGCGCGCGAAAACCGTGGACCCCTCACCGCCGCGCGGGCCGAGGCGCGGCACGACGCCGGCCTGGTGCGCCGCTTCAACGCCGGCGACGAGGCCGCGTTCGTCGAGATCGTCACGCGCTATCGCGGCAAGATGTTCGCCGCCGCCTTTGCCATGCTGCGCAACCGCAGCGACGCCGAGGAGGTCGCGCAGGACACCTTCATCCGCGCCCACCGCGGGCTCGCGAATTTCCGCGGCGACGCCTCGCTCTCGACGTGGCTGCACCACATCGCGCTCAATCTCGCGCGCAACAACTACTGGTATTTCTACCGCCGCCGCCGGCACGCGACGCTCTCGCTCGACAGTCCGTGCGGGGCGGACAATCCGGCGACCTTCGCCGATCTCGTCGCGACCGAGGCCGCCGGTCCGGCGCGCGCGGCGATGGCGGGCGAGTTTGCCGCGCTGATCGCCTCGTGCATTGCGCGGCTCAGCGCGCGGCCGCGCGAGATCCTCACGCTGCGCAACACGCGCAACCTCTCCTACGGCGAAATCGCCCGCGAACTCGGCATCAGCGTCGGCACGGTGAAGAGCCGCCTGGGCCGGGCCCGCGAAAGTCTCCGTGCCTTGCTGCTCAAATCGTGTCCGGAGTTCGGCCGCCAGGCCCCGCTCGTGGCGTGGTTCGAGCCCGCGCGCCGGGCCGGCGGGCTCGAGGTTGTCTGCGCGTGAGGGGATCGCTTGCCTCCGACGGCAGGGCCGCCGTTTGCCGGGCGCGCTGCGACGCGAGCGCATGACGGCACGGCCACAAGGGCCGGCCCTGCGGCTATGATGGCGCGAGGGGCAAGCGGGAAAAAATGGGCCTGGAGGATTACATCGGAGAAAGTGCGTGGGTTTTCTTTTTAGCTGCGTGCTCGGGG
>JACQFT010000241.1 GCA_016199925.1 Opitutia bacterium | reverse complement strand
TAGGTGATGGTCGCGCCGGGAAACTTGGCGAGCGCCTCCATGATGTCGAAGGTCACGTCGAGCGCGCCGCCGGGTGTCTTCATGTCGAGCACGACCATGTCGGCTTTTTGCTCGATGGCTTCTTTGAGTCCGCGGCGGATGATGTAGAAAATCGGCTTCGCGATTTCGTCGCGCACGGGAATCACGTAGACGACCATTTTCTTGCCGGTCGCAGCCGGCGCGCTGGCCGGAGCCGCTGCTGCGGGCTCCGCGGCGATCAGAGTCATGACACCGCCCAGCAGGGCGAGAACGACGGTGACGAATTTCCTCATGTTGCCGCGACCATACCGTTCGCCGCCGTGGGCGCAAGCGCGGCAAAGCTCCAATTGCGCGGCGCGTTTCCAGAAATTTGCGGACGCGCACCGACTTTGGCTTTGATTGGCGGCGGCAATCCCGCATAGGTGTCGGGCATGGAACGCATCCCCTACCTCGGGCAGACGATTTTCAAATGGCGGGTCGGCGCCTCGAGCTTTCTGGCGCTGCCGGAGAAGGGCGCCCGCCTGATGAACTGGAACATCACGCTCGGCGACGGCACCGTGCGCGACGTCGTTTACTGGCCCGAAGTCGGCTCGCTCGACGACTTCCACAAAATCCGCGGCGGCAACCCGATTCTCTTTCCTTTTTCCGCGCGCACCTTCGACAAGGGCGACATCAATTTCTGGCGCGCCGACGACGGCGTGCGCCGCCCGATGCCGATGCACGGCTTCGCGCGCGACAGCACCTTCCGCGTCACGCGGCTCGACGAGGGCGGCTTCTCCGCCGTGCTCGTGCCCGGCGCCGCGGCGAAAGCCGCCTACCCCTTCGACTACGAATTCGTCGTCAGCTACCGCTTCGAGCCGACCGGCCTCTACGTCGAGTTGCAGTTGACCAACCACGGCCCGACGCCGATCCCGTGGTCGGCCGGCCACCATTTCTATTTCACGCTGCCGTGGACGCGCGGCTTGACCCGCCGCGACTACCTGCTCGAAATCCCCGCGACGAAAACCCTCCGGCACAGCGAGAGCGGCAGCCTGGTCGACGGCCCGCGGCTCACGAACCGCGAGACGTTCGACAACCCGCAGCTCGTCGACACGATCCAGGCCGGGCTGCGCGGTCACACGTTTGCCGTCACCGAACGCGACAGCGGCCAGCGGCTCCGCTTCAACACCGCCTTCAGCAACACCGCGGCGAAGGACGCCGTCGTCGTCACCTGGACCGGGGACGCGAACGCGCCCTACTACTGCATCGAACCGTGGATGGGCCCGCCGAACAGTCCCGAGCACAAGACCGGCCTGCATCTCGTCGGCGCCGGACAGACGCAGAAATTCTGCGTCGAGATTCTGCTCGGATGAGGCGCCTGCTCACGGCCGGTTTGCTGGCGCTCGGCGTTGCGCTGTTGCGCGCGGAGGAAGAACCAAAAGAGCCGTTGACCGGCGAAGTGCGCGTCTCCTACGTCGCCGCGGACGAGGTGGAGTGGAACTACGCGCCCGGCGGCAACGTGCTCGCCGAGATGGAATGCTGCGGCGACGACACGCCCTGGCTGAAGCGCGGCGCGGCCGGCCAACCGCCGGTTTTCAAGAAGGCGATTTTCCGCGAATACACCGACGACACGTTTACGCAGCTCAAGCCGCGCCCGCCCGCGTGGGAGCACGCCGGCATCCTCGGCCCGATCCTCCGCGCCGAGGTCGGCGACCGCCTCGAAGTGACGGTGAAAAACAACACGCGCTTCCCGGTGAGTTTCCACGCGCACGGCGTCCACTACCTCAAGCCCTACGAGGGCGCGGGCTATCCCGACGGCACGCGCGGCTCCGACAAGGCCGACGACGCGATCGCGCCGGGCGACACCTACACCTACCGCTGGGGCGTGCCGACCCGCTCGGGACCGGGCCCCAACGATCCGAGCTCCGTCGTCTGGCTCTATCACTCGCACGTCAACAGCCCGCAGGACGTGAACACCGGCCTCGTCGGCGCGCTGATCGTCACGCGCCACGGCGCGGCGCGAGCCGACGGGACGCCGGCGGACGTCGACCGCGAGTTCATCACGCTGTTCATGAACTTCGACGAGGCGCAGAGCCGGTTCGCCCCGGACAACGCCGCGCGGCTCAACCCGTCGACCGCCGCTCCCACGAACCGCTTCCACAGCATCAACGGATTCGTCTTCGGCAACCTGCCGATGCTGCGCATGAAAAACGGCGAGCGCGTGCGCTGGTATCTCGTGGCGCTCGGCGGCGAGCACGACCTGCACACGCCGCATTGGCACGGCAACACCGTCCTGCACGAAGGCCGGCGCACCGATGTGCTCGAGCTTCTGCCCGCGAGCATGAAGGTCGCCGACATGCGCGCCGACAACCCGGGCGTCTGGCTGTTCCACTGCCACGTCAGCGAACACGTCAAGGCAGGCATGGCCGGCCGCTACGAGATCGAGCAGTGAAGATCCTCGCGGCAAGCTCCACGGCCTTGGAGAAAATTAATCGACCCATCCCCGTCTGTGGGAGCGAGCTTGCTCGCGGCAGATACCTCCAGGGTCGCGAGCGAGCTCGCTCCCACACTTTCGTCCAAACCGAAGTTCGCCCGCCCCGACCTGCGGTAATTTCGCCGTTACTTTTTGCGGCATTTCCGGTCTAGTCTTCCCGCCATGAATTTCCCAGCCAGCGAGCTCGCTTTCATCGAAGGCATCGGCGGCCCCGAGATGCTGCTGATCATGTTCATCGTCCTGGTGCTGTTCGGCGCCGACCGCATGCCCGGCCTCGCGCGCGGCCTCGGCAAATCCATCAAAGAATTTAAGAAGGCGGCCAGCGGCGTCGAAGACCAGATCCGCGAAGCGATGGAGGAAGAGCCCGCGCCGCCGCCAAAAAAATTTCCGCCCTACCCGCCTGGCGCACCGGCCAGTCCGTTGCCGGCGGGCGCACGGCTGACTTCGGCCGCGCCGACTCCTCCGCCGGCGACCACGACGCAATCTACGACCGAGACCCCGCCTCCGCCGCAGACGCCGCCCGCGCCGCCGTTCGTGCCGCCCGAGGCTTAGTCGAACACCGCGCCGCGATTGAAACGCCAGACGGCAGCCGCCATCACGCCGGCCGCGATGGCAAGCAAGATTCCGACGGTCGGCAGGAGTTCGCCGAGCGAACTGCCGGCCCACAGCACCTGGGAGAAACCCTCCATCGACCAGTAAACGAGCGTGAACTTGGCGACGTGCTGCATGAACTCCGGCATCAGACTGATCGGGAACCACGCGCCGCCCGTCGCGCTCATCGTCAGCACGAGGAACGTGGCGAGGCCGTTCGCCGCCTGCGCGTTGGGCGCGAACGCCGCGATCAGCATCCCAAAGGCCGAGCATGCCGCCGCCGCCGCCGTGCAGACGACGACGAGGTTGCCGAAATGGCCGAAGACATCGATCCCATACAAGAGCCGGCCGGCGGCAAAGAGGGTGGTGAGTTGCACGAGGCCGAGCAGGATGCCGTAGATGAACCGGCTCCACAGCAACTGCGAGCGGCGCACCGGGGCGGAGAGCAGCCGCTGGAACAGGCCGGCATTCTTCTCGTCGAAAAACGCCGCGCTGCCGCCGCTGACGGCGAAGAGCAGGAACATCATCGCCCAGCCGCCGACGACGCGCGTGGCCGCGGGACTCTTCACATCGCGGCCGGCGACCTGCACGGTTTCGATCTGCACGAGCCGCGAGAACAGGTCGGGCGCAGGCGGTGCGGCCGGCGCCGCGGACTCGCCCGGGAGGGCGCCAAAGCCGCCGGCCTCGAGGGAGCGCCGCGTCTTCTCGCGGTCCCCCCCGAAAGCGCCGGTGACCGCGGCGGCGATCTCGGAGTTGAACTGATCGGTGCGGACGTCGCCGAGGTAACGCCGGGCCCCCGCCTGCAGCGCCTGGCCGAGGAGCTGCGGCACGTGGGAGAAAATTGTCTTTTGCAGGAGCCCGTTGACGGTTTGCGTTTCGATCTCGTTGCGCGGGTCGGAGAGGATTCTCAACCGCAGGCCGACGCCGCGCGCCGGGATGAAATCACTCGGGATGACGAGGGCGAAATTGAACTTCCGGTCGTGGATCAGGCGGCGCGCGTCGGCCTCGGTCAGCGGGCGTCCGGGAGTGACGGTCGGGTCGGCGGTGACGACGCGGAACGTCTTCTCGGCCTTGAGCGCGTCGACCAGTTGCTGCGCCGCGGGACTGTCGCTGGCGTTGACGACGCCGAGCCGGATGCCCGCCGGCCCGCTGTCCCGGGCGTTCAGGCCGAAGACAAATCCAAAGATGTAGATCAGCGCGACCGGCACGAGAAACGTGATGACGACAGCGGGCCGGTTGCGGAGGAACGTGGCGATGTCCTTGCGGACGAGAGTGAGGATGATGCGCATGGCGGGGAGCGGTTATTCGCGGAGCGTGCGGCCCGTGAGGTGGAGAAAGAGGGCTTCGAGCGACGGGCGGCCCGCCACGAACAGGCGCGCCGGCAACTGGCACTCCTCGGCCAGCGCGTAGAAGGCCGAGGTCCTGAACCCAGCGTGCGGGTGGAAGCGGTGCCCGCCGTCGGCCGTCGCGAGTTCGCCGTGGGCCGCGACCCGGGCCGCGAACGCCGCCGTCGCCGGCGTGGCGGGGAACGTCATCTCGTCGGCGAACGGCAGGCGCGTGAGCAATTCGTCGAGCGTGCCGAGGGCGTGGATTTTCCCGTGGTCGATGATGCCGATGCGCGAGCAGAGGCGCGTGGCCTCCTCCATGTAGTGCGTGGAGTAGATGACGGTGGGCCCCTCGCGGTTCCGGGCCTCGAGGAAATCGAAGATGGCGTTGCGCGACTGCGGATCGACGCCGACGGTCGGCTCGTCGCAGAGCAGCAGTTTCGGCCGGTGCAGCAGCGAGGCGACGAGGTTGAGCCGGCGCTGCATGCCGCCGGAAAATTTTTTCACCTGGTCGCGCCGCCGGTCGGCGAGCTGCACGGCGGCGAGCGCCTCGTCGATGCGCTCGCGCAGCAGCGCGCCGCGCAGCCCGTGGAGTTCGCCGAAGACGCGGAGATTCTGCTCGGCGCTGAGATCCTCGAAGAGGGCGATGGATTGCGGCACGAGGCCGAGCGCCGCGCGCGTCGCCGGGTCGGCCGGGGTGACCGCGACGCCGTCGAGCGCGAGCGAGCCGGCATCGGGCTGCCGCAGACCGGCGACGAGCGACATGAGCGTGGACTTGCCCGCGCCGTTCGGGCCGAGCAGGCCGAAAAATTCGCCGCGCCGGATCTCGAGCGAGACACCGTCGAGGGCGAGTTGGGAGCCGTAGTGTTTGCGGAGGTCGCGGATGATCAGCATGGCGTGGAGTCGATGAGTTTTTGTGCATCGGCGCACCGCCTCCGGCCACCCTTTTCCGCCCGCCAATGGTCACGGTCACGCATGACCCCGCAGTTTTCCCATTCGCGGGAACCGGCGATTTCATCTCCGCGACAACGGCCGGCCCCGGCCGGCGCCGCCGCAGGGCCGGGAAAAATTCTTCCCGCTGGGCGCACGCCACTTGGGCGGACCGCTGCAACTTGGCACGCACCTTGCGTGTCAGGGATGTGACCCAAGTCCCGTTGATGAGAAACAAAATCCTTTTCCTGTCCCTCGCCTGCCTCGCGCTCTTCGTCGTGAACGCCCGTGCCGCCGCCACCCCGAAAGACGGCGCCAGCATCGAAATGCCCGCGTTTGTCGTCGAGGCGCCCCGCTACCTCCCGGCCGAAAAAGACATTGCCGCCGCCCTGCGCGATCTCCGCCGCGAGGCGCGAGCGCCGGTCGGAGTGTTTGCCGAGCTGCCCGCGCTGCCTTTGCACGCCGCCGCGGTCCACGCCCGCCACGACGCCAAGACCGCGCCGCAGGCCGAGGCCGGCCGCAAGGCCGGCCGGAGCTGATCCCCTTTTGTCAGTAGTGTGTGTGTGTCAAAACCCGCCCCCGCCAGGGGGCGGGTTTTTTGTCGCCTCGCCGCCGCCGCGGGCGAGAGTTTCCGCCATGAACTGCGGCGCCGAGCCCGATCCCGTCCGCATCCCGATCACGGGAGAACTGGATCTGCACACGTTCCGCCCCGAAGAGACGGCCAGCCTCCTCGAAGAATATCTCGCCGCCTGCCAGCGACGCGGCTTGCTCCGCGTGCGCGTCGTGCATGGCAAGGGCACCGGCGCGCGGCGCGCGACCGTGCAGGTTTGCCTGCGGCGCTCGGCGCGCGTGGAGCGTTTTGTGCCGGGCGACGAGACGAGCGGCGGCTGGGGCGCGACGGTGGTTTTCCTCAAACCCGGAGATTCCGCCTGAGCGCGTGCGACTTTCCGGCGATCCCGCGGGTTC
>JACQFT010000240.1 GCA_016199925.1 Opitutia bacterium | reverse complement strand
GCCGGCGCTCTTCTCTCCGCCCTGGAGAGATTCCGCCGGCCAGCAGAATGTCGTCCGCCTTTTCGCCATCCGCGGACCGGACGGAGCCGGTCCCTCCCTTCCCAGCAAAGCCGCTTTGCGGGCCCGCAACCCGGAACTGTGGGAGCGAGCTTGCTCGCGACTCGTTCGCCAAACGTCGCGAGCAAGCTCGCTCCCACGTTCTCGATCCAAACCGGCGCTCTTCTCTCCGCCGTGGAGAGATTCTGCCGGCCAGCAGAATGTCGTCTGCCGACCCGCGCTGATGCTTTTCTCGCGGTCGCGTCACTCGCCATGAACCCAAGCACCTTCGTCAGCGAAGCCGAAGCCTACGACTTGCTCACGCGCGCGGGCCTGCATCCGCCACGCCACGGGTGTGTTGACGGCATCCTTCCTTTCGTGCCGGGCGAACCGGTCGTGCTCAAAGGCCTCGGCGAGGAAGTCTGGCACAAGTCCGAACTCGGCGCCGTGCGCTTCATGGAGTTCGACCGGACGCACGTCGCGCACGAAGCCGCGCAGATGCGCGAGCGCCTCGAGGCCGTCGGCCGCCGCTGGATCGACGGCCTCGTCTGCGAACAGATCAAGTGCGCGCGCCAGGGCCACCTGCCCGTCGAGGCCTTCGTGTCGCTCGCGCGCGGCGAAGCCGGCTGGATGCTGCTCTTCGGATTCGGCGGCCTGCAGGCCGAGGCCTTTGCCGCGCTCGCGCCGCCGCTGCGCTGGCCGCTGCAATTCATGACGCCGGAGGAAGCGCTCGGCGAACTGGAGCACCACCTCCTCGGCCGCATCTGGCTCGGGCGCCTGCGCGGCACGACGCCGCTGACCACCGTCGCCCGCCTCCAACAACTGCTCACCGCGCTCTGGAATCTCGCCGGCGTCACCGACCACGCCGGACTGACGCTGCTCGAGCTGAACCCCGTCGCGCTCGACCTTGACGGCCTCCCGCACCCGCTCGATGCGGTCGGCCGGCGCGGAGCGCCGCAAATTTCGCGCGCGCCCGCGCCGCCCGATTTTCTCGCCGCCCTCCGCGCGCCGCGGCGCATCGCGCTCGCCGGAGTTTCGGCTCAGCCCGGCGGCGTCGGGCGCACTATTCTCGAGAATCTCCGCCGCTATCCGCTCTCGCCCGGCGATCTCGTGCTGGTGAAACCGGGGCAGGAATTTTTTCTCGACCTGCCGTGCGTCGCCGATGTGGGCGCACTCCTCGCCGAACCGGTCGACCTGCTGATCGTGGCGCTGCCGGCGCCGGCGGCGGCAGAGACGCTGACCAAGCTGATCGCGCAGGGGGGCGGCGCCGAGGTGGTCGCGCTCGTCTCCGGCGGCCTTGGCGACGGCGCGGACACGGCGGGACTCGGCGCGAAATTGCAGACGCTGCTGCGCACCGCGCGCACAGCTGGGCGATGGACGCCCGCGGTGTTCGGGCCGAATTTTTTGGGTCATTGGGTTCCGGCCACGCAGCTTGATTCATCGTTCATCGCGGTGGACAAGCTGCGCGCGCCGTTCCCCGATGGCGGCCCGCTCACGCTGCTCAGCCAGAGCGGCGCGTTCCTGCTCTGCCGGCGCTCGCGCCAGCCGCGCCTGCGGTTCGGACTCGGCCTCGCGCTGGGCAACCAGATGGATGTCGCGCTGTGCGATGTGCTCGCCGCGCTCGCGGCCGAAGACGGCACCGGCCCGGTCGCCGCCTACGTCGAAGGTTTCGGGGCCGGCCAACTCGAGCCGGCCGCCGAAGCGATTCGCCTGCTCAACGCGCAGGGCCGGACCGTCGTCATCCACCGCGCGGGTCGCACGGCCGCCGGGCAAGCCGCCGCCGCCAGCCACACCGGCGCGATGGCCGGCGATCTCGACTTGGAACGCGCGCTGCTCGAACGTGCCGGCGCGCGGTTCACGAACACGATCGCCGAATTCGACGCGGCGCTTGCGTGGCTGGGCAGTTGCCCGCAATGGCAGACCGGTCCGGTTGCACTGCTGACCAACGCCGGATTTGAGAGCGTCAACGGCAGCGATCTTTTCGGCGCAGCGGTGCCGGCCGCAAAACTCGACGTCGTGGCGAAAGCAAAACTGCGCGCCGTGCTGCAACGCCACGGTCTCGCCGGCCTCGTGGCGCCGCGGCTGCCGCTCGACCTGACCCCGATGGCGGGCGAAGGCGCGTTTCTCGAAACGGCCGATCTGCTGCTGGAGGACGCCGCCGTGCTCGTGGTCGGCCTGGTGCCGTTCACGCGGCGGCTGGAAGCGGCCGGCGCGGGCGCGGCGAATTTCGCCCGGGCCGTCGCGGACCTCGGCACCAAGCACGGCAAGCCCGTCGCCGTCGCCGTCGACGCCGGCGCCGATTACGAAGACTATCGCGTGGCGTTTGCCGAAGCGGGTCTCGCCGTGTTCACCCGCGTCGAAGACGCGTTGCTCGGGCTGCGCGTGCTGGGTGCTGTTGCGGACGCGCCAGTCCTCACCGCGCAGGCGATACCCAGCGTCGTGGCGGAAGTGTGATAACTGTAGGAGGGGCTTTATGCCCCGATTCAGCACGAGCATCGGGGCGTAAAGCCCCTCCTACAATTTATCCCACCGAAATGCGGGGAGCCGGAGTTCGAGAACTGTAGGAGGGGCTTTATGCCCCGATTCGTATTTTTATCGGGGCATAAAGCCCCTCCTACAGTCAGACAACCGCATCCGCGCCGCGGCTTGGCGGGGACGCCTCGCCCTACCTTTCTCATGCCCACGAAAAAAGACGGCGGACTTTCGTCCGCCGCCTTGTTCAAATTCCGGGCTCCACCGGAACGGAGTCCCTTGCTAGGCGAAGAGCGCTTCGGAGAGGGAATCGTTCGGGTCGAGCAGCTTGGCGCCGACGACCAGCGAGGTGCGTCCGGTCCCGAGGTCGCCCTCGAAGTTGGACACACTCTTCGGCAGGTCTGCATTCCAGCGGAAGCTCTTCTTCGGATCCGAATAGTGGAACACGAATTCGAAACCGGCCGAGCTGGCGCTCGGCACGCTTTCAAACGCGATGCCCGTCTTCGTCTCCCCGCCGCAACGGGCGAGGCCTTTGGTCACCCAGTCAACCATGCAGCGGGCCTCGGGGGCATGCTCGGCGCGGTGGCTGAGCGTGACCTTGGTGAGGCCGCCGACGATGAGCGGCGGGGCGTAACGGCTGAGGAATTGTCCGATGGTCTGGCGCAGCAGGCGCGTCCGGGTGTAGGCGAGATCGCGCACGGCGGAGCGGTTGGGCCACGCGTAGGTGAACGCTTCGGCGGGGACGAGCGCGCTGTCGAACACGATGCGGCGCGCGCTGGTCAGCAAATAGCCGTAGCCGCCGAGCGTCTTGGTCGACGTGAAGCGGTGCGCCCAGAAATACACCGGCATGTCCGACGAGAGGCAGATCGAGACCTGGTCCTCGAGGAACGCGTGTTTGCGCGGCGGGTAGCTGAGCATGACGAACTCGACGGCGCGGGTGTCGTCCTTGGATTTGCCGAGGTAGGTCTCGCCGTGAATTTTGGCGCGGAATTTTTGCTCGCCGGTCTCGCCGTGGAGCGGACAGAGAATGACCACGCGGCAGGGAAAGCCCTTGGCGAACTGCACCATGGCGGCGAACTGCTGGAGCGCCTCCTCCACCTTGGTGCTGCTGCCGAAGTAGACCACGAGGTTCAGCTGCACCGCGCGGTTGTCCTTCGCGGGCGAGTCCGCCCACATTTTGTTGAAGCCGGAGTCGATCCCGCTGACGGCCACTTCTTGGCCGGGGAATGCGTCGAATAGGATAGGCATGGCGGTTTAGGGTTCCCGCCAGACGTGGCCCTTTTCGGCGAGGAGATCGGCGGAGTTCTTCGGTCCCCAGGAACCGACGGGGTAAGTGTCCAGGCCTTCGCGGCCCTTGGACTTCCAGTATTCGAGCACCGGGGTGCAAAGGCCCCAGGAACTCTCGGTCTCGTCCCCGCGGATGAAGAGCGTGCCGTCACCGACCATGGCGTCGAGCACGAGGCGCTCGTAGGCCTCGGCCGTGTTCGAGCCGAAGGTGGTGGAGTATTTGAAGTTCATCTTCACCGGCTGGGTGCGCGTCTCGAGGCCGGGGATCTTGGCGTTGAGCACGAGGCTCATGCCTTCGTCGGGCTGGATCTGGAACGCGAGGGTGTTGTTCGCGAGGGCGAACTTGTCGCTGCCCGCGAAGAGGGCGCCGGGCGCGCCCTTGAACCGAATCGCGATCTCGGAGACGCGGCGGGCCATGCGCTTGCCGGAGCGGAGGTAGAACGGGACGCCGTGCCAGCGCCAGTTGTTGATGTTGAAGCGGAGGGCCGCGTAGCTCTCGGTGCCGGAGGTCGGGCTGATGTCCTTCTCCTGCATGTAACCGATGGCGGGCTTGCCGCCGATGAAACCCTCGGAGTATTGCGCGCGGGCGATGTCAGCGTTCGGGCCCTCGAGCTTGAACGGCTGGATGGCCTTGAGGAGTTTCACCTTCTCGTCGCGGATGGATTCGGCGTTGAGGTTCACGGGGGCTTCCATCGCCGTGAGGGCGAGGAGCTGCATGGCGTGATTCTGGATCATGTCGCGCAAGCAACCGCTCTGCTCGTAGTAACCGGCGCGGGTGCCCACGCCGACTTCCTCGGCCACGGTGATCTGCACGTGGTCGACGTAGTTGCGGTTCCAGAGCGGCTCGAAGATCGAGTTGGCGAAACGCTGCACCAGCAAATCCTGCACCGTCTCTTTGCCGAGATAGTGGTCGATGCGGTAAACCTGCGACTCCTCGAAGACCGAGGTCATCTGGTGGTTCAGCGCGAGGGCCGTGGCGAGGTCCTTGCCGAAGGGTTTTTCGATGATGACCTTCGACTGGTTCGGCTTGCGCACATAGCGCGCGGCGAGGCCGCTGGCGCCGAGATTCGAGAGGATCGGGGCAAACACCGAGGGCGGCGTCGAGATGTAGAACAGCGTCTGCAGCTCCTGCCCGATCTCTTTTTCGAGCCCCTTGATGCGGTCGTGGAGGCGGTCGAAGGCCGCCTTTTCGTCGTAGCCGCCGCTCACGTAGAGCGTGCGGGGCTTGAGGCGCGACCAGACCTCGTCGGTCAGTTCGCGGCGCGAGAACTCTTTGATCGAGGCCGCGGTGTGGGTTTGGAATTCTTCGTCGGGAATATCCTTGCGGCCGAAGCCGATCAGATAGAAGTCCGCCGGCAGCAAACCGTCGGCGCCAAGGTTGTAGATGGCAGGGATGAGCTTGCGGGCACAGAGATCGCCCGACGCGCCAAAGATGACGACGACGGTGGGCGGAGCTCCGCGGTGCTTGCTAAGTCCGTGCAGGAAGGGGTGTCGCTCGGTTTCAGCCATGCGCAGATACTTCGCAGCGGCGGCCGGAACCATCAAGGCAATAAATGCGGAGCGGCGCGACTAGCGCGCGCCGGACCTGCGCCCGACCTCATCCAACGCGTTCGTTTGCCGGGCGACGTGATAGCCTTTCGGGAACAGCGGCACGTTGGCGAAATGGAGGCACTGCGGCGGCAGGCGGTCGCTCAGCGCGACCTCCACGACGTCGAAGCGAAACGTGCGCGGCGGATGCGAGAGCGCGGACAGATACACGTGGACCGCGCGGCGCAGCACGCGTTTCTTCCGCCGGTCGACCGCGTAGAAACCGGGCACGAGCGCCTGCACTCCGCGCGCCTTCACTTCGACGAACACCAGCACGTCGCCGTCGCGCGCGACGAGATCGATCTCGTCGCGCCTGTCGCGGGGGCTCCGCCAGTTGCGCGCCACGATGCTGAACCCGTGCCGGCTTTGCAGAAATTCCGCCGCGGCGTCCTCGCCGCGCGCGCCGCCGGAGTCCGCCGCCGCCGGCGCGCCGGGGCGGAGGCGGTTACAAATTGCTTTGAGCCAGGCGACCATGGACAAGTTCGCCCTCGACCACGCTAAATATTTGCCCTACAAGCAAGCGCGATTTCAGTCTCCGCGCCGGAAGCGTGTCCCCGCCACGCGTTCGTTCGCCCACCTCCCACCCTCTATGGCCACGCCCAGCCGTCCTTCCCCCACCTCCTCCTCGCAGAGCCGCGCGCCGTTCGGGATGACCGCCAAGGCCGGCGGCAACGTCAGCCGCCCGCCGTTCGCCCTGGGGGGCAACACCAGCCGCGCGCCGTTCGCGCTGGGCGCCAAGAGCCGCGCGCCGTTTCAACAGGCCGCCCAGAGCGCCCTCACCGGCACCCTCCGCCGCTCGCTGCTGATCAAAGTCATCTCCAAGCCCGCCCCGAGCAAGGAGGACGTCAGCTCCGTCATCGAGCTCACCGCCTCCAAAGTCGTCGAAGCACTCCAGGCGCAGTCGATGACGCTCTATCTCGTCGAGGGCGGCGAGATCGCCTTCAAGCACATCTATTACTCGCCCACCCTCTGGGGCTCGAACAAGGACAAGGAAGTCCAGTTCAAGGAGACCACGAAAAAACTCCTGACGATGAAGCTGCCGACCGGCACCGGCAACGTCGGCAAAGTCATCCAGACCGGCGAGCCGCTCTTCTTCAGCAACACCGGTCCCGAGGCCGCCTCACTCAAGAACATGAACACCGGCTTCGAGGTCAGCTCGATGCTCACGGTGCCGCTCAAGGCCAATATCATCATCGGCGCCATCCAGGTCCTCAACAAAGAGCCCGCCGCCGGCACCAACGGCCAGTTCACCCCCAAGGACCTCGCGCTCCTCCAGGAAGTCGCCGAATATTCCTCCACCCTCATCCAGCGCATGCTGGACCCGAAATATCAGCTCAGCCCCGACGACACCGCGAAGTTCGTCGCGAAATTCACCGACCTCCCCCTCGTCACCAAGATCGACAGCCTCGAGATCGACGAAAAACTCGTCGAGATCACCGGCGACGCCCTCATCCGCCGCGAGGGCATTTTCCCCTGCCAAAAATCCGGCACCAGTGCGCTCTCGGTGCTGATGATCAACCCGCTCGACTACGCCAAACGCGAGGCGTTCCAGCAGGGCACCGACATGCACATCGAGGACGTCCGCGTCATTTCGGCGACGCTGATGGAGACCCTCCTCAAAAAATATTTCAAGGAGACCGCCGCCAAGGCCGCCGACACCTCCGACGTCGACATCACCGAAGTCGCCGACCTCATCGGCAGCGCCTACAGCGGCGACGCCAACGCCGAGGTCAAAGCCTCCGATCTCGAGAGCGAGGACTCCGCGCCCATCATCCAGCTCACGAACCGCATCATCGAGGACGCCTACGTGTGCGGCGCGTCCGACATCCACATCGAGCCGATGGAAAAAGATCTCCTCGTCCGCTACCGCATCGACGGCCTCTGCCAGGAAAAACTCCGCCTCCCCAAGCAGGTCTCGAACGCCATGGTCACGCGCCTCAAGATCATGTGCAACCTCGACATCTCCGAGCGCCGCTTGCCGCAGGACGGACGCATCGTCTTCAAGAAATACACGAAGAAGAACATCGACATCGATCTGCGCGTCGCCACCGGCCCGATGAAGGACGGCGAGAAGATCGTCATGCGTATCCTCGACAAGACGAAGAGCACGCTGCCCCTCCCCGCGCTCGGTTTCTCCGACGAGAACCTCGTCAAATACCGCGAGTGCGTCCGCCAGCCCTACGGCATGATCCTCCACTGCGGCCCCACCGGCTCCGGCAAGTCGATGACCCTCTACTCCGCGCTCGGCGAAGTGAACACCCCCGACGTCAACATCCAGACCGCCGAGGATCCCATCGAATACACGCTCGCCGGCATCAACCAGATGCAGATGAACCGGCAGATCGGCCTCACCTTCGAGCGCGCGCTCCGCTGCTACCTGCGCATGGACCCCGACATCATTCTCGTCGGCGAAATCCGCGACAAAGAAACCGCGCAGATCGCCTGCGAAGCCGCGCTCACCGGCCACTTGCTCGTCTCCACGCTCCACACCAACGACGCGCCCTCCACCGTCTCCCGGATGGGCGAGATGGGCATCGAACCCTTCAACATCTCCGCGTCCCTCGTCTGCGTCTGCGCCCAGCGCCTCCTCCGCCGCGTCTGCAAAAACTGCAAAGTCAAATACACCCCCGAAGGCCGCGAGCAGGAGCTCATCGAGAAAGCCATCGGCAAGAGCGGCGAGATTTTCAAGGCCGCGCCCGGCGGCTGCCACGTCTGCGGCGGCACCGGCTACAAGGGCCGCGTCGGCATCCACGAGCTGATGACCAACTCCGAAGAGTTGACCGAAGCCATCAACAAGGAAGTTGAGGTCGCCGACCTCAAGCGCGTCGCGATGCGCAACGGCATGAAGACGCTCCACCAGGATTCCATCCTCAAAGTCTTCATGGGCCTCACCACCCTCGAGGAGGCCCTCTCGAACGTCCCGCCCGACCTGATTCTCTGAACCACCTTAAGCGGCGCCCACCCCCGCGCCGGCTACGAACAGGAAGGCGCATCTGCCAAGGTGCGCCTTCTTGTTTCCAGCGTCTCCCACCGCGCCTGACAGCCCCGCCGAAAAACGTGCCCTGCCGCCCGCCACCCCGCGGCGGACTTTGTCACGTAATACGTGACAAACCCCTCTGAAACTCCCCGGGGCAAACTTGTCACGTATTACGTGACAAAGCTCTCGCGCGGCGCGCAGGGCGCGGCGGTGAACGCGGGCGGGGGAGACGGAGGGCGGGGCCGCGGAACCGGCAAGAAAAAATCCCGCCTCGGTGAAGAGACGGGATTTTTGCACACACACACATTCACACCCAAAAAGAACAATTAACTCTCACGTGGATTATCGGCACGTTTACGCGGTGACTTGACGGAGTTTCGCAGAATTCGGGGGTGAGCTGCCGGAATGATTTTCCCGAATGAAAACCCGCGCGTTGCGGCGCGGGTTCGTGGAGCGAGGCAGCACCGCTCGGCTTAGAAATCCTTGAAGGCATCGCCGCCCGGGCCGGCTGCGACCGGAGCAGGACTCTGGCCCGCGCGTGCACCGGTGCGTTTCGCCGCGATCGGATTCGGCGCGGCGAAAATCCGACCGGCACCGGCGGGCGGCTTGCCTGCTTTGGCCGTGACTTTGCCGCGCGCGTCGGTGGCGCGGGTCGCACCGACCAGTTGCAGCAGTTCGCCGACGGCTTCTTTCTGCGACGCGGCCTGGGCGTTGAGTTCCTCGGAAGCGCTGGCGGTCTCCTCGGCGTTGGCGGCGTTGGATTGCGTGACTTTGTCCATCTGCGAGACCGCGCTGTTCACTTGGCCGATGCCTTGGTTCTGCTCCTTGGAGGCTTGGGCGATCTCGGAGACGAAGGTGTCGACTTGGCGGGCTTTCTCGACGATTTCGCTGAGTGACTTGGCGACTTTGCCGGAGATTTGCACGCCGTGTTCGCTCTTCTTTATCGCCTCTTCGATTTTGCCGGCGGTTTCCTTGGCGGACTGCGCGGAGCGTTGGGCAAGGCTGCGGACTTCGTCGGCGACGACCGCAAACCCCATGCCAGCCTCGCCGGCGCGGGCTGCTTCGACGGCAGCGTTGAGCGCGAGGATGTTCGTCTGAAAAGCGATCTCGTCGATCGTCTTGATGATTTTGGAAATGTCGTCGGAGGAGGCCTTGATGGCGTCCATCGCGCGGCGCATTTCATCCATATCGGCGGCGCCGGTGTCGGCGGCGGCGCGAGTCTGGTTGGAGAGGGCGTTGGCCTGCGCGGCGCTCTCGGCATTGCGCTTGGTCATCGACGCCATCTCTTCAAGCGACGCGCTGGTTTCCTCGAGAGAGGCAGCCTGCTCGCTCGAACCGGACGCGAGCGACTGGCTGGCGGAGGAAACTTGCGAGGAGGCCGAGGCGACTTGGTTCGCGCCGTCGTCGAGCGTCGTGGCGAGGCGGTGCAGGTTGCGGTTGATTCCACGGACGATGTAGGCGGAAAGACCGATCGACGCGAGCAGCGACATGCCGATGCCGATCAGCACGGTCAATTTGCCATGGCCGACGTTGTCAAAGATACTTGTTACCGCTTGTCCGGTTTCGGCTTCGTTGAAGGCGACCAACTTGTCGAGCAAGGCCGCCCGCCGCTCGGCGATGGGTGCGATAACGTCCCGGTAATGGGCTTTGCCCTCCTCGAGTTTGCCCGCGTTGCTCAATTCCAGTCCCTGGTCATAAGCACTGCGATACTCGTCGCGGGTTTTCATGAATTCGTTGAACAGCTGGCGTTCGGTGTCGCTGGTGATCGTCTTCTCGTAGGCAGCAAGGCCCTCCTGGATGAGCGCACCGTTCCTGGAAATGGTTTTCTCGAATACCTCCTTCTCGTCTTTGCCGGCCAGCACATGCGCGTGGATCAGCACAGCGTTGAGTTGAGCGAGCGTGTTGATTTGCGAGACGCGCTGCACGCCCGGCAGTGCGTCCTCTTTGACGAACCGCGCCCGTTCCGCGACCGGCAGCAACAACCGGTAGCTGAAGACACCCTGGATCGCACCGATGAGGGCGAGAAGGGAAAATCCGAGAATGATTCTTTGGCCGATGGTAAGGGACTTCATGGAAATAATATCAGGGTGTGCTGGCTGCAGTGGGGCGGCCGGCCAAGAGTTCCATCGGTGCAAAGCGCCCGGGCCTTAACGGAATATTTTTCGAATCGTGCTTTGGTTTTCACCAAAAGGTCCGTTCCTAAGAGCATGCTCGAACCCGCCGAAAAGGAGGGCCTGCTCACCACGAACCGAAAGGCCCTGACGATCAATCTCGATGGCAGCCGCTATGGCACCATCGCCGAAATCGGCGCGGGCCAGGAAGTCGCGCGCATCTTCTTCCAGGCCGGCGGCGCCTCGGGCTCCATCGCGAAAACGATGTCGGCCTACGACATGACGGTGAGCGATGCCATCTACGG
>JACQFT010000244.1 GCA_016199925.1 Opitutia bacterium | reverse complement strand
TCGTCCCGAGTCCCCTCACTCGGCAGGTGAGCCTTTCGAGTGAAGGATCCTCTCTCTTTCTGCTCCGCGTCCTCCGCGAACTCCGCGTTTCAACTGCGGAATTTAGGATAATATATGACAGTTTCCGGGTGCCGCGCGGGAGAAGCGAGCGCCGGAAAATCGATTGTGCGCCGCACCCGCCCGAGCAAAGCTCCCGACCGTGCAACTCGCCCGCCTGAAACGGTTCGCTCTCTCGCTCCCGCAGACTTCGGTCGTGAAACAGTGGGGCGAGTGCCTCGTCCACAAGGTCGCCGGCAAAATGTTTTTCCTCATCGCCCTCGACGGCGAACTGGTCGACGGCGTCACCTTCAAATGCACGCCCGAGGAGTTCGACGAGCTGACCGACATCGACGGCATCACCCAGGCGCCCTACTGCGCCAAACGCATGTGGGTGCGCGTCGGCGACCTCAGCGTCCTTTCCGAGCAGGAACTCCAAGCGCGTATTCGCCGCTCCTACGATCTTGTCGTCGCGAACCTGCCCAAAAAAACACAGGCTCAGCTCGGTAAACTGTAGGTGGGGCTTTTCTGTCCGCCATCGCCTTGGCGACGGCGGAAGGCCCCGACCCGAACGCGGACCGTGGCATTCCGTCCGGCCGGCCGATCCATCGGGGCGCAAAGCCCCTCCTGCCGTCAGCCCATGCAAGGGCACACGCCTCCTCCGCGCACGCGGCTAATTCCGCAGCGTCCGGCCACTTCTCTTTTGCGCTGCGCGAAATTCGTGCCCACATTCCCCGCTCCTTTCCCGTGTCCACGCCTGCCTCCCACACTCCCAGCCCGCAGAAACCGCTGTCGCTGGGCGTCATTTTCCTGACGCTCTACATCGACCTGATCGGCTTCTCGATCATCTTCCCGCTCGGGCCCGACTTGATCGACTACTACCTCAAACTCGACGGCCAGACGGGCCTCCTCGCGTGGATGCTCGCGCAAGCCGACGCCGTCGCGCACTGGATGGGCCACGACCACGCGTTCGCCGCGGTGCTTTTCGGCGGCGTGCTCAGTTCGGTTTTCTCGATTCTCCAATTCGTCTTCGCGCCGTTCTGGGGTTCGCTCTCCGACCGCCACGGCCGCCGCGGCGTGCTGCGCTGGACCGTCGCCGGCACCGCGCTGAGTTATCTCGTGTGGGTTTTCAGCGGCTCGTTCTGGCTGTTTCTCGGCTCGCGCCTCGTGAGCGGTGCGTTCAGCGGCAATCTCTCCGTCGCCACCGCCGCCGTCGCCGATGTCACGACGCGCCAGGAACGCTCGCGCGCGATGGGCGTCGTCGGCGCCGCGTTCGGTCTCGGCCTCGTCACCGGCCCGATGCTCGGCGCGTTCACGGCGCACATCGACCTCGTCGCGCACTTTCCCTCGCTGGCGAACTACGGACTCAATCCCTTCTCCACGCCGGCGCTCATCGCGTTCGGCCTCTGCCTGCTGA
Organism: Opitutia bacterium; assembly: GCA_016199925.1. Lineage (GTDB taxonomy): Bacteria > Verrucomicrobiota > Verrucomicrobiia > Opitutales > Opitutaceae > JACQFT01. The sequence goes on along the minus strand of JACQFT010000244.1, from coordinate 5,589 downwards.
ACCTCGGCTGGATCACCGCGCGCTTCAAGGAGACGCTCACCGACGCCGCGCGCGCCGAGGCCCGCGACCCGCGCCTGCGCAATCCCATCGCCGCCATCTTAGGCCTCGAAAACGCCGATGTGCGCCGCGCCAACATCGTCGCCTTCGTCTACTCCGTCGCGTTCGTCGCGATGGAGACTTCGCTCACGTTCCTCGCCGCCGAACGCTTTCACTACACCGTCCGCCAAAACGGCTACCTCCTCGGTTTCCTCGGCCTCTGCTCCATCGTCGTGCAAGGCTGGCTCGTGCGGAAGCTGCTCAAGACCGTCCCCGAGATCCGCGTGCTCACCAGCGGCCTCGTCGCCTCGGCGCTCGGGCTGCTCGTCATCGGGTTCGCCATCGCGCCGTGGATGCTCTACGCCGGCCTCGCGTTCCTCGCGCTGGGCAACGGCCTCGTGAATCCGTCCACGACCGGACTGATCTCGCTCTACAGCACGCCGTCGGAGCAAGGCCGCGTGCTCGGCATCTTCCGGTCGCTCGGCTCGCTCTCGCGCGCCATCACGCCGATCCTCGCCGGCGCGGCGTTTTTCCTTTTCGGCGGCCGCTCGGTGTTCGTCGCCAGCGCCGTCCTGTCGCTCGGCGCCTGGGGCCTCAGCACGCGGCTGTCGCCGCCGGTCAAATGAGCGAGGGGCGCCCAGCCTCGCGGTGCCTCGCCGGCGTGGGGGCGGCCTGCCCGCCCGCCCGCGTGCCCCCCCGGACCGTTTGTAATATAATGTATTACAACCGGCGCGGGCACGCGCGGAGCGTGCCGGCGGGACCGGCGGCCGGGCGCGGCGGGGCGCTGCTTCTTCTGCTGCTGGGCTGCGCGCTCGGTTTCTTGCTCAGCGGCTGCGTCGCCCTCGGCACGCGCGCCCCGGCGCGCACGACCGTCGAGACCAAAACGACCGTGGTGCCGGCGCGCATCATCTCGAATTTTTTCCTCGTCGAGGCGCGCCAGGCCGACGGCCTCACTTACCGGTTTCTCGTCGACACCGGCTCGTCGGTCACGCTCGTCTCGCCCGCGCTCGCGAAGGCGCTGCGGGTGAAGCCCCCCAAGGGCCCCGCGCCGACCGTGCGCGTGCGCTCGGCCAACGGCGGCGAGGTCGCGCTCGAGTCGCTCACCCTCCGCACGCTGCGCGTCGGCGACACCGTCTTCGAGCGCGTGCCGGCGCTCGTCACCGAGTTCACCGACCTCTCCGGCCATCTCGGCCTGACGATCGACGGCGTGATGGGCTTCCCCGTTTTCCGCGACACGCTGCTCACGCTTGATTATCCCGGCTCGCGGCTCGTCATCGCACCCTACCCGGCCGTGCCGCCGCCGGTGCTCAAGCAGTCGGCGCGCGTCTCCACCATCGCCTTCAACAACGAGCGCAACTCGCCGCTCATCCCGATCCAGATGGGCAACGAGTCCTTCATCGTGCTCATCGACTCGGGCAGCGACGGCAGCCTGACCCTCAACCCCGTGGGCCTGCACCCGAGATTCGCCTACGGTCCGCGCGTCGGCACCCTCGTCGCCTCGCTCGCCGGCGACCGCCGCCAGCTCGTCGGCCGGCTCGCACAAAACATCCTCATCGGTTCGCAGGTCCTCGACCAGCCCATCGTCGATCTGACCGACGAGTTGTCCTCGCTCGGCGGCGAGGTGCTGCGGAATTTCTCGCTGACCTTCGACCAGCGCCGCAACCAGGTGACGTTTGCCCGCGACGTCGACGGCCCCGTGCGCCTCACCCCGCGCCGCAGCAGCGGCCTGTCGTTCGGCCGCTCGCCGGTTTACTGGCGCGTGCTCGCCGTCGTGCCCGAGGCGCCGGCGGCGCAGCTCAACCTCCAGCCCGGCGACCTCGTCGTGCGGATCAACGGCGAGCCCGTCGCGCAGTGGGACTACGAACGCTACGCGCAACTGGTGAAGACCGCCGCCAAGATCACCTGCACCGTCCTCGCCGGCACCCGCGAGTATGACGTCGAGGTGCCGGTGTTCGAGCTGGTGCCGTGAGCGGCGGCGGAAACGGCGGGCCGAGCGCAGCGGCCGCCCGCGGCGGCCGGACTCACGACTCCGGCCGAGGCGTCGCCGGCGGAGCGACCGGGCCCGGCGGCGCCCAGGCGCGCACCTCCGCCGTGGCCCCGTAGCGGAGCGCCGGGTGCGACTCGGCCACTCGCGCCGCGTCGCGCAGATCATGCGCCGCCAAAAACAACAGCGCGGTCACGGGCCCGTCCTCCGGCGTCGCGCCGGCGGAGCCGGCCGGCCCGCACCGGACCGATTCCGGCGCGAGCAAGCGCGGCTCGAGGTTGTGGCCGGCACCGTTATGCTGCCGAATCCACGGCCCCATCTCGGCGGCGCGCCGTTGCTGGTCGGCGGCCGAGAGCGGGTGCGACCGGGCTTGGCGAAAAATGATGACAAAAGTTTTCATGGTGGATGAGGGAGGGTTGACCAACGGGCGAAAATCGGGCGCGAACGCAGGCCGGCCCGCCGCCGGTAAAATTGCGGCGAGCAGCAACCACCGCCGGGGCCAGCCTCCGGAACGAACCAAGCGAAGCGCGCAAACCGTCATGCTTCACCTTAACGCAGAGCGGCCGCCGCGGCTTGGAAAATTTCGGCGTCGCGCCCCGCCGGCGCCGGGCGAAAAAAAGCCTGCGGCGTCCGGCCCGTCGCCCGGCGAAAATCGTTCGTCAAGTGCGCCTGGTCGAAGTAGCCCGCCGCGAGGGCGACGGTCGTGAAGTCCGCGCCGCCCGCCCGCAACTGCACCGCCCGCCGCAACCGGACCAGCGAGGCGAATTTCTTGGGCGTGATTCCGACGCTCCGCCGGAACCGGCGCTCAAGGGCGCTTTGGCTCAGACCAATGTGGCGCGTCAGCTCGGCGATGCGCCCGGCCCCGCCGGACCGCTCGACCCACGCCACCGCGGCAGCCACGAGCGGATCGGGGGCGGACCGGCTAATCCGGGCGAGCAGAAAATCCTCCAACAGCCCGACGCGACGCCCGTGGTTCCGGGCGCCGGCGAGTCGCTCGTGCAGACCCGCCAGCTCGCCCGGGCGTTCGAGGATGTCGGCCAGGTCGGCCGTGGTCCCGGAAAATTCGTCCAGCGGCGCCCGCAAGAAAGCCGCGGCCCCGACCGGCGTGAACCGCGCCAACAGCACGCGGTGCCCGGCGTCGTGCTCGTGCGTGCGCATCGTTTCGCGCAGCCCGGTGAAGGCGGCCCGAGGCGCCCATCGCTCGCCGTCGAGGCGGCACCCGCCCTGAAACGAAAACGCCGCGACCGGACCCGTCGCCGGCAGATGCGCGTCGCGATGCCGGACCGGAAATTCCACCACCAGAAAACTCGCGACCAGGGGGCGCAGCGCCGGGCGGGGAGCCTGCTCAAAAATCCGCATCGTGCCGCCTGGGTGCGCCGTCATGTCCTCCTCTCTATGGCCGCGGCGAATTCTCGCAACCCAACATCCCGCCCGGCACGCTCACGCTTTCCTCAGCAGGAACGCCCCCGCGCCGTCATGCCCGTCGATCCACGGCAGGCTGAGGATTTTTTGTTCGACCTTGAAGGGCCCGCCGGCGCGCGTGTCGAAGAAGGCTTTGAGGACGCGGTCGTTCTCCTCGGCGTCGAGGCTGCATGTGCTGTAGACGAGGCGTCCGCCGTTGCGCACGAGGCGCGCGGCGGCGTGGAGCAGCGCGAGCTGCTGCTTGGCGTGCTTGCCGAAATCGCCCTCCTCCAGCCGCCACTTCACGTCGATGCGGTGGCGCATGACGCCGGTGTTCGAGCACGGCGCGTCGAGCAGCACGGCGTCGTAGTCGGCGGGCAGGTTCAGGTTGCGGTAGAAATCGGTGCCGACCTTGGTGAGGTCGACCTCGGCGAGCGACACCTGCACGGCGGCCGGAGCGCGCGAGAGATTTTCCTTCAGGCGCACGAGGCGCAGGTCGGGCTTCGGCGGGGCGCCGGCCTCGGGCAATTTCGCCGGGAGGTCGAGCGCGACCACCCTGCCGGTCTGCATGCGGTCGGCGATGAGGAGGCTTTTGCCGCCGGGCGCCGCGCAGCAGTCGAGCACGCTCTCGCCGGGTTTCGGCGCGAGCAGATCGACGCTCAGGCGCGTCGACGGGTCCTGCAGGTAGAGCACGCCGTCGTGCACGAGCTGGCGCACGGCGTCCCAATGGCCGGCTTTCACCTCGAAAAACGCCGGCCACGGCGTCGGCGCGAGAAAGTCGGGCAAGGCCGCGTCCGTCCGCGCGCGGGCATAGACGCGCGCGGGTTGCTGGTTCCACTCGAGGAGCTGCCGCGTGGCGTCGGGCCCGAAGAGCTTGAGCCAGCGCTGCACCAGCCACTCGGGATGCGCGAACTCGACCGCGAGGTCGGCGGAGACGACGCCGGTCTTGACCGGGCCGGCGACGAGCCGGGCGGCGAGCTTGCGGGCGACGGCGTTGATCAGGCCGGCCTCTTTTTGGCTGGCGAGGGTTTTGGCGCGCTCGACGGCGTGGTGAACTATTTTTGCGGAGGCGTCGGTTTTGCCCTCCAAAACCTCAAACCCGGCGACCATCAGGATGGCGCGGACCCTCGTGCGCGGCGCGTGCGCCATAAGCCCGGCGAGGCCCGACTCGATGAGGCTGAACCACCGCACGACACCATAAAACAGGTGCTGGCAGCGCGCGCGTTCCTGGCCCGCGAGGGCGGCCGGAAGGCCTTCCAACAGTGTATCCACACGGTCGGAGCGCGCCAGCCACCGCTCGGTGGTTTGCACGGCAGATTCCCACCCGTCGGCCGCGCCGCCACCGGCACCCGAAGGAGCTTGGTCCAAACCCTGTTTGACATCCCGCATCATTATGGCCTCAACTAATCGGTTCACTTACTCGATACGCAATTATGAATTCCGACGCCATCACCTCGCTCCTTGCCAAACACCCCGCCCTGAAGGCGTCCAAAGCCAAGCCCGAGGCCATGGAGCCCGGCAACTACGTCGTCCACCGCAGTTGGGGTTTCGGCCAGATCAAGGCCTACGATGAGGCCGACCACAAGCTGGTGATCGATTTCCGGGACAAAAAGAGCCACCACATGGACCCGGTGTTCTGCGTGGCCAGCATGGAAGTCCTCCCCGCCAAGCACATCCTCGCCCGCAAGGAGACCGAGCCCGCCAAGGTGAAGGCGCTCCTCGAAGACGATCCGGTGCAGCTCGTCATCGACACCCTCTCCGCCTACCCGAACAAAGCCGCCAGCGCCATCGAGCTCGAACATGTGCTCACCCAGGTCGTCGGCGAAGAGAAGTTCAAACGCTGGTTCTCCGGCGTGAAAAAGCAGCTCGTCAAAGACCCGCGCGTCGGCGTGCCGGCCAAGAAAACCGACTGCTACGTCGTGCGCGACGAGCCCGTGTCCACCGAGGACGAAATCCTCGAGGCCTTCACCACCACCCGCTCGGCCCGCCGCCGCATCACCCTCGCCGAGGATCCCCTCGCCGCTTCGATCAAGGAAGAGTCGAAGGCCTCCCTCCAGCAGGTGCTCTCCGGCATCACCGAAGCCGTGCGCGACAGCAATCAGCTCGACGCCTCCGAGCGCCTCTACGGCGCCTTCGTCCGCGACGAACTCGCCAAGATCCTCGGCCAC
>JACQFT010000248.1 GCA_016199925.1 Opitutia bacterium | reverse complement strand
TTCGCGGAAAGTTTTTCCGCCGTCGTCGGAGACGTAGACGATCCAGCCGAGGTCGTAGACGCGCTGGTCGTTGGCCGGATCGATTTCGATTTTGCTGAAATAGAACGAGCGGGGGTTGAGCGGATTGACGCGGGTCCAGGTGGCGCCGCTGTCTTCGCTGCGGAAGATGCCGCCCTGTTTGCTGTGGTTCTGGTCGATGTCGCTGGTGCCGCCTTCGTCGCTCTGGATGACGGCCATGACGACGCCCGGCTTGCTCTTCGCGATGGCGAGGCCGATGCGGCCGGTTTTGTCGGGGAGGCCCTTGGTGAGTTTGGTCCAGGTGGCGCCGCCGTCGGTGGTTTTGAAAATGCCGCCGACGTCCGCGCCGTCTTTGGTGGCGCCGGGGCCGTAGTAGAAGCCCCAGGGTTTGCGTTGGCGCGCGTAGAGGGCGGCGTAGAGCACGTCGGGATTGGCGGGGTCGATCACGAGGCCGGAGGCGCCGGTGACGGCGTCGTTGGGGGCGGGGGCGGTGAGGACGGCTTTCCAGGTCTTGCCGCCGTCGGTGGTTTTGTAGACGCCGCGCTCGCCGCCATCGGTCCAGAGGGAGCCGCCGGCGGCGACCCAGACGATGTCGGGGTTCGTGGGGTGGACGACGATGTGGCGGATGGTGCGGGAGTCTTTGAGGCCGGCGAACTCGAATTTGCCGCCGCCGTCGGTGGACTTGTAGAGGCCGAGGCCCCAGCCGGAAGTGTTGCGGTCGTTGCCCTCGCCGGTGCCGACCCAGACGATGTCGGGGTTGGACGGGGCGACGGCGAGTGCGCCGATGGATTGGACGGGGATGTCGTCGAAGATGGGCGCGAAGGTGGTGCCGTTGTTGGTGGTCTTCCACACGCCGCCGGTGGCGAAGCCGACGTAGTAGGTGGCGGGGCTCACCGGGTCGAAGACGAGGTCGGAGATGCGGCCGCCCATGACGGCGGGTCCGATGGCGCGGGCCTTGAGGTTTTTCAACTGCGCCTCGGAGACGGGCGAGGCGGCGGCGGGGGGCGGCGCCTTTCCGGCCGGGGGGGCTTCCGCCGGCAAAGCGGCGGCGAAAACGGTCAGAGTGGCGAGGACGACAGGGAACGCGAACAGATGACGTGGTTTCATGTGGAGGAGGAGAAGCAACGGACCGGCGGGTGATACGTCACCCGACAAAACGGTCCGCGAAAACTACGCTCACTGGCCGCCGGCACAAACGGAATTTTTAACTTTCGCGGAGAGGGGGCGTGATCAAACCTGTGCCAAAATGACCGCCGGCAAGGACGGGCGGAACTCTGCGCCGGCTGAGCTCGGGTCCGGATCGGGAGGCGACACGGCGGCCGCGGAGCGGCTTTCTTGGCGGTTTATTCGCAGTGGGTCCGATACCTTGGAGCTTGCTCCGGCTTGATTTGGGTGGAGGGACCGGCTCCGTCCGGTCCGCGGATCGCGGAAAAACGGACGACACGGAGGTCGTCCCTCCAATGCGGCGGGATGGTCGTGAGTTGCATGGAGTATGGGCAAACGCCTCGGAGCTTGCTCCGGAGATGTTCTTTCGCGACGGGTCCGAAACGCGTCTGCCCGGCCGGCAGAATGCGCCGGCTTGGCTTGAAGGAGCGGGAGTGAGCCGGCTCGCGAACCGTGCGGGCCGCGCGTCGCGAGCAAGCTCGCTCCCACAGAGGGGGAGGGGTGACACTGGGAGCGAAACGGGGCGAGGCTTGGCCTGACGTTCGTCGCTCCGGGGCGATCGAAGGGGGCGGCTGGGCGGGCCGGCCGGCTCAGAAATTCAGCACGCTGGCGTAGGTGGCGCGGTCGGCGGCGGACTGGAGCTCTTTCCACTTGGAGACGGACACGCCGGTGCCGCCGCCGAGGTTGCCGAGCGACTCGTCGTAGTGAAAGGCGGCGTTGGAATCCATCTGGATGGTGTTGGCGACGACAGAGCCGAAGAGGCTGCAATTGCTGTCGATGCGAAAAGTCATGTTGGGGGCGTAGATGGCAGCGCCCCAGTTGACGTTGCTGGAGAGGGTGAAGGTCTGGGTGGTGGCGCTGGTGCCGTAAACGAGGCAACGCGAGGGTTGGCCGGAGGCGTTGATGTCGTTGTTGCTGTCGAGGGTGATGTTGCCGTTGGTGTAGATCTCGAGGGTCGAGGTGGTGCCCGAAAAGACCGTGTCGGCGTTGCTGCTGGTGTGGATGGCATCGACGCCGAGGTGGCTCTGGAGCAGCCAGACGACCTTGCCGTCGATCGTGAGGTTTTTGTTGCTGTCCATGTTGATGTTGTTGCCGGAGCCGAAGCTGTAGTAATATTTGCCGTCGGAAGCGTTGATGTTGTCGCCGCTTTGGGGAAAGGTGCGCGGCGCGGTGACCGACGTGGAGATCGTGTTGACCGTGGTGGGCGCGGGCACGGTGATGGCGGGAAAGGTGTAGTTGAAATCGGTGTGGACGCGGCTCGTGTCCACTTTGGGGGACGAGGGGCTGGAGGCGCCGTAGATGCGGACGTTGCTGTTGGTCGTGACGGTGCCGCCGCCGGTGTTGGCGGTGCCGTAGATCTCGGCGTTGGAGTCCATGGTGATGGAGCCGTTGGCGGAGTTGGGGGTGCCGACGGTGCCGTTGTCGCGGCGGACGCCACTGGAGTAGGCGACGGCGGCGGTCGAGGCATCGCTGTCGGGGTCGGACATCCAACTGTCGGCGCGGGCATTGCTGTTCATGCGGACGGAGGTTTTGCCGACCAAGCCGGTGCTCCAGAGGCCGCGGTTGCGGAGGGTGACTTCGATGAATTTGTCGAGGGGCGGGCCGTCGGGCGGGGTGATGGTGGCCTTGGCGACGATGACGGGCGTGCCGCCGGAGTTGGTGTAGTAGTAAACGTAAACGCGGACGACGCCGGTGCAGTTGGGCGCGGGGACATAGCCGCTGAAGGTGCGCTTCGCGGTGGTGCCGGAGAGCGTCCAGCCCGTCCACGCGGTGGCGGAGGCGGTGCCGGTGGACTGGTCGTAGAAACACGCCATCGCCTGCTCGACGCCGATCTCAGCGAGGTCGAGGTTGCTCATGGAGAGGAAGGAGCGGGTGGAGCCCTTCAGCGTGGTGGCGGCGAGTTTGTAGTAGCTCACCAGCGAGACTCCGATGATGGCGCACAGCAGCATCGCGACGATGAGGAGAGAGCCGCGTTCGGACCGGGGGAGTCGGGAGGTGGTGGGCGGGTTCATGAGGAGGTTTTGTTGCGGAGGATATACGAGGCCGAAATCGTGGTGTCCGTCGCCGTGACGACGGTGCGATTGGCCGTGGAGACGGTCATGCTGATCTGGATGCGCTTGGTGGCGGCGTCGGTGGTGGCGGCGACGTTCAGGCGGTCGTAACGCAGAAAAGAAAAGGCGGCGACGTTGGCGATGTAGGTAGTCTTGGGGGAGGTGGCGGCGGCGGTGCCGGGCACGCGGTAAAAATAGTGGTAGGTCAAGCTGCCGGTGGTGGTGTCCCACGCGTAGGTCACCTGGTTGCTCGTGGAGGTGTAGTTGTCCGGCACGGTGAGCGTGATGGAGGTCGTGCTGTTAAAGGTGATGGCGCTGGCCATGCGCACGTCCTGGGCGAAATCCTCGAGGCCCTTGCGGGTCTGGGCGTCCATCGCGGAGTAGTTGTTGAGGCTGACGCCGCTGCGGCCGAGCATGAGAAAAGTGCTGAGGATCCCGAGCAGCACGAACGAGCCGATGCTGGCGCCGATCAGCACCTCGACCAGCGTGAACGCGCGCCGGCCGCGCGCGGCGCGCTCAGGAGCCGTTGTAGATGTAGTCGTGGATGCCATAGCGGGCGTAGTAGGTGGTCATCGAGCGCGAGATCGAGCGGCCGTCGTAGGCGGTCCACCGCACCGTGAGCGTGATCTGGAGCATGTTGGTCGAGGGGGTCGACACGGTGCGCGTCATCGTGAAGCGGCTGCCGACCGACGAACTGCTGGAGAAAACACTGTCGAGCGTCAGCGTGGTCGGGCCGGCGGGGTAGGCGGACACCGTCGTCCAATCGAGCATCCGGATTTGCTCCATCTGGCTCACCATGATCTGGCCGGCGGTGGTGATATTGCGCGCGGTGTCGAGCATGATGAAGCCCCGCTGCATCACCGTGATCGAAGTCGCGATGCCCAGGGCCATGATCATCGAGGCGAGCGCGACCTCGGCGATGGTGAACGCCCGGCACGACCGGAGGTGTGAGCGCCGGGCGGGCTCAACGGGGTGGGGGCTCGAAGCGCAGGCCGTCTCGGGCTTCAGCTCGCCCGCGCGAGAAATCTCGACAGAAGGCGCCGGCCCTGGCTGCGGGCAGCTGAACGGCTCTGGTTTCATGGGGCGGATGCACTCAATTCCGGGACCGGGAGGAACTCAAGGCGTATGCAGTCGCGCGGCCGGTTTTTACGGGAGATTGCTGGCAGGGCACCGAGCGGAAGGCAAACGGCGGCGAAAATGGCCGCCGGGGCGATGGCCGCGCCGCTCGTTCAGCGGCGGGAAAGGAGGAGGCCGCCGACGGCGAGCGCGCCGAGCACGGGGGGAAGGGTGAGGAGCAGCCGGCCGTGGAAAACCAGGCCCAGAAGGGAAAGCAGCAGACCGAGAACGAAGCCGTTGTTCTCGTGGAGCAGGAGGATTTTCAGTCCGGGAAAACGGCTGGCGGCGAAGGGGAAAAAAGCTCCCGCAAGCGCCCCGGCGACGGCAATGCACGCGCCGACGGGCGCGAGGAGCCACAGATGATAGGGAAACACCGCGAGCCCGCCGAGCGCGGCATAGTAGGCGAGCGGGGCCGCGACGACGAGCGCCGGAAATGCGCGTGGCGCCGCGAGGTTCAGCCCGGCGAGAAAACCGCCGAGCCAGAAAAAAAGCGCGATGAAAAACGAGGTCGCCCGGCTAGTCAGGTAGGCTTCGAGGAGGAAAAAATAGGCGCATTGCAACAGGGCGAGCCAGAGCCCGGTGGTGAAGGCGAGCAGCGAATCGGCGAAGCGACCGGCGGACCGTGCGGGAACGGGCTCAGTCATAGATGAGGTCGCCAACGTTGGAAATGGTGACGATCTTCTCGCCGGCGACGAGGGCCTCGATCTGCGCGCGCGAGTAGAATTTCACGCCGTGGCGGCGCCCGGGGGCGACGGCGGCGAGGAGTTCGGCGCCGGTAGGCTCCCGCAGCCCGGCGCCGCCGCCGTAGAAATAGCACGAGTCGTGGCGGACGAGGACGAAGTAATGTGGAAAAACGCGACCGAGGGTGGCGAGCAGGCGGCGGCTGTAGTGCAGGTCGCCCGCCAGCGGCGTGAGGCTGGAGATGGAGAAAATCCCGCCGGGGGAGAGGCGCGCAAGCACGAGGCGGAAAAATTCCTCGGTGTAGGTGAGCGCGACCTGGCGGGAGCGGGCGGGCGGGATGTCGTGAAGGATGAGGTCGAAGGACTCGGCGGAGTTGGCGAGGAAGTTCTTGGCGTCGTTCGGAGTGAAGGTCCAGTTGCGGAGCGAGTCGAGACGGTTGAAGGCTTGGAAATGGGTGCGCGAGGCACTGAAGACCTGTTCGTCAAGATCGACGATGCGGATGGACGGGACGAAGTCGCCGATCAAGCCGACGGTGGACATCGAGCCGCAGCCGAGGAGGGCGACGTGCGGCGCGCCGAGGAGCCGGGCGGGAAACTCGGCGACGTAGTAGGCGTAGGCGCGGGAGGGGTCGGTGGCGAACTGGCGGCGGCCGTTGAGGAGCAGGCGGGATTGCGCGGGGCCGGAGGCGATCTCGATCTTGTGGTAGGGCGTGTAGCTCACGAACGGCAGGGCGGTGACCTCCCAGCCGTAGATGCGCGTGTAGCACCACCGCGCGATCGCGCGGTCGGCCGCGGAGAAACCGGCGATGTAGGCGGCGGCGGCGAGGGCTGTCGCGCCGACGAGCCAGCGGCCGACGCCGACCGACCGGGCGAGGGCCAGAAACACGGCGCAGTAGCCGGCGAGCAGCGCCTCGTGGGAAACCGCCGCAAGCACGGGCACAAGCAGCAGCCCGAGAAGGGAGCCGGCGACCTCGACGGAGTAACACCGCCGCAGCCCGGCGCCGGCAGCGGTCAGGCGCGGGAGGAAGACCGCATAGAGAGAGGTCGCGCAGACGGTGAGCAGAACGCACAGGACGGCGCCAGCGGCGATGTCGCCCAGCAAAGCGGGGAGCGCGTGGCGCGCGGCCCAGCGCGCGACGGGGGCGGCGAGAAGGTATTGGAGCGGTTGCAGCGCGAGGAGCAGCAGGAGCTGCGCGCCGAGGAAGAGGGGCAGGAGCGCGCGCAGGAGCGCAGGAGAGAGCCGGTCGGAGACGGCGTAGCCGAGCGAGAGGACGAGGAAGTAGGCGAGCGAGAAGATGATGACGGCGACCTCGGCCTGGCGGATGGCCACGGCCGCATGCTGCACCATGAGGAAGTTGAGCAGCATGAGATTGACGCCCGCGAGGAACAGCGAGCCCTCGCCCCGGGTGGCGGGCCGCAGAGCGGAAAACATCGCACGGAGGAGGCGCATGGGGCGGAGAGGTGCACAGGCTCGCGGAGGGGCGGCGAGCGGTCAATCCTCCGGCGCGGGCGCCGCGCGAAATTGACACCTGCGGGTGGGCGGACCACGCTGGCCGGCATGGCAGGCGGTGCATCTTTTCCCGCGGAGGCAGTGGCGGCTCCGTGGTGGCGCGGCCGGCCGGCGGTCATCGCGGCGCTCGCGGGTGCGAGTCTCACGCTGATGCAGTTTGGGACGATCCGCGAGTTCGCAGCGCTGATCGGTTCGAGCGAACTGGTGACGCTGCTGGTGGGAACGGGATATTTTCTGGGGCTGTCGGCGGGCTATCTGCTGTCGGACCGGCTCCCTCGGAGCGCGCTCACGGGGTTGGGGGCGGGCACGCTGTTGTTGCAGATGAGCCTGCCGTTTTCGGCGCGGTGGGCGGCGGGTTTTTTGGCGTCGCATCATTTTTTGGGAGCGGTCCCGCCGCTGGTTTTCGTGGTGGTGCTGGGTGGGCTGACGCCGTTCTACGCGGTGTTCCTCCCGCGGTTGATCGAGGAACAGAGCGGCGGCGGGGGGCGGCGGGGGGCGTTGCTGCGGATTTACGCAGCGGAGATCGCAGGGGCTTTTTTAGGTTTGCTGGTGGTGCTGACGGCGGCCGCGGCGAGGATGGGGTTGGTGCTGGCGCTGAATCTCGCGGCCTTGGTGACGCTGGTGTTGCTGACGTGGCGCACGCCGCGGCCGGCGGCGGCGTGGGTGTTGCTGGCGTTGCCGGCGGTGTATTTCGCGGCGTGGGGGCCGCTGGACACGGCGAGTCTGCGTTACTTCTACAAGCGGGCTCACGGTTATCTGGAGGTGGACGTGCTGGCCTCGGAGTTCTCGCCCTACCAGCGGGTGGATCTGATCCAAGGGGCCCGGAAGAACAAGGTCGCGACGTATCTCTATCTGAATGGCAATCTGCTCTACGGCACCCGGTCGTTGCACCAGCACAACTTGCTGGTGTCGCTGGCCCCGAATCTGGTCCGGCCTTCGCCGCGTGCGTTGGTGATTGCCGGCGGTTCGCTCGACAACGCGCGGTATCTCGCGCCGCGCGTGGCGAACCTGCACGTGGTGGAGCTCGACGAGGCGGTGGTGCGCCTGACGCGCGAACACCTCCAGGAGCCGCGCGGAAATTTTCCGACGAATTGGCAGCTCGTGATCGACGACGGGAAGCATTTTCTGGGCGCTTGGTCCGGGGCGCCGTTTGACGTGATCTCGGTCGATGTGCCGGTGCCGACGCAGTTGCAGACGGCGATGTTGCACTCGGAGCGATTCTTCGCGCTGGCGCGTTCGCGGCTGGCCCCGGGGGGGATTTTCTCCATCTCGCTGGCCGGCAAGCTCACGCGCGGGCCGGCGCAGGCGGCCGGCCCGCAGAGTCGGCTGGCGCCCCGGATCGTGGCGGGGTTGTTGAAGACGTTCCCGTATGTGACCGTGGTGCGGACCGCCGAGCGGGACTATGCGTGGGCCGGCGACCGGCCGGTGACGGGCGGGGCGGCGGCGGTGCAAAGCGCGATCGACCGGTTTCTGGAGGAGGAGCCGGAGCGGCGGGAGATTTTCGGCGCGCCGCGGGTCACGTTCGTGGGCGAGCGGGCGGTGGCGGAGGCCGTGGCGGGGGCGGCACCGATCGGCGAGGCCGATATGCAAGTGGTGCTCCGGGTCAGTTGGCGGAAACTGATGAGCCGTTACTACCCTTCGGCCCCATGAAGCTGAGCGCGGATTCCTTGCGGCACTGGGCCAACGTGGCGGCGACCGGCGTGTATTTCGGCGTGCTGCAGTGGGGCGCTTTTTTCCAGCTGCAATCGTATCTGGCGTCGACGGCGGTGGTGTATCTGCTGGCGACGACCGTGTGGCTGGCGGGGAGCTTTGCCGGGCTGCTGCTCCCGATGCGGGCCGGCGAAGGGTGGTGGATTGCGGCGGCGGCGAGCGGCTACTACGGATTGCGCGCCGTGGCGGTGGCGCATCCCTACGATTTCGGGTTGCTGCCGGTGCTGTTGGCGTTCGTGGCGCTGATGGGCGGCTATGCGGGGAGGTTTTTCCGTGCCCGGCAGGAGGCGGCCGGCGGGGCCAAGTGGCTATTCCTGGTGGAGAACACGGGCTTCGTCGCGGGCCTGGTGGCGACCGTGGCCGGGTTGTATTGGTTGGGCGAGGGGTTTCTCGCCGTCGCCCCCGGGGCGCTGGCGGCGGTCTGTCTGGCGACGGCGGGCGCGGGCCGGTTCAGAAACTGAGGGCGCTTTCATAGGCGGCGCGTTCGCTGGCGGTGCGGAGTTCCTTCCATTTGCCGACGCGCACGGGATTGGTGGATGCGCCGACCTGAAGCGATTCGTCAAAGTGGAAATTGCAGCCGCCATTCATGGCGATGGTCTTGCCGATGACTGAGCCGTAGACGCCGCCGCTGGAGCCGCCGCCGTTGATGGTGACGTCGGCGTAGGGGGCATAGAGGCAGGCTTTCAGGGAACCGTTGCCGGAGATGGAAATGGTCTGGGCGCTGGTGCCGGTGTTCGTGCTAAAAATGAGGCACTTTACGTGTTGGGTCGCCGCGTTCACGACGCCGTTGCCGGCGAGGGAAAGATTGCCGTTGGTGTAGATTTGGAGCGACGCGGTCGCGTTGATCGAGGCGGAGGCGTTGCCCGAGAGGTTGATGGCGGTGAGGAGCGCGTGGTTGTTGAGGATAAAAACGCAATTCTGCGCGACAGTGAGAACTTTGCTGCCGCCGGTGAGATCGATCAAGGCGGAGCTGGTGAAATTATAGTAGTAGGCGCCGTCGCTGGCTGCGGAGTCACCGGTGCGGGGAAATGAGGTCGTGGCGGTGATCGGGGTCGTGACGGAGTTCGTAACCGAGGGCGAGGGCACGGTGACGGTAGGGAACGCGGCGGAGAAATCGGTGCTGACGCGCGCGGGGTTATGAAGGGTCGAGCCGGCGGCATGGACCTTGCCCGAGGCGCCGATCGTGGGAGCGCCGCCGCCAGTGCGAAGGTAGCCAAGGATATCGCCGTTGCCGATATTGACGGCTCCGGCCGCCGAGGACGTGGTGGCCACCGTGGCGTTGCTCGTGCGGACGGTGGTGGAATAGGCGATCGCCGCAGTGGCGCTTGAGTTGTCCGGGTCGGAATTCCAACTGTCCACGGCGGGAGTGCCGGCAAAGGTGATGCTGTCGCGGGCGACGAGGCCGAGGCCGAAGTAGGAGCGGCGACTCAAGGTCACTTCAACGTATTTGGAGACGCTGGGGCCGTTGCCCGCCGCCGGAGTGATGGTGGCTTTGACGACGATAACAATGAGGCCGCTGGTGCTGCCGGCCGGAGCGGCTGTCGTCGTGCTCGTGCTGTGCGAGTCCTCCGTATGTGTGTCTTCGGAATGGTCGTCTTCCGAATGGTCGTCTTCGGTATGATCGTCTTCCGAATGGTCATCTTCCGAATGGTCGTCAGAGTGGTCGTCGAAGTCTGCAAATCCCCCGTAATATACTCGGCCGTCGTAGCGGTCTCGGATGAAATCCGAGGGGAGTGCGGGCATCGTGGAAGCGACCGCGGCAGCCGCGCGGACTTCGGCAAAGTGATCGTCAGCGTGTTCGTCATGATCGTCGGCGTGTTCATCATGGTCGTCTTCATGTTCGTCATGGTCGTCCTCATGTTCGTCGTGATCCTCTTCCTCGTGACCGCTGGAGCCGGTGGTCGAGGGGCTCACATAGCTGCTGGAACCGGAATAGTTTTGGACATAGATCTTGATGGTGCCGGTGGCGTTCGGGGCGGGGGCCGACACCCCCGAAAAAGTGATGGTGCGGGTGGCGTTGGCTCCCGAGATAGTCCAGGACGGCGTGGTCCAAGCGGTCGCGTCGCCGCGGATGGAGCGGTTGACGCTGGTGAGTGCTTCCTCAATCCCGATCTCGGCCAGGTTGGCGGCGGCTAGGCTGAAGAAGGAGCGGTCGGCCTGCTTGAGCGCATTGGTGGAGAGTTTCAGATAACTGACGAGGGAGATGCCGATGATGACCGCGAAGATCAGGGCAACCACCAGAACCGAACCGCGCCGGGCAAAGGGCCGGGAGAAAGGAGAGGGTGTTTTCATAGGCCGCGGGTCCGATACCCCAGAACTTGCTCCGGCTTGGCTGGCGGGACGGGAGTGAGAGTAGCTTGCATGGTGCTCGGACGGGTTTGGAGTGGTTCTGGCGAATGCCCCGGAGATCGCTGCGGGGCGGTTTACTTGATCAGATGACGGGTTTGTTGCGGAGGATGATGCTGGCGGAGACGACGTAGTTGGTGGTCGAGACGGCGGTGTTGCTGGTGGCTCGCAGGGTCATGGCGAGCTCGACGCGCTTCGTGTTGGTGCTGCTCGTTGTCGCGGCGTCGAGCCGGTCATAACGCCGGAAGGTGAGCGCGGTGACGTTGCGAACGAGAATGCGTTTGGCGGCGGTGGAGGAGGCGTCGCCGGCCATGACGTAGAAGCATCGGGCGGTGGCGCCGCTGGCCGCGCTGTCGTAAGCGTAAGTGACTTTCTCATTTTGGGTCGAGTCGCTGGACGGATAACTGTCGGGCACCGTGAGGGTGACGGACGAGGAACTGTTGTAGGAGAGAACGCTGGCCATGCGCAGGTCCTGCGACAGCGTTTCGATGGCGCGGCGCGACTCGGCGTCCATTTGCGCGTAACTGGAGAGATTGGCCCCGCTGCGGCCCAGCATGAGGAAGGCGGAAAGCACGCCGACGAGCACGAGACTGCCGAGCGAAGCCGCGATCATCACTTCGAGGAGAGAGAATCCTCGCTCCCCGCGGTCGGCGCGCGCGCATCCGGGCGCTGCCGCTCCGCGAGGATCTCGCCGCGCCGGGGTCGCGGCAAAAAATTCAGGCCGCATTATAGTAGTAATCATACATCCCGTATTGCCCATAGTAGGTGAAATACGTGTGGGTGAGCGTGCGGCGATCAAGACTCGTCCAAGTGACGGTATAGCGCAGCTCCTTCATGCCGGACCGAACGGTGGTGACCGTGCGGGAGAGAGCGAAGCGGTTTCCGATCACGGCGTTGGAGGTGAAGTTGGTGTCGATCGTGAGCGCGGTCGGGCCGGCTGGATAGGCATCGACTGTGGCCCAATCCTTCAGGCGCATTTTTTCCATCTCGTTTTGGAGTATTTGGCCCGCGATTGTGATGTTCCGGGCTGAGTCCAGCGCCACAAACGCGCGTTGCATGGCGGTGATCGAGGTCGTGATCGCAAGGGTCATGACAGCCGCGGCGAACATCACCTCGAGGAGAGTGAAAGCACTGCGGCGGTCGCACCGCCAAGATTGCTGCACGCCGGCGGCGTCGAAACGGGCCGGGAGTATTTTGCCGGGGAAGAGCATTGGGAAAGTGTCGCACCAAAAAAATCGGGTTGTCGAAAGGGCGGATTGCTAGCGATGCGCAGGATCGGTGGCTGATAATTTGGAGGGGAGAGGCCAAACGGCCCTAATTTTGGCCGGCGAGTGGACCTAATCCCAATCTAAAATCGAATTCAAGATGCAATCTGAGCGCGCACGGTTTTTACAGGAGATTGCCCGCTTCGCGTCATTGGGGAAACACGCCGAGCCCGCGGGCCGGTTCAGGGCGCCGCGTTCTGCCGGCGGACCGAGTCGAAGTGTCCTTGCTCGCGGACCGGGGCGGGGGCGCCCTGGCTCCCGGTTGGCGCGACGGGCGGACTAGAACGTGGCGAACGCCGCCGCGTAGGTGGCGCGCTCGGCGTCGGTGGTCAGCTCGCGCCAGTTGGAGATGCCGTAGGGGTTGCCGGTGGTGAAATTCCCGAGCGAGTCGTCGTAGTGGAACGCCGTGCCGCCGTTCATCGTGATCGTGTTCCCGACGGCGGCGCCCATCACGTCGCCGTTGGTGCCGCCGCCGTTCAGGCTGAGCGTGGCGTTGGGCGCGTAGACGAGCGCCTGCAACCGGCCGTTGCCGGAGATGTCGATCGACTGGCCGCCGACGGACGAGTTGGTGCCGTAAACCTGGAACGAGATGGGCTGCGGATTGCTGTTGGCGACGCCGTTGCCGCCGATGCTGAGGTTGGCCTGGGTGTAGACGAGCAGGGTGGCGCCCGAGTTGATGGCGATGGAGGCGTTGCCGCCAATGCTGACGGCGGTCGAGCCGGAGCCGGCGGTCGGCAGCAGGACGACGTTGGCCGCGATCGTGAGGATCTTCGTCGAGTTGCCGTTGGTGCTGATGCCGGGAAGGCGGTAATAAAATTTTCCGTCCGCCGCGTTGGCGGCGTCGCCGGTGCGCGGCAGGGTGAGCGGCAGATCGCCGGTGCCGAGGGTCGACGCGATGGTGTTGACGGTCGTCGGGCTCGGCGTCGTGACGGGAGGGAAGGTGGCGTTGAAATCGTTCGTGCGGCGGGTGGGGTCGTCGGCGGTGGTGCCGAGGCCGTGGACGGTGCCGCCGGTGATGGTGCCGGTGGAGCCGGTCTTGGCGTAGCCGTAGATTTCGCCGCCGCTCAGGCCGATGTCGCCGGTGAGGCTGCCGACGACGACGTTGGCGGTGCGGACCGAGGTGCTGTAGTCCACGGCGGCGGTCGACGGGTCGTTGTCGGGATCGGAATTCCAACTGTCGGCGAGCGGGTGGCCGGACCAGGTGATGTTGTTGCGCGCGACGAGCCCGTTGGAGAAGAGGCCGCGTTTGCGCAGGGTGACTTTGATGACGCGGGTGATGACCGGGCCGGTGTCGGGCGTGACGATGGACTTGGAGACGACCACCGGCGCGGTCCCGACGCCGTCGTAGGCCTCGACGTAGACCTTCACGAGGCCGGTCGAGTTCTGCCCCGGGGTGAACCCGGTGAAGTTGCGCGCGGCGGTCTTGGGCGACACGGCGTCGTTCAGCGTCCAGCCGGCCCAGGCGGTGGCGAGCGAGGTGTTGTCCACGGAGTTGAAAGCATAGATCGCCTCCTCGAGGCCGACTTCGGCGAGGTTCATGGCGCCGGTGCCGAGGAAGGTGCGCTGCGCCTGCTGGAGCGAACTGGTCGTGAGCTTGAGGTAGCTGACCAGCGCGACGCCGATGATGGCGGCGAGCAACAGGGCGACGATGAGCACGCTGCCGCGGCGGGCCGGCAGGGCCGCCGCCGGCCCGGCGCCGAAAGAACGGAGGCGGAGGGTAGTTTTCATCAGTTGGCGGTTTTGTTGCGGAGGATGGCGTTGGCCGAGACGATGGTGTCGGTCTCGGCGACGAGCGTGTTGCCCGTGTTGCGGAGCTGCATGGAGATTTGCACGCGCTTGATCGAGGCGACGGTGGTCGTGGCGGCGTCGAGCCGGTCGAAGAAGGTGAAGGAGAGCGTGGCGACTTTGCGCACGAGCACGCGCTTCGCCGCCGTCGACGCGGCGGTGCCGGGCAACTGGTAGAGGGAGGTCGCGGTCGCGCCCGAGGCCGCACTGTCGTAGGCGTAGGTCACCTGGTTGCCGTTGGCGGCGTAGTTGCCGGCCGGCGTCGTGGCCGGCAGGGTGAGCGTGATCGAAGTGTAGGGCGCGGAGCCGTTGAGCGTGATGCCGCTCGCCATGCGCACGTCCTGCGCGAATTCCTCGAGGCCGCGGCGGGCGTCGCCCTCCATCTGGCTGTAGTTCTGCGCGGCCACGCCGCTGCGCCCGAGCAGCAGGAACGTCGTCAGCACGCCGAGCAGCACCACGCTGCCGAGCGAGGCGGCGATCATCACCTCGACGAGCGTGAAGCCGGCGCGGCGGGCCGGCTCAGGTCTGGTTGTAGAAATAGTCATACAATCCGTTTTGACCGTAGTAGACGGTGAGGCTGCGCGAGAGCGTGCGGCGGTCGTAGCTGTTCCAACTGATGGTGAAGGTCACCTGCTTCATGCCGCTGAGCGGGTGGCCCGCGACGTCGGTCGCGACGCGGGTGAGCGTGAAGCGCGAGCCGATGAACGCGTTGTTGGTGTAGGAGCTGTCGATGGTGACGGCCGTCGCGGTGGCGGAGTAGGCGTTGACGGTGGTCCAGTCCTTGAGCCGCAGGCGTTCGATTTCGCTCTGCATAATCTGGTTCGCCTGCGTGAGGTTGCGGGCGGTGTCGAGCGCGAGGAAGGCGCGCTGCATCGTCGTGATCGCCGTCGTGATCGCGAACGCCATCACGATCGCCGCCATCATCACTTCGACGATGGTGAAGCCGCGGGCGGTTTTTTTCTTGGCCGGAGGTCGGGGTTTCATGAGCCGCGGGCCGACGCGCGCGGCGTCCGACCAGGGCCGATTTATTGCCGGCCCGCGGGCCGGCGCCAACCAAGCAATGGTCAAACGGCGCTCAATTTTTCCGCGCCCCGCGCCCGGCGGGAAAATTTCAGGGGCCGAAGGCCCTAACGGCTAGGGCTCGATGACCCCGCGCCGCGATTCTCGGCGTAAAGCACCGCGGCCTGCGAGCGCCGGCTGATCTGCAATTTCTCGAACATGTTGCTCAGATAATTCTTCACGGTCTTGTCGCTCAGGCCCATCTGCTCGGCGATTTCCTTGTTGGTTTTGCCGGCGGCGACGAGGGCGAGCACGCGCTTCTCCTGCGCGGAAAGCAGGGCCAGCTTGTCGGGATCGTTCGGCTGCGCGCCCTGCCGCACGAGATTGAGCACCTGGGTGGTGACGGCGGGATCGAGGATGAACTTGCCCGCGGCCACGTCGATGATCGCCTGGCAGAGTGCGGGCGCGTTGATCTCTTTCAACAGGTAGCCGTGGGCGCCGCTGCTCATCGCGTCGTAGATCATCTGGTCGTCGATCACCGAGGTGAGGATGAGCACGTGCGTGTCCGGATGGCGCAGGAGAATCTGGCGGCAGGCCTCGAAGCCGTTGCCGTCGGGCAGGCGGATGTCGAGCAGCACGACGTCGGGCTCGAGGCGCCCGGCCTCGGCGATCGCGGCGGCCACCGACGCGGCTTCGCCGACGACGCGCAACTCCGGCGTCGCCTCCCGCGCGCCGAGCAGAGTCTTCAGTCCGGTGCGGACAAGTTCGCTGTCGTCGACGAGGAGCAGCGTGATGGCTTTCGCACTGGTCGCAGTCATAGGGGGAGAGTGGTAGAGGGAAACCGCAGGAGGAGGCGAGTTCCTTTTCCGGGGGAGGATTCGGTTTGCCGCTCGGCCTTCGTTTCCTGCGCGCGAGCCGCGAGGTTCTCGAGCGCGCGCCCCGCGCCGCGGCGCTCGCGCCGAAGGCCAGCGACGGAGACCGGAGCAGCGCGATCAGGCGGGTTATGGTGTTCACGGGGACCGGCAGGGACGCGGGGCGGTGGCGCGCGCTGGTCGGTCGCGCCCGCCAAAGCGGACTCTTCCCCGCCGGCCAGAGGAGAAAGCGCTTGACTCGCCCCGGGGATTTTGGGTCTTTCGCCCTTCCACTTTTCAAACACCATGGCCAACACCAAGTCCGCGATCAAAAATGTCCGCAAAGCCGCCCGCAACGCGGCCCGCAACCAGGCGGTCAAGACCCGGCTGAAGACCCTCGCCAAGACCGTGAGCAGGGCCGCGGCCGGCCCCGACGCCGAGGCCGCGCGCGCCGCCGCGATCGCCTACTCCTCCGCCCTCGACCGGGCCGTCAAGAGCCACGTCATCCACCGCAACGCCGCCTCCCGCCACAAGTCGCAGTGCGCGAAACTCATCTTCGTCGCCAAAAAATAAGCGGCCCTGACCGGCCGCATCAAGCAAGACGCCCCGCGCGCCGCCGGCCGCGGGATTTTTTGTGCCCGGCGGATTCGAGCCTCCGCAGCTCGCGCGCGCCGCGCGCCGGTGATTCGCCCCGCTTTGCGGTTCGGTTTCGTCAGTGGGGGCTGGCGCGCGGACCCACGGGGGGAACCGTCTGCGCGAGCAAATCGGAAGGCCCGGCGGCGATTCGCCGTGCGCCCACTCCGCGCTTGCGCTGCCCGGCGTGGGCGCGGCACGTTGCCCCGTCCACCCGCGCCATGCCCCCGCGTCTCCATTTCCTGTCTTGGGACCGACCCCTGCTGCCCCAGGCGGTGGCGTGGCTGGCCGGCGACTGGGCGGGTGGCGCGCCGTTGGATCTCTCGGCCCTGCTCGTCGTCGTGCCGACGCGCCAGTCGGGCCGGCGCCTGCGCGAAGCCCTCGCCGGCCACGCCGCCGCGCACGGCCAAGCCGTCTTCCCGCCGCGCGTGCTCACGCCCGACGGGTTGATCGAAGCCGCCGCGGCCGACCAGGCGTCGCGGCTCGAGACGCTCCTCGCGTGGGCGGAAATTTTTCGCGCGATCGAGCCGGAGGATTTTCGCGCGGTCTTTCCGGTCGACCCGCCTGTCCGCGATTTCGGCTGGGCCCTGCGCCTCGCGCAGGAATTCGTCCGTCTGCAGGCGGCGCTGGCCGAGGCCGGTCTCCGCTTGGCGGACGTGACGGAGTGCGCCGGCGACGACTTCGCCGAACGCGAGCGCTGGGAACAACTCGCCTCGCTGGAGAAATTGCACGCCGCCAAACTTGCCGCGCTCGGTCTGCGCGACGAGCAGTCGGTGAAAATTTCGACCGCCGCGAATCCCACGCTGCTGGCGGGCCTTGCCCGCATCATCGTGCTCGCCACCCCCGATCCGCTGCCGCTCGCGCTCGATGTGCTCGGTGCGCACGCGCGCACGCTGCCGGTGGACGTGGCCGTCTTCGCGCCGGCGGCCGAGGCCGGCTGCTTCGATGCCTGGGGCCGGCCGCAGCCGCCGGCGTGGGAGCAGCGCGTGCTGGCGCTGCCGGATTTCGCGTCCCACCTCCATCTCTGCGCGGATCCCGCGGCGCAGGCGGAGCGCATCGCCGCGGCCGCGCGCGCGTGCGGCGAACCCGACGGGCTGCTCGCGGCGGGCGTGGCCGATGCCGAGGTCCTCCCGCTGCTGGAGCAGGCGCTCGGCCGCGCCGGCGTCGCGACGTTCAACCCCGAGGGCCGCGCGCGCCGGCAGGAGCAGCTCTACCACTTGCTCGACGCGCTCGCGGCCCTGGCGTGCGAGCCCGCGTTCGCCGCGGTCGGCGCGCTGGCGAGGTGTCCGGATTTTCTCGCGCTGCTCCGCGCGCGGCTCGGCCCCGGTTTCTCGTCGGCCCGCTGGCTGGCCGGGCTCGACGAGCTGCACGCGCGGCACTTGCCGGCGGACCTCGCGGCCGCCCGCGCGCACGCGGCCCGCTCGGAGCGGTTCGCCGCCGTGGCGCCGGCGCTCGCGGTTGTGGACGAGCTGCGCGCGCAGTTGGCCGGGCCCGATTTTGCTGCGGGTGCCGCCGCCGCGCTCGCCGCCGTGTTTGCCGCGCGCGACCTCGACCTCGTCCGCGACGATGACGCGCGCTTCGCCGAGGCCGCGGCGGCGTGGACCGACGTGCTGCGCGAATGCGCCGCGGCGGCCGCGCGGTTCCCGGGCCTGCCCGTCGCCGACTGGTGGAGTCTCGCGCTGCGGATTTACGGCGACACCCTGCACGCGGAAGAGAAACCCGCGGGCGCGCTCGAATTGCAGGGCTGGCTCGAGCTGCTCTGGGAGGACGCGCCCCACCTCGCCGTCGCCGGGCTCAACGACGGGCGCGTGCCGGAGGCGATCGTCGGCGACAAGTTCCTGCCGGAGTCGCTCCGCGTGCAGCTCGGGCTGAAGACCAACGCCGCGCGTTTCGCGCGCGACGCCTACCTGTTGCAGGCTCTCGCCGCCAGCCGCGCGACCGCGGGCCGGCTCGATCTGCTGCTCGGCAAGACGTCCGCGGCCGGCGACCCGCTGCGGCCCTCGCGCCTGCTCTTCCGGTGCCCCGACGCCGAGTTGCCCGCGCGCGTGGCGGTGCTCTTTGGCGCGGCGGAATCGCCGCGTCCGAATCCGGCGTGGACGCGCGCCTGGACGCTCGGGCCGCCGCGCCGCGAGGCGCCCGGCCGCGTCGCCGTCACCGCGCTGCGCGGCTGGTTGCAGTGCCCGTTCCGCTTCTACCTGCGGCACGTGCTCGGCCTGCGCCCGGTCGATCCGGCGAAGGCCGAGATGGACGCGCTCGACTTCGGCACGCTCTGCCACGGGGCGCTCGAGGCGCTGGGCCGGGAGCCGGCGCTGCGCGACTGCACCGACGCGGCGCAACTGCGCGAGTTTCTCCTCGGCGAACTCGACCGCCGCACGCGTGCGCAGTTCGGCGACGCTCTGGCGCTGCCGCTCCTCATCCAGGTGGAATCGGCGCGACAGCGGCTGGGCGCGGCCGCCGCCGTGCAGGCCGCCGAGCGCGCCGCCGGCTGGGTGATCGAGGAAGTGGAGAAAAAAATCACCGTCGTTTTCGGCGGACTGACGGTGAGCGGCAAGATCGACCGCCTCGAACGCCATGCGGAGACCGGCGCGGTGCGCGTGCTCGACTACAAGACCTCCGACTCGGCCGTCGCGCCGCGGGCGGCGCATTTCCGCGCGCCGCACCCCGGCGAAACTCCGCCCGAGTGGGCGGGCCTCGTCGTCGAGGGCAAACGCCGGCTCTGGGCCGACCTGCAGTTGCCGCTCTACCGCGAGGCCCTCGCGGCGTCGCACCCGGGCGCGGCGGTGGAGTGCGGCTATTTCAATCTTCCGAAAGCCGCCGGCGACACCGGTCTGGCGCTCTGGGACGACTACCCGCCGGAACTGCACGCCGCGGCGCTGCGCTGCGCCGCGGGCGTCTGCGCGGCGATCCGGGCCGGCGAGTTCTGGCCGCCGAGCGAGCACGTGCGCGCCGACTACGACGAGTTCGCCCCGCTGTTCCACCGCGGCGCCGCGGCGAGCATCGCGTGGGAGGAGAAAGCATGAGCGGCGCGCGGCACGTGATGATCCTCGCGTCGGCGGGCTCGGGCAAGACCTACGCGCTCACCAACCGGTTCGTGCGGCTGCTCGCCGGGGGCGCGCGGCCCGAGCGCATCGTCGCCCTGACGTTCACGCGCAAGGCGGCGGGGGAATTTTTCGACGAGATCCTGCACAAGCTGGCGGAGGCCGCGCGCGACCCGGCGGCCGCGGCGCGGCTCGCGCGCGACACCGGGCACCCGCGCCTCGGCCGGGCGGATTTCCTGCGGATGCTGCGCGGCCTGACTGACGCGCTGCACCGCCTGCGGCTCGGCACGATCGACAGCTTCTTCGCGCGCATCGCGCGGGTTTTCCCGCTGGAGCTCGGGCTCGCGGGCGATTTCGAGATTCTGGAGGAGCACGCCGCGCGGCTCGAGCGGCAGCGCGTGCTGCGCCGGATGTTCGCGCGGGCGGGCGAGCTCGGCGCCGCGCAGAAGGAGTTCGTCGAGGCGTTCAAGCGCGCGACCTTCGGCCGCGACGAGAAGCGGCTGGGTGCGCAGCTCGACGCGTTTCTCGACGCGTATCAGGAGAATTTCCTCGCTGCACCCGAGGGCGAACGCTGGGGCAACCCGCAGCGCATCTGGCCCGAAGGCTGCGCGTGGCTGGGCGGCGCCGCGCCGGACTGGCGGGCCGCCGTGCAGGCCGTGCGCGCGTGGCTGGCCGCGGCCGACCTCGGCGACAAGCAACGCGGACGCTGGGCGGATTTTCTTGCGGCGCTCGAAACCTGGGCGCCGGGCGTGCCGCCGCCGCGTGCGCTGGCCTACGTCGCGGAAAAAATTCTCGCGGCTTGGCCGGAGATCAACGCGGGCAACGCGGTGCTGGAATTCGACCGCAAAAAACAGGAGTTGGACGCGACGGCGTGCGCGGCCCTGCGCGACATCGCACGGCATGTCGTCGGCGGCGAACTGGCGCGGCGGGTGGAGACGACGCGCGGCCTCCACGCGGTGCTCCGCGGTTATGAGGAGCACTATCACGACGCCGTGCGCCGCGCCGGCAAACTGACTTTCGCCGACGTGCAGCGGCTGCTGCAGCCGGGCGGCAGCGCCCGCGCGCTGTCGGGCGACGCGGACGACGCCGGGCGGCTCTTCATCGACTACCGGCTCGACGGCGGCACCGACCACTGGCTGCTCGACGAATTCCAGGACACGAGCTTCGGCCAGTGGAGCGTGCTGAAAAACCTGATCGACGAGGCGGTGCAGGACGAGGACGGCACACGCAGCTTTTTCTGCGTCGGCGACGTGAAGCAGGCGATCTTCACCTGGCGCGAGGGCGACCCGCGGCTGTTCCGCGAGATTTTCAACCACTACAACGCGGCCGCGCCCGGCACGATCGCGGAGGAGCATCTGGTGCGTTCGTGGCGCTCGGGTCCGGCGCCGATCGAAATGGTCAACGCAGTCTTCGGCGACGCGGCGGCGATGCGCGCCCTCTTCCCCGGCGCGGCGGCGGCGGCCTGGGAGCGCGAGTGGCGCGCGCACGAGTCCGCCGTGCCGGAGCGCACGGGGCAGGCCGCGCTGCTGCACGCGGCGGATGAGGAGGCGCGGCACGCGCTGCTGCGGGATTTGCTGCGCGAGACCAGCCCGCTCGCGCACGGGCTCAGTTGCGCGGTGCTGGTGCAAAAAAATTCCACGGCGACGGAGCTGGCGGATTTCCTGCGGCGCGAGGGCTGGCCGGCCGTCGCCGAAGCGGATTTGCACGTCGCCACCGACAACCCGCTCGGCCGCGCGCTGCTCGCGCTCGTGCAGGCGGCGGCGCATCCGGGCGACACCCTCGCGGGGGAACTTTTGCGGATGACGCCCCTCGGCGCGCTGCTCGCGGCGGAGGGCCTCGCCACGCCGGAGGCGGTGACGGAGCACGTGCTCGCGCAGATACACGCGGGCGGGTTCGAGCGCATGGCGGATTTCTGGGGGCGGAAACTCGAACCGCACCTCGCCGTCGGCGATGCGTTCAGCCGCGAGCGCGCCCGCCAGTTCGCCGCCGCCGCGAGCCGTTTCGACGCGACGGGCAGCCGCGACGCGGCGGAGTTCGCGCAGTTCATGGCGCGGCACACCGGGCGCGACACCGAGAGCGCCGGCGTGATCCGCGTGATGACGATCCACAAGGCCAAGGGCCTCGGCTTCGACGTCGTGCTGTTGCCCGATCTGCAGGGCGACAAACTGGATTCGCGGCGCGACGGCCTCGCGGTCTGCCGGAATTCCGACCGCTCGGTGGAATGGGTGCTCGATCTGCCGCCGAAAATGTTCTGGCAGCAAGACGCCGTGCTCGCCGCGCAGGTGGCGGCGGAGGAGGCGGAGGCGGGCTACGAGGCGTTCTCGCTGCTCTATGTCGCGATGACGCGGGCGAAGCGGGCGATGTATGCAATCACCGAACCGGCCGGCAAGTCCGTATCGCGGAATTTTCCGAAGCTGCTGGAGGCGACGCTCGGCGCCGAGGCGCGACCGCTGCGCGTGGGCGGGCTGGAAGTGGCGGGCGTGTGGGCGGCCGGCGACGCCGACTGGCACACCAAGCTGGCCGCGCCGGCGATGCCGCCGCCGCGGCTGGCGGAGATCGTGCCGCCCGAGGCGCGGCGGACCGCGCGGGCGCCGCGGCGGCTGGCGAAGCGGCCGTCGGGCGAGAAGCACGGGGTGATCGGCGCCGCGCAGATTTTCTCGCTCGCGGGCGGCGCGGCGGCGGCCTACGGCTCGGCGGTGCACGGCCTGCTGGCGGAAGTGGAGTGGGCGGGGCCGGCGGAAATCGCCGCGCGGGCCGCGGCGTGGGCGCCCCGCGGCGCCGCCGGCGAGGAAGCCCTCGCCTGTCTGCGCGCGGCGGAGCTGGCGGAGATTTTCACTCCGCCGCCGGCCGGCCGCACGGAAGTGTGGCGCGAGCGGGCTTTCGAGGTCGTGCTGGACGGTGCATGGGTGACCGGGATTTTCGACCGCGTGCTCGTCCGCCGCGGGGCGGAGGGCCGGCCGGAGCGGGTGCTGGTGGTGGATTTCAAAACCGACCGGATCGAGGCCGGGGCGGGAGTCGGGGCGGTGCAGGCGCGTTACGCGGCGCAGTTGGAACTTTACCGGCGGGCCGCGGCGGTGCTGGCCGGAGTGCCGGTCGCGCGGGTGAGTTGCGTCCTGGTGCTGACGAAATTGCGGCAGTGTTGCGCGCTCCCGTCCGCTTCCTAAAATGTGCTTTACAGGGCCGCAGGCGCACCGCACGGTGCGGAGAATCATCTTCAAACACCATGGGAAATCTTAAGAAAAAGCGCCGGCTGAAAATGTCGAAACACAAACGCCGCAAACGCCTCAGAGCGAACCGGCACAAGAAGCGCACTTGGCAGAAGTAAACGGCGCGCCGCGACGCTCTCCCCGCTCTCCCAAACCCGCCCCGACTTCGCGGCGGGTTTTTTCGTGCCTGCGGGCGCCGGCCGGCCCGGCGTAAAATACCTAGTAATCATTAAAGGCCAATAGGCTGGGGGAGGGTTTGGTCTTGTCAGGGCGACGGCGGGGCGCAAATTTCGCGGGAGTCACCCACCTGATTTTTCCTTGGTCTTTGGTTCGATTCAGCTAGCTTCCGCCCCCTGCCGCTCGAATCGCCATCGGCCCGGCCACCCCACCCAATTCATCCCCGCATGTTTTTTGGCACCAAGAGCAAGGGATTTTGCGTCGAGATCGGCGAGCACACCGCGCTCGTCGCCCGGCTGTCGCAGCCCGAGGCCCCGATCCTGATCGAGGAGCTCAAGGAATTGTCGTTGGGCGACGCCGCGGCTCTAGCGGAGTATATTGGCCAGATGGAGGGCAAGGGCCCGACCGGTTATGCGCTGGCGAAATGCGGCGTCTATCCGCCGCGCCGCGTCGTGCGCCGCCAGACCCTCGACCTCAAGCGCGTCAAGGAACCGGCCTACTTCAACGAGATTCTCGCCCAGCAGTTTCGCA
The DNA here is from genome assembly GCA_016199925.1 of Opitutia bacterium. Taxonomy (GTDB): domain Bacteria; phylum Verrucomicrobiota; class Verrucomicrobiia; order Opitutales; family Opitutaceae; genus JACQFT01. The sequence goes on along the minus strand of JACQFT010000248.1, from coordinate 5,090 downwards.
TCGAGCCCGAGAAATACACCGTGCGCGTGCTCAACTCCGCCGACGGCAGCGAATACGACGCCGTGAAGGCGACCCAGAAGGAAGTCCTCTTCTGTGGCGTGCCCTCGGACGACATCATCAGCACGCAGGACAAGCTGCTGGAGATGGGCGTCTATCCCGAGTGCCTCTAACTCGGCACCGTCGCCACGCTCGGCGCCCTCGTCAGTTACCTGAAGTTCAAGCAGAGCAAGGCGCCCGTCCTCCTCCTCGAGATCGGCGCAGAGCTCACGCAGTGCTTCATCCTCGGCGCCGACGGCGTGGAGATTTCCCGCCCGATCCCGAGCGGCACCGCGGCGATGATCCCCGTCGTGCTGAAGGAACTCGGCCTGAAGGACGAGGAGTCCGCCAAGAAACTTTTCTACTCAAACACCTTCGATTTCACCAGCATGGGCGACACGCTGATCAAGAAACTCATCAAGGAACTCCAGTCCTCCATCGGATTCTACGAAGTGCAGACGGGCCAGTCGATCGGCAGCGTCTTCTGCACGCAGTTGCCCGCCAACCTCGGCTGGCTCGGCGCGACGATGGCCGGCGCGCTCGGCGTCCCGCCGTTCAAGATGGACCTCCTGCCCTGGCTCGAGTCGCTCGACATCCGCTTTGCCGACGGCGTCGCCCCCAGTCCGCTCGACGAGCGCTGGGTCGGGCTCTTCGCGCTGATGGCCACCCACAACCCCAATGGCGTTCTCGCTGCCCCTGAAGAAAAAAAGTGACGCCCAGCCGGCGACGGCGCCGCTGTGGCATCCGAACTTCCGCAACTTTGAACGGTTGCCGGACACGAAGGTCGTGCGCACCGCGTTCTTCGTCAACGCGGCGGCCATCTTCGTCGCGCTCAGCCTGCTCCTCGCGCTCGGCTACCGCGAATACCGCCTCAGCAGCCTCCGCGAGCAGATCGCGGCGGCGCAGCAGACGATCGACAAGAACCAGAAGCAGAACGCCGAGGCCCTGCGGCTCTCGAAGCAGTTCGCCGACGACGAGAAAAAACTCCTCGAAGCGGCGGCCTTCGTCCGCCTGCCGATGACGCCCTCGGAGTTCGTCGTGCTCCTCGGCCAGACCCTGCCCAAGGAGATCGCCATCGAGTCCGCCGATCTGCGCCTCGCCGCCGACCCCGCCTCCGGCGGGCTCTTCGTGCTGCGCGGCCTCGCGGCCGGCACGCCCGACCAGGCCAGCGGGGCGGCCTCCAGCTACATCGAGCAGTTGCACGCGCACCCGCGGTTCGCCGCGACGTTCGAGTCCATCAACCTCACCAGTCTCACCCGCGACCCGAAGTCCGGCTTCCTCGTCTTCGAGATCGTGCTCAAAGTGAAGCCGCCCGCCAAGGAGAAGAAAACATGACCGGCGCCGACCTCATCGCCGCCATCAAGCGCCAGCCGATCGGCTTCGTCTGCGGCCTCGTCTGCCTCGTCTGCGGCCTGCTGCTCTATTACACGGCCGGCGATATCGACGCGCAGCAGTTGGCCTACGACCAGAAAGCCGCCGAGGTCGCCCGGATCGAGGCCAACCTCCGCAACTCCGACAAGCTCCGCGAACAGGCCGCCGCCATGCTCGCCGCCGCGAAGGAACTCGAGGCGCGCCTCATGCGCGCCGGCCAGCTCGCGATCAACCAGCAGTATTTCTACCGCCTCGAGGAAGAGACCGGCGTCAAGCTCCTCGACCTGCGCCAGAACAGCCCCGCCGCCCCCAAGACCGGCGCCAAGTCCGGCCTCTATGTCGGCGTGCCCTACAATCTCACGATCCAGGGCAGCTTCCCGCAGGTGCTCGCCTTCCTCCGCCGCCTCGAGACCGGCCGCCACTTCAGCCGGTTCAACACCGTCTCCTTCAACAAAGCCTCGGGCTCCGAGGCGGCCGGTGATTCGCTCACCGTCACCCTCGCGGTCGACCTGCTCGGATTGCCATGAAGCCCACCCCCCGCCTCTCCGCCCTCGCGCTCTTCCTCGCGGCCGCCGGCCGGGTCGCCGCGGCCGATCCCGCCGCCGTGCTCGCGCCCGCCGCCCGGCTCGCCCGCCTCGAGGCGGCGAGGAACATCCTCGCCCCCGCCGAGGTCGCGCTGCCGGCCGGCCTCGTCGATCCCTTCCATCCCGCGGCGTTTGCCGGTGTCTCCGCCAGCGCCGGCCCGGCGCCGGCCGCCAGCGATGCCGCCGCCGCACCCTCCGCCCCGAAGGGCGACCAGGCCGTCCTCCAGGCCATCGCCGCCGGCCTGCGGCCCAGCGGCTACTTCGTCGTCGGCGGCCAGCCCACCCTCGTCTTCGGCCAGAAAAAAGTGAAGGCCGGCTCCTTCCTCACCATCACCTTCGAGGGCAACTCCTACACCCTCGAGATCGCGGCCATCGACCGCTCCACCTTTACCCTCCGGCTCAACCGCGAGGAATTCACCCGGCCTCTCAAATAAGGACCCGCCTCATGAAAACTCCCCGCCTGCTCCTTTCCACCCTCTTCGCCCTCGCCTGCGCCGCGCGTGTCCTCGCGCAAACCCCCGCCGCCGGCGCCCCCGCCCAACCCGCCGCGGCCCCCGCGCCGGCCCAGCCCACCGTCACCGTCCAGGGCGCCGAGCCCGCCAAGAACTCCGTCAGCCGCGACAAGGACACCCTCTCCGTCGACTTCCCCGACGAGGACATCAAGAACATCCTCCGCAACGTCGCCGACCTCTTCGAGCTCAACCTCGTCGTCCCCGACACCCTCACCGGCAAGACCTCCATCAAGCTCCGCGACGTCACCTGGCGCCAGATTTTCCAAGTCGTCCTCGCCCCTGTGAACTACACCTACGTCGAGGAAGGCAACATCATCAAAATCATCTCCAACGAGACGCTGCTCGAAGAGCCCACCGTCACCGACGTCATCATCCTCAACAACGCCAAGGCCGCCGACATCAAGCCCACCATCGACGGCCTCGTCGACGCCGCCAAGGGCGGCAAGATCCTCATCGACGCCCGTAGCAACGCCCTCGTCATCACCGAGCGCCCCTCCCGCATGAGCCGCATCCGCGCCACCATCGAGCAACTCGACAAGGCCACCGACCAGGTGATGATCGAGTCCAAGTTCGTCGAAGTCACCGACCGCGACATCCGCAACATCGGCGTCAACTGGGCCTCCCTCCAAGGCATGCAACTCGGCGTCGGCAACCTCCGGCAGAGCTTCACCCAAAACCAAGGGCAGACCCGCACGGATGGAAACAATACCACGAACGGCACGACCAGCATCACCACGAACACGACGACGAATACCAACAATAATCTGAACGGCACGACGGGATCTACGACGAACTCGAACACTGCTTCAAACAACACCACTTTCACCGTGGTTCCGCAGAATGTTGATGTTAATACCGGTGCATTCGGTCCAATCCCTGGCACCACCACACTTAATTTGCCCTCCGGCGCCGTCACAGGCCTACCTCCGACTGTTGCATCTTTCCCCACGGTTTCAAATTTTGTTCCGCAGACGACTGATCCGACTACTGGAGCGGTCACCCCTGCGTCCTTCACAGCGCCGGTTACGTCGACGACCGGAACGAACTCGACCACCGCTTCAGGCACCACCAGTAGCACGTCAGTCGGCACCGCAATAACCAACACCCTGACCAATGGCGCCAATAATGCCGTCAACGCCCTCACCGGCCTCACCAACACCAGCAGCGTCGGCCGCGTCGCCACCGCGGTATTTTCCGCGTCCGACTTCAACGTCATCGTCTCCGCGCTCAAGCAGATGAACAACACGAAGGTCGTCTCGAACCCGACCATCGTCACGCTCAACAACACCGAGGCCACGATTAACATCGGCTCCGAGTTCCCCGTGCCCAGCTACACCTACAACAGCGAGCGCGGCACCTTCGAGGTCTCCGGCTTCACCTACAAGCCCATCGGCATCATCCTCAAGGTCACCCCGCAGGTGAACGCTCGCGGCGTCATCAAGCTCAACCTCGAGCCCGAGGTCAGCCAGCAGAACGGCTCCACCTCCTTCGGCGGCGCCGGCGGCGCGCAGATTCCGATCATCGCCACCCGCAAGATCAAGACCCAGGTCTCGCTCAAGGACGGCTACACGATGGGCCTCGGCGGCCTCATCACCACCGCGCGCGACCACGGCGGCTCCAAGGTGCCCGTGCTCGGCAGCATCCCGCTCCTCGGCCGGCTCTTCTCGTCCAAGAACGTCAACGACTCGTCCACCAACCTCCTCATCTTCGTCACCGCCCGCACGGTCAGCGCCGACGGCGCCTCGCCCGAGGAAGTCTTCACGCCCTCGGCGATCGAGTCGACCGGCATGACCCGCGACGAACTCCCCGGCCACCGCGCCCCGAAAGGCACCGACCTCTTCCCCGCCAAGCCCGAGAAGAAAAAGTAAACGCGGGACAGTCCTCATTCTCCCGACCGGTGGCCCGCGCCACCGGTCTTTTTATTGGCTTACAGAAACCACGGATTTCACGGATGCCACGGATAATCCCAGCCAGACCGTCTGCGTGGGTCAGCGAGCTTGCTCGCGCTCTTCGCCGCCGTCACTTGGTTTCATCTGCCTCTCCTCCTGATCCGTGCTATCCGTGAAATCCGTGGTCAAAAAATTCTGCCGGTCTGCTCTGCGTCACGCGGCTCACCACCACCCGCTCACGAACCCCTGCGCATACTTGATGGCGAACACGCCGAGGTTCTTCGCCGCGTGCGCCGCGAGGCACGGCAGCAGCGAGCGCGTCGGATTGCCCGGCAGGAAGCGCACCGCGTAGAACCACAGCGAGCCCGCGAAGATCGCCGCCGTGCTGAACCACGCCTTCGCCCCGAGATGCGTCACCAGCGCGCCGTCCTTCCACTCCCAGAGAAACGGATGCAGCAGCGCGAACCCCAGCGAGGCCCCGAAAATCCCCGCGAACAGCGCCGCGCGTCCGCGATGCTCCACGACCACGTAGCCGCGAAAAATCAACTCCTCCCCGAACGCCGCCGCCAGAGTGTAGAGGCCGAAGAGCGCCGTCATCTTGCTCTGCTCGCCGCTGACCCCGAGCGCGTATTCGCCGCCCGTCTCGGCCGCCAGGAGCACCAGCGCTCCGCCCGCCGCGAGCGCGATCATGCCGGCCG
>JACQFT010000226.1 GCA_016199925.1 Opitutia bacterium | reverse complement strand
GGGGCTTCAGTCCCCGACAAAAACGTCCAGTCACGGCATAAAGCCCCTCCTCCAGTTTCAATCTGCCTCTTGGTAGCGCAGTGCTTCAGCCCGCGTCGGGTATCGTTCGTCGCGGGCTGAAGCACCGCGCTACTACGCGCCCCGCCAACCCCCGCGCAGCCTTCGCCAACCCCCGCCCGGGGAACGGGCTTTACGCTCCCGCCGCCGCCCGACACACTCCGGGCCTCATCCACCAACTGGGGCCCGGCCCGACGGTCGGCGTCTCGAAACTTTTCTGCCATGAAAAATTTCCGTCCGGCCGAGATCAGGAACTTCGCCCTCGTCGGGCACGCGACCTCGGGCAAGACCACCCTCGCCGAAGCCATGCTCTACACCGGCGGCGCCATCCACCGGCTGGGCACCGTCGCGCAAGGCTCGACCGTCTCCGACTACCATGTGGGCGAGCAGCAGCGCCACATCTCGGTCCACGGCACGCCGCTCAACTGCGAATGGCGCGGCACGCAGCTCAACTTCGTCGACACGCCCGGCTACCTCGACTTCAGCAGCGAGGGCATCCACGCGCTCCGCGTCGCCGACTTCGCCCTCGTCGTCATCCACGCCGGCCACGGCATCGGCGTCGGCACCGAGCTGATGTGGGACTACGCCGGCCAGTTCGGTCTCCCGCGCCTGATCGTCGTCAACGCGCTCGACAAGGAGAAGGTCGACTTCGCCGCACTCGTCGAGGAGATCCGCGCGCGGTTCGGCCGCGAGATTTTTCCGCTCCAGGTGCCCGTCGACTCCGGCCCCGGTTTCCATCAGGTCCTCGACGTGCTCCGCAGCGAAGTCGTCAGCTACGCGGCCGACCGCTCGGGCAAATTCACCGAGCTGCCCGCGACCGGCGAGTGGGCGCTGCGCGTGCAGGCCATGCACCAGGAACTCATCGAGCACATCGCCGAGACCGACGACACGCTGCTCCAGAAATTTTTCGACGAGGGCGGCCTCTCCGAGGAAGTCCTGCGCACCGGCATCCATCCCGCCGTGCAACGCCAGGCGTTCATCCCGCTCTTCTGCACGGCCGGCGAGACTAACGTCGGCGTCGCGCGGCTCATGGATTTCATCGCGAAATTCGGCTCCTCGCCCGAGGACCGCCAGACTGTCGGCGCGACCGCCCTCGCCACCGGCGACCCGTGCCTCGTCGCGCTCGACGGCGCCGAGCCCGTTGCCTACGTCTTCAAGACGCTCACCGATCCGCAGAGCGGCGACCTGTCGATCTTCCGCCTCTACTCCGGCACCGTGCGCGGCGGCATGGAACTCTACAACAGCGACCGCCGCATCACCGAGCGCCTCGGCCAGCTCTACCGCCTCAACGGCAAACTCCGCACCGCCGTCGAGCAGCTCACCGCCGGCGACATCGGCGCGACCGTGAAACTCAAGGACACGCACACCGGCAACACGCTCTGCGACGCCCGGCACGCCGTCGCGCTGCCCAAGCTCGTCTATCCCGTGCCCTACACGCACGCCGCGTTGAAACTCAACGCTCCCGGCGACGAGGAACGGCTCGCCGCCGGCCTCGCCGCGCTGCACGAGGAAGACCCGGCGTTCAGCTACCACACCGACGCCGAACTGCACCAGTTCATCATCTCCGCGCAGGGCGAGCTGCACCTTGAGGTCTTGTTCGAGCGCCTGAAGCGCCGCTACAAGGTCGACATCGAACTCGTGCCGCCGAAAATCCGCTACCGCGAAACCATCCGCACCTCCGCCGAGGCGCGCTACCGCCACAAAAAGCAGTCCGGCGGCGCCGGCCAGTTCGCCGAGGTGTGGCTGCGCGTCGAGCCGGCCGCGCGCGACGCCGGCCTCGCGTTCGCGCAGTCGCTCGTCGGGCAGGATGTGGACCGCGTCTTCGTGCCGTCGGTCGAGAAGGGCATCCAGAGCGCCGCCCGCGAGGGCATCCACGGCGGCTATCGCGTCACCGACGTGAAGATCGATTTCTTCGGCGGCAAAATGCACCCCGTCGACTCGAAGGACATCGCGTTCCAGATCGCCGGCTACTTCGCGTTCAAGGAGGCCTTCCGCAACGCGCGCCCCGTGCTGCTCGAGCCGATCCACGAGCTGGAGATCCGCGTGCCCGAGGAATTCGTCGGCCGCGTCGTCGGCGACATCTCCAGCCGCCGCGGCAAGATTCTCGGCATGGATGTGTCCGGCCGCCTCCAAGTTCTCCGCGCGCAGGTGCCCGCCGCGCAACTCCACCACTATGGCACGGCGCTGCGCTCGCTCACCGGCGGACGCGGCCTGCACTCCGAAAAATTCAGCCACTACGAAGAAATGCCGCTCGACATGGAAAAGAAAATCGTCGCCGACTACGCCGCCGCCCGCGCCGCCGGCACCGCCGGCAACCACGCCCACCAGCACTGAGTCTTCTCTCCCAATGTGGGGCCGGCCCTCGTGGCCGCGCCTTCTTCGAAGCCGCAATTTCACCACAGATCACACGGATGGAAACGGATTGCTGGAGGGCGGGATTTCCCGATCCCGCCTTCCTTCGATCGCCGTGGGTCAGCGCTCTTGGGCGCGCTCTGAAAATAGGCGCAAGCTAGCTCGCTGCCCCACAGAGCAAACATCCGATTATATCCGAGAAACCCGTGCTCATAGAAAACGCCCGCTCGCGCCGAACATGCGTTTCCGAGGAATCTCTTCTTGTCTAGCCCGAGTGCTTAGCTAACGTGCCGATCATGCCTCCCCACACCGTCAACGTCCACGCGGCCAAGAGCGGACTCTCCAAACTTCTCGCCCGGGTGCAGCGCGGCGAACGTATTACGATTGCCAAGGCCGGCAAACCCGTCGCCCTGTTGGTGCCGACGGAGACCCGCGCTGGTTCGCGCCTGCCGCCCGGCGACCCGCTGCTGAATCTCGACTCTTTCGCCGTGGACGGACCCGGCGGCAAACTGACCAACGCAGAGATTGACCGCACGCTCTATGGCCGCCCGTGAAGTCTTCGCCGACACCTCGGCGCTCTATGCACTGGTGGATCGCAACGATGCCGGACACGCCGCGGCCCGCGTTGCGGTCGGCAGGCTTCTGACATCGGGCGCACGTCTGGTCGCGACCGACTACGTGCTGACCGAGACAATCAATCTCGCGAACGCCCGGGGCGGCGCGCTCGTCGCCCATCGCGTGCTCGACCTTTTCGAGCAGTCCGTCGGCATCCGACTCGAGTGGATCGGTCCGGAGCGCTTCGACGCGGCCAAGGCATTCTTTCGCCGACACCGCGACCACACCTATTCCTTCACCGACTGCACCAGCTTCACCGTCATGCGCGCGCTTCGCCTGACCGACGCCCTGACCATCGACCGCCATTTCGCCGAAGCCGGTTTCAAAGTGCTGCTGCCGCTGGCGTAAAACGGCTAGCGCCACGGGCCGTCCGTATTTTTCACCATGGATAATCACGGATCAAACTTCGTAATCTCATGCACGGATTTCTGGATTCCATCCGTACTAATCCGAGCAATCCGTGGTAAACAAAAACGTCCGCCCGTGTTGAGTTGCACTTAGCGTCTACAGCCCCATCGCCAGCCGCCGCCGGAAAACGCTCACGGCCATCCCGAGCGCGAGGTGCGCCAGCTCGGGATCGTGGCGGATGCCTTCGTCGCGGAGGAAGGCGTGGGCGCCGTTGAATTCGTGCCACGTGTAGTCGGTGCCGGCGGCGTCGAGCGCAGCGTGGATTTTCACGCGGCCTTCGCCGGGCACGTGCGGGTCCTGCCGGCCCCAGACCATCATCAGCTCGCCCTTGATCTCGGGGATGCGCGCGAGGGAGTTGTCGGCCAAGCCGAACCCAAGCCCGCCCTTGTGGATGTCGGTCGCGTAGAAACACACCGCGGCGCGCACGTCGGGATTCATCGCGGCGCGGAACGCCAGATGCCCGCCGAGGCACATGCCCATGACGCCGACCTGTCCGCTCGACGCCTCGTGTCCGCGCAGGAAAGCGAGGGCGGCGCGCGCGTCGGCGTCGTAGCTTGCGACGGTCTTTGTGGTCTTGAGCGTGTTGCCTTGGTCGGCACCGGCCTGATCGTAGCCGAGCACTGTGCCGGCGGGCAGGAACTCATGATACACCTCGGGCACCGCGACGAGAAAGCCGTGGCCCGCGAGGAACACCGCCGTGCGCCGGATCGGCGCGGTGATCTGGAAAATTTCCGAGAAGAGCACGATGCCCGGATAGCGGCCGGGCCCGGCGGGGCGGAACAACTGCGTCCGCATCGGACCGGTGGAAGTGGGCAAGTCGGTAAACTCAGGTTCGCGGAGTGTCATGGTGGGCGTGTGGTAGGGAAGCGCGACGTTGGTCGCGCCGCGCGAGCGTGGCAAGCGCAGGCTCAACTCGTGCCGATATCGCGCGCGTTCTTCACCACAGGTTGCCCGGATTCAGACGGATAAATTCGATAACTCTGATTCGGCGTATTTCCGGTGGGTCGATCCATTTCTATCCGTGGAACCCGCGGTCAAAGAAAAACGTTCCCTCGTGGCACGCGCTGCGGCCTTGTCGCCGCGCACGCGATGTGGCACGTTGCCGCCATGATCTCGGCGGTCCAGTTCCGGAATTTCAAAGCGTTGCGCTCGGCGGCGGTGAAACTCGGGCCGTTCAACCTCGTCATCGGCCCCAACGGCAGCGGCAAGACGAGCCTGATCGAAGCCTTGCTGCGGTTGCGCTCGCTCGCGGGTCTGCCCGCCGCCCGCCGGCCCGGCGGCCCGCCTCCCGACACCACCGGCCCCGAGTTGGTTTTCCATTTCAACCCGCCGTATCAAGACGTGCGCGTGGCGCTCGCGTGCGACTCCGCGGAGTTTGCCTGCAATCTGCTGATGGTCGATCATCCGCCGGGGCTCGACGGCGAACGCCTCTGGGCGGACTTGCGCGCGCGGCTGCTCACCATCCGCGCGTTTCTCTTCGATCACTCCGCGATGGCGCTGCCGGCCGAGCGCACCGAGCACGCGCAACTCGCCGCCAACGCCGGCAACCTCGCCGCCGTGCTCGCGGCGCGGCGCGAAAAATCCCCCGCGGCTTTCGCGCGCCTCGAAGAGGAGTTCCGCCGCATCATGCCGGAGTTCTCGGCCCTGGATTTCCGCCCGGCCGCTCCGGGCCGGCTCGAACTCACCGTGCGCACGGCCGGCAGCGGCGGCGAAGCACTCGCGGCCGACCGTCTTTCGCAAGGCACGCTCTACCTGCTCGCGATCCTCACGCTCGCGCACGACCCGGAGCCGCCGGCCATCGTCTGCCTCGAGGAGGCCGACCGCGGCGTTCACCCGCGGATGCTGCGCGAGGTGCGCGACGCGCTTTACCGGCTGAGTTATCCGCGCGACTGCGGCGAAGCCGACCGTGATCCCGTGCAGGTCGTCGCCACGACGCATTCGCCTTACCTGCTCGACCTGCTGAAGGAACACCCGGAGGAGGTCGTGCTCGCCAACAAGCAGGGCAACGCCGCCAGCTTCGAGCGGCTCTCCGACCGGAAAGATCTCGTCGAGCTCATGCGCGAGACAAATCTCGGCGACCTCTGGTATAGCGGCATCCTCGGCGGCGTGCCGGGGGAGTAGCCCGCGAACGACGCCAATGCACTCGAACGAACGGACGAACAAACCATGAGAGTATTTGAGTCGCGTGGATTCGCGTGGTTCGCGTGAGGTAGGGGCGCAGTCTTGCTGCGCCCTTCAGGGATTGAGCCCCAAACTGTAGGAGCGGCTTTACGCCGCGATGCTGCCAAACCATCGCGGCATAAAGCCGCTCCTACAGCCGGCCAAGCCGGGCACAGCAAGACGGCGCCCCTACACGATCATTCCGTGTGTTCCGCGGGCAATTCCGGATGAAGCTCGCCATCCTCAGCGAATCGCCGGCGGACGAAGCGGCGCTGCGCGTGCTCGCGGAATACGTGCTCGGCGCGCCGTTCGTCACCGTTCAACCGGCGCTGCGTGCCCGCGGCTGGCCTTCCGTCGAGCAGGTGCTCCCGGCCGTCCTCCGGCATCTGCACTTCAACACGGCGGCCGACGGACTCGTCGTCGCGGTGGATTCGGACGACACCGTCGTGCACGACGACACGCACGAGTCGCCGGGCTTCTTCCATCCCGTGTGCCGGATTTGCCGGCTGCGCGCGGTGTTTCGCCGCACGCTGAAAAATCTGCCGCCCGTCCACGGCCGCACGCGCGTGCTGCGCGCCGTCGGGCTCGCCGTGCCGGCGATCGAGGCGTGGTATCTGTGCGGGCGCGACACGTCGGTCACCGAGGCGGCGTGGATCACCGGCCAGGCGAGCGGCGGGCCGCCTTACACGCGGCGCGAGCTGAAGTGGCGCGTTTACGGCACCGAGCGCCCGTCGCTGCCGTTCGAGTTGCGCCGTGCCGTGCAGGAAGTGAGCCGCCACCACGGCGACGTGCGTCGGCTGGAGAACGATTTCCCCCGCGGCTTCGGTGCCCTTGCGCGGGACCTACGCTCGTGGCGGCACCCGGCGTGATGCGCGCGCGAGTCTGGCGCGCGTGCGGCTTCTCTCCTCTCAGTTTTCCGGATTCTGCGGCCGTCTCCGCCGGATGCGCACGAGATACACCGCACAACTGACGAGCATGAGGGCGAGCAGGACCGCGTGTCCTCCGCCGACGAGCGAGCTGCCGAGGCGGGGTTTCAGCGCGTCGAGCCCCCATGCAGCCAGCGATCCCAGGCCGGGGAAAAGCGGGACGATCGGAAAAATGCTCGTGCGCGGCGTTTCGCCTTTCGACCGCTTCTCCAAGAGCACCGTCGGCACCCAGGCGATCCAAGTGAGCCAAATGACGAGGTAGGCCATATTCTTTCGTTGTTCGGGCTCAACCGTGCCCGCCCAAAGCAGCGGACGACGTTCGGAGCGGGGCTAGCACGAGCGAAAAGCGCGGAGGGTGAGTCTTCGCCGGATCAGTCGGAGTGGAGGGACCGGCTCCAGCCGGTCCGCAGGTCGCCGAAAAAAGCGGACGACACGGCGGCCGTCCCTCCAAGGCGAAGTGCCGTTCGTGAGGTCGATGGGATTTGACCGAAGGCCCCGGAGGCTGCCCCAGGCGTTCGCCTCCACGGAGCTGCACATTTCGTTGTGCGGGTCATGAGCGGAAATGAAGCGGACGGACACCGGCGAATCAACCGCCGACTTTTTCCGGCCGGAACTTTTGCCGCCCGGTCTTTCGCCGCGGAACGGTCTTGCCCGCGGCGGGGGTGCCCGCTCACAGTGCAGCCGAACCCCGCATGAAACTACCCCGCGTTTCTTTGGCTGCACTGATTGGCGCGCAGACCCAGGCCACCTTCAACGCCTACGCGGCGAACTTCATGCTGATCGCGCTTGCGCAGCAGCTCGCGCGGCACGCGGGGCACGACCCGAAGCCGCTGGTGTCGTTCATCGCGGCGCTGCTGATCGTGCCCTACATCGCGTTCGGGCCCGTCTGCGGCTGGCTGTCGGACCGCTTCTCCAAGCGCAGCGTCATCAACGCCGCGCTCGTCCTTCAAATCGTCGCCCTGCTGCTGCTCGTCGGCGCCGTGTGGCTGAAACTTTTCTGGGCGATGCTGGCGTGCTTCTTCCTGCTCGCGCTCCAGAACGCCATTTTCGCTCCGGCCAAGCGCGGCATCATCGTCGAATACGTCGGCGCCGGGCAACTCTCGCGCTTCGTCGGTTTCATGGAGATGTCGAGCATCACGGCGATCCTCTTCGGTTCGTTCGCGGGCGGACAGATGTTCTCGCACTGGCTCGAGGCGGGCGGGGGGGTGTGGCCCGCCGCGCTGCGGGTCACCCTCGTGCTGCTCGGGCTCTCGGTCGTGTCGTGGCTGGTCTTCCGCTTCGCGGAGCCGACCCCCGCGCAATCCACCCAGCCCTTCGGGTGGCGGCTGCTTTTCCGGCATTTCACCGATGTGCGCGAAGTCTGGGACGACAAGCCGCTCCGGCGGGCCGCGCTGGGCGTCTGTTTTTTCTACGGCCTCGGCGGTTTTGTCGCGCTGCTGCTGCCGCAAGTGGCGTTTGAGCTCGAGGCGGGCGGCGTGCGCACCGCGGCGGTGTCGAGCTGGATGCTGCTCCTGGTCGGCATCGGCACGCTCGGCGGCACCCTGGGCGCGGGCCTCTATTCGCGGCGCGGGGTCGAGTTCGGCCTCGCGACCATCGGCGGCGCGCTGCTGACGGTGCTGCTGCTCTTCCTCGGGCTGACGCATCCGGGCCAGCCGCTTTTCACGGCGTTGCTCATCGGCGCGGGATTTGCGTCGGGGCTCTTTCTGGTGCCGCTGTATGCGTTCATCCAGCAATACGCGGGCGACCGGCGCCGCGGGCGCATCCTCGCGGGCGTGAGCCTGCTCGACAGCCTCACCGGCTTCGCCGTGAGCGGCCTCTACTGGTATGTGGCGAGCGACGCCGGGTTGCACTGGCCGGCCTCCTCGCAATTTTTCCTGCTGACCGCGTCGTCCCTCGCGATGCTGGCGTTCGGCCTCTGGCACCTGCCGCACGAGACGGTCTGCACCGTGATGCGGCTCATCGGCCCGATTTTCTACAAGGTCAAGGTGCGCGGCACGGAGAATATTCCTGCGGGCGGTGCGCTCATCATCTGCAACCATCTGTCCTACGTCGACGCCGTCGTGCTGCAGATCGCCTCGCCGCGCCCGGTGCGCTTCGTGGCCTTCGCCGGCTTCGCCCGCAGCCCGACCCTGCGTTTTCTGTTCCGGGCGACGGGCGTCATCCCCGTGACGCCCAACAAGCCGATGAAGGGCATCCGGCTCGCCGTCGAGGCGCTCCAGCGCGGCGAGCTCGTCTGTGTCTTCCCCGAGGGCGCGATCTCGCGCACCGGCCAACTGATGGAGCTGAAGCGCGGCTTCGGCACCATGGCCACGATGGCGCGCGCCCCGGTCGTGCCCGCAATGATCGACGGCCTGTGGGGCTCGGTGTTCTCCTTCGCCGGCAACCGCTACCTCTGGAAATCCCCGCGCCTGATGCCGACGCACGTCTGCGTCCTCTTCGGCCAGCCGATTCCGCCCCACCGCGCCGACCGCACGCTCGCGCGCACCGCCATGCTCGACCTCGGCGCCGAGGCCTTCGAGGAGCGCCCCATTCTCCGCCGCAACCTCGCGCGCGAGGTCGTGCGCTCGCTCGCGCGCCGCCCCTGGCACGTCGAACTCATCGACCGCACCGCCGAGCGCCGCCCGCTGACCGCCGCCCAGTTGCTCGCCGTCGCCGCCGCGCTGTCCCGCCGCCTCCGCGCCACGGTTCCCGAAAAACGCATCGGCATCGTGCTGCCCCCCGGCGCCGGCGCGCACATCGCCAACCTCGCCGTCGCCTGCGCGGGCAAGACGCCGGTGAACATCAATTTCACCGCCGGCCGCGCCGCGATCGAGGCGAGCCTCCGGCTCGGCGAGATCCGCACCGTCATCACCGCCGACGCGATGAAGGCGAAGATCCCGCAGTTTCCGTTCCCCGAAAACACCCTCGACCTGAAAAAGGAGATCGAGGCGATGGGCGGGAAGCGGGCCGTCCTGCCGTGGCTGCTCGCCGCCTGGGTCGTGCCCAACCAGTGGCTCGCCCGCCTCCTCGGCCTGCCGCGCGACGGCGACCGCGCGGAGGCCGGCCTGCTCTTCACCAGCGGCAGCTCCGGCGAGCCGAAAGGCGTCGTGCTCACCCACCGCAACATCCTCGCGAACTGCGCCCAGATTTCCTCGCTCTCGATTTTGCCGGAATCGGCGCGCCTCGTCGGCTGCCTCCCGGTGTTTCACAGCTTCGGCTTCACGGTCACGGTGTGGTATCCGCTCCTGCGCGGCTGCAGCCTCGTCACGATCCCGAGCCCCCTCGACACGCGCCGCATCGTCGAGTCGATCCAGCAGGAACAGGCGACGGTGATGATCGGCGCCCCGACCTTCGTCCGTCCCTTCCTCAAGAAGGCGACCCGGGAGGAACTCGCCTCGCTCAAACTCGTCGTCACTGGCGCCGAGAAACTGCCGATGGACCTCTACGACGCATTCCTCGCCCAGTTCGGCATCGAAATTCTCCAGGGCTACGGCCTCACCGAGACCACGCCCGCCACCAACATCAACCAGCACAACCCGCCCATCACCACCGGCACCGCCGAAGAGCAGCTCGGCAAACGCACGGGCGCGGTCGGCCGCCTGATGCCGGGCATGTCGGCGCGCATCGTCGACCCCGACACGGCGGAAGAAATGCCGATGACGAGCACCGGCATGCTCTGGCTGAAAGGCGCGAACGTTTTCCCCGGCTACCTGAAGGACCCCGAGAAAACCGGCGCGGCGCTGCGCGACGGCGGCTGGTTTGTCACCGGCGACCTCGGACGGTTCGACGACGACGGCTTTCTCTTCATCGAAGGCCGCCTGTCGCGGTTCTCCAAAATCGGCGGCGAGATGGTGCCGCACGGCACGGTCGAACAGCGCATCGTCGAGATCTTCGGCTGGGACCAGAGCGACGGCCCGACCGCCGTGGTCGTCGGCGTGCCCGATCCGACCAAGGGCGAAGCGCTCGTGCTCCTCACGAGCCGCGAGATCACGCTCGACCAACTGCGCACGAAACTCCTCGCCGCCGGCCTGCCCAATCTCTGGGTGCCGCGCATCGTGCGCCGCGTGGAAAAAATCCCGATGCTCGGCACCGGCAAGACCGACCTGAAAGGCTGCCGCAACCTCGCCATCGAGCTGACACAGGAAGCGGCAGAGTAGGGGCGCAGTCTGGCCGCGCCCGACTGGAGGGCCTGCGTCCTCGCGGGCCGTTTCGTTTGAATGCAGGGCCGGCCCTCTGCCTGCCCGCCATAGCCTTGGCGACGGCGGGTGGCCGCGCGGTCTCGCAATCGCGAACCGGCACGTCGTCAACCGACCGCTCTGCGCCCGAAACGGCCCGCGGGGCTCCTTGGCGACGGCGGACCGTCCGCCCTCCGCCGCAAGCGAAGCCGGCTTGCGCACGAACCGTCACTGCGTGTAAACATCCGCCCGTCATGCCCGCCACTCCGCACGCTGCCGCCACCCGCCTGCTCAAACGCCGCCTCGGCGCGCGCGCCGACACCTCGCCCGCGGGCTGCTTCGCGGCGTCGTTCGACAGCAGCAAGATTTCTTTTCTGCCCGAAGCCGTCGTCACGCCGAAGACCGAGGCCGAGATCGGCGTCGTGCTGGCACTGGCGAACGCCCATCGCGTGCCCGTCACGGTGCGCGGTCGCGGCACGACGCTCATGGGCTCCGCCGCACCCGTGCGCGGCGGCTGGGTGATTGACTTGCTAAAGCTCAACCGCGTGCGCCTCGACGACGAGGCCGGCCTGGCGCACGTGCAGGCGGGCGCGACGACCGCCGACATCCAGCGCGCGGCCGAGGCGAAGGGTTGGTTCTACCCGCCCGATCCGTCGTCGAAAGAATACTGCACCATCGGCGGCAACATCGCCTGCAACGCCGGCGGCATGCACGGCGGCAAATATGGCGTGACCCGCGACTTCGTGATCGCGCTGCGCGGCTTTCTCCCGACGGGCGAACTCGTGCAGTGGGGCACGGCGACGAAAAAATTTTCCGCCGGTTTCAACCTGCGCGACCTCTGGATCGGCAGCGAAGGCATGCTCGGCGTCGTCACCGGCGCGGTGCTCAAGCTCATCCCGCATCCCGCCGCCCGCTGGACCCTGCTCACGGCGTTCGCCGACGAAGTCGCGGCGTTGCGCGCCGCGCGGGTTTTGTTCCGCGCGCGGATTCAGCCGGCGATCTGCGAGTTTCTCGACCGCGAGAGCGTGCTCTGCGCCGAACGCGCGACGGGCAAGACCGTATTCTCCGGCCAGGCCGGCCGGCCGGTCATCTTGCTGGAGTTCGCCGGCGCGGTGAGCGAGATCGAGGACTTGAAGTTCGAGGTGCTCGCCTGGGCGCGCGCGCAGGCGCTCGCGTTTCGCGAGGCACGCAGCCGCGCCGAGGTCGAGGAACTGTGGGCCGTGCGCCGCAAGTGCTCGGGCGCGATGTTCGAGCTCGGCGACTCGAAGCTCAACGAGGACATCGTCGTGCCGATGAAAAACTACGAGCGATTCGCGCGCTTCCTCGCACGGTTGAAGCGCGAGTCGAAACTGCCGATCCCGACTTTCGGCCACATCGCCGACGGCAACCTCCACGTGAACATCATGTATCACCGCGAGAATCCGGCGGAGACGCGCGCGGCCGAGGCCGCCGTGCAGAAGCTGATGGAAACCGTCGTCGCGCTCGGCGGCGCGATCTCGGGCGAGCACGGCATCGGGCTCGCGAAGACGCCGTTTCTCCGGTTGCAGCACAACGAAGCACAGGTGCGTGCGATGCAGGCGGTGAAGAAAGCGCTCGACCCGCGCGGCATTCTCAACCCCGGGAAAATGTTCACCGTCGTCCGGATCTGGAAATACGAGAAACTGAAACTCAAGCTCCCGTGGGACCACAAATGATGAATTCGGAGCTCCGACCCCGCCTGCTTGTTGCCGTCGCTCACGCGAAGCGCGGATTCCGACGGGTGATGGCGATGACGCAGCGCCGTTCTGGCAGGAGGGCTGATTCTTTCAGGTGGAGTCGGGAGGAATTCTGCCGGCCAGCAGAATGTCGTCCGGCGCCGCTGAAGGAATCGCCCTGCCGTTCTGGAGCCGATCCGGATTCATCCGTGCAATCCGTGGCTAAGTAAGGTGACTGTTTGTCCGTCCGTCATGCCCATTCGCTCCTACACATCCGCCGACGAGAACGCCGTCATCGCGCTGTGGCGGGCGAGCGGTCTGCTGCGACCGCAGAACGATCCGCACCGGGACATCGCGCGGAAGCTGCGGGTGAATCCCGAGTGGTTTCTCGTCGCGGAGGAGGACGGTCACATCGTCGGCGCCGTGATGGCCGGCTACGAAGGGCACCGCGGTTGGATCAACTATCTCGCGGTCGATCCGGCCCGGCGGCGCGGCGGCGTCGGCCGTGCGTTGATGGCTGCGGCCGAACGCGAGCTGCGCGCGGCGGGTTGCCCGAAGATCAATCTGCAGGTGCGGCCCAACAATCGCGCGGCGATCGCGTTCTACGAGCGCCTCGGCTTCGCCGTCGAAGGCGCGATCAGCCTCGGCAAGCGGCTGGCCGCGGATTGAGCCGCCCCGCCCCGCGGAAGCCCGGCCCCGCCCCGCCGAAAAATCCGTCACGGAAAGTGTCATACAATAAGTGACACTCGCGACGGGGCCCGGAGGGAAGTGTCACTTATTATATGACACTGCTCCGGGGCGCGTGGCGGGGAGGGACGGAGGGCCGGGCTTCCGCGAGGCCGGGCGGCGTTTGCGGGCCCGAAAGGGACCCGGCCCGAATTTCTTCTACGCGGCCTCGCAGCTTTCGCCGTCGGGGGTGGTGGGGCGGTTGCTGACGTTGTTGCCGTCGTTGGCCCGCAGGCGCCAGAACGAGAGGGACGAGACAATCGTCAGCACGCCGAGCGTGAGCAGCGAGTAGTGCAGGGCCGACACGAAGTGGACGCGGTCGGACTGCGGCACAGCGCCGAGATAGAACGCGGCGAGCAGCGACGCGAGGGCGACCCCGAAGGACCACGACATCATCTGCGCAGTCAGCGCGATGCTGTTGGCCATGCTCGCGTCTTGATCCGGGATGTCGGCATAGACGAGCGTGTTCATGCTCGTGAACTGGAGCGCGGAGAAAAGCCCCTGCACGAAGCTCAGCGGCAGGATAAACCACAACGGCGTGCCGGGACCGACGAGGGAGAACACCATCAGCGTGAGGCCGAAGCACACGGTGTTGACGATGAGGATTTGCCGGTGCCCGAAACGTTCGAGGAGCGACGTGCTCATGACTTTCATCGTGATGGCGGCGACGGCCTGCGGCATCGTGAAGAGGCCCGCCTGCCACGCGGGGAAACCCATGCCGACTTGGTAGAGCAGCGGAAGGAGAAACGGCACGCCGCCGACGCCGAGCCGCGTGACGATGCCGCCGAGCACCGCGACGTTGAAGGTGCGCGTGCGGAAAAGGCGGAGCTTGATGACGGGCTTGGCCGAGCGCCGCTCGTGCCACGCGTAGGCGAGCAGTAGCGCGGCGGCGGCGCCGGCCAGCGCGAGAATCTGCGCGGCGGGCAGCCGGTGTTCGCCGAAAACCTCGAGCAGGTAGGACAACATCCCGACGGCGCCGCCGAAGAGGAAAAAGCCGCGGAGGTCGAGCGGCGGCACCTCGTCGGCTTTGTAGTCGGGCATATGACGCTTGATGAGCCAGAGGCCGAGCGCGCCGATGGGCAGGTTGACGAAGAAGATCATCCGCCACGGCAGCCAGTGGACGATGAGCCCGCCGACGAACGGCCCGAGCAGCGGCCCGAGGAGCGCGGGGATGACGACGAAGTTCATCGCCGCGAGCATCTCGGACTTCGGGAAGGTCCGCACGAGCGCGAGGCGGCCGACGGGCGTCATCATCGCGCCGCCGATGCCTTGCACGACGCGCGCGGCGACGAGCGTCGGGATGTTCGCCGCCAGGCCGCAGAACAGCGATCCGAGCGTGAAGAGGAACACCGCCCGCGTGAAGACCCACCGCGTGCCGAACCGGTCGGCCATCCAGCCGCTGATCGGGATGAACACCGCGAGGCACAGCGTGTAGCTCGTCAGCACGGCCTTGAGGCTGAGCGGCTCGACCCCGAGGCTGACCGACATCGTGGGCACCGCGGTGTTCACGATGGTCGCGTCGAGATTCTCCATGAACAGCGCGACGGCGACCAGCCACGGCATGAACCGCTTCACTTGCGCGGTCTGGTCGGGCGAGAGGCCGGGGCGGGTCATCCGGGTTAGATAGCCGGCCCGCCGGGCGACGCAAGCAGCCGCCCCAACCAGTAGCCGCGGTTAAGTCAACCCGTCCCGCACTATCATGCTGGCTTCAACCCGCGGGGCGCTTTTTCCATTGCGGAGCCTCGGGGCGCTCCCTCTAGTTTTCGCTCCAGTTCATGTATCTAAAGGCGCTAAAACTAAACGGATTCAAAAGCTTCGCGGACAACACGACCTTGTCCTTCCAACCCGGAGTCACGGCCATCGTCGGCCCCAACGGTTGCGGCAAATC
>JACQFT010000243.1 GCA_016199925.1 Opitutia bacterium | reverse complement strand
GCATCGGACACGGAGTTGGGATTGCCCTTCTCCGCCATCGCGAGGCAGAGCGGCAGCGCGTCGGCACAGAGTTGCATGACGCGGAACGGCACCTCGGTGGCCTTCTTTGTCGCGGCCTGGATGGCGGCGGTGCGCGCGGCCTTCTCGGCGTCGCTACCCTTCGGCAGACCGAGCGCGGTCATGATTTCGTTGAACGCCGCGGTGTCGGCGTCCACGAGCGCGAGGAGCTCGTCCTTGATCTTCTGGCCCTGCTCGGCCCAGTTCGAAAATTCCTCCCAGCGCGCGTCCCAGCCGGCTTTGTGCGAGGAGAGATTGGCGACCATCGTGCCGAGCGACGCCCCGAGCGCGCCGACGTAGGCGGAGATCGAGCCGCCGCCGGGCGCGGGACTCTCGCTGGCGGTCTCGTCGGCGAACGCGCGCAGGTCCAGGCGCACGAGTTTGCCCTGCGAGTGGTCGCGGAGCAGGTATTCGATCACGCGCTCCTCCGGCTTGAACGGCGCGAGGTCGTTGAGCCCGAGCGAGCGGACGGCGATCTTGATGAGTTCCTTCTCGGAGACGCCAACGGAGCGCTGCTGCTTGCGCAGGAAATAGTGGCCGGCGTCGAGCAACGACTGCAACGGCACGAGGCCGACCAACTCGGAGCCCGTCACGCGGAGCCCGCGCTCATGGGCGGCACGGCAAACTTCGTCGAACGCGACGTGCACCGGCGTCACGGCGAGGTTGGTAAGATTGATGGACACTTGGGCGACGCCGTATTCCTCGATGAACCAGCCGATGGCCTTCACGCATTTCAGCGTGCCGGGGATGTTGACCGGATTGCCGGCAGCATCCTTCACGGGCTTGCCCGCCGCGTCTTTCTGCGGGCGGCCGGCCTCGCGCACGTCGAACGCCACGGCGTTGGCGCGGCGGGTGGAGGTCGTGTTCAGGTTGACGTTGTAGGCGACGAGAAATTCGCGAGCGCCGACGACCGTCGCGCCGCGCTTGGCGTCGAACACCGCGGGACCGAAGTCGGGTTTCCACTCGGGCTGCTTGATCTTCTTGGCGAAGCCCTCGTATTCGCCCGCGCGGATGACGGAGAGATTTTTGCGCGCCGGATTCGGCTGGGCGTATTCGTAGAGGTAAACGGGCAACGCGAGTTCGCGGCCGACGCGCTCGGCCAGCCGCCGCGCGTGCTCGGCGGTCTCCTCCATCGAAATGCCGGCGATGGGAATCAGCGGGCAAACATCCGTCGCGCCCATGCGCGGGTGCTCGCCGGCGTGGCGGGACATGTCGATGACTTCGCCGGCTTTCCTGATCGCGCGGAACGCGGCCTCGCACACGGCCGCCGGCGCGCCGACGAACGTGACGACGGTGCGGTTGGTCGCCTTGCCCGGATCGACGTTGAGCAGCTTCACGCCCTCGACGGCCGAAATCTCGTCGGTGATCAGGCGGATGACCGCCGGATCGCGGCCCTCGCTGAAATTCGGAACGCACTCGATTAGTTGGCTCATGGGAAAAGTGTTTTGGAAATTGGGTGCCGCCAGCCAACCAGATTTTCGCCGGTTGAAAAACGAATTCGCGCCTGCCGCGTAGGCACAGGCCTCCGTGCCTGTGCTTCTGCTTCAAGCGTATCCGCACGCGCCCAAACCGGCAGGCAGGGACGCCCGCCGCTACGAAGACCGGACGCGGCGCGCATTTCAATACCCGGCCGCGTCGTAAGGGCCCTGCCCGCGTCCGTAGACGAGGATCAGGCGCTCGAAGGTGCAGACGAGCCGGCCGTCGTGCGTCTTGGCCGTGGTGGCGACGCGGATGACGCCCTGCCCCGGCCGCGACTTCGACTCGCGCTTCTCGAGGATGGTTGACTCCGCGTAGACGGTGTCGCCGTCGCGCACGGGCGCGTGGAACTTCACGTTTTTCCACGCGAGATTGGCGACGATCTTGGAAATCGTCTTCGTCATCATGCCGGTCAGCACCGCGAGGACGTGCAGCGGGTTGATCGTGTGCGCGCCGCCGATGGCCCGGGCGTGGAAATTCGCCTCCGTCAGCTCGGGCGACTGGTCGAGGGAGCGCAGCGTGCTCGCCACGCTTTCTTCGGCAGTGAACGTTTTGCCCGGCCGGTGTTCGTAGGTCTCGCCGACCTCGATGTCCTCGAAGAACAGCCCCATCCGCTCGCGAAAGACGCCCGGGGAAACCTCGAGGTGCGATGCGTGCTTGTTCATTGAATGAGTTGGTAGGGCGAACCCTCCGGGTGAGCCGCGGCCCGGCGGTAAGTTCGTCGGCTCACCCGGAGGGTTCGCCCTACCTGTTGAATGTGCGCTCATGTTCAGTAATCGATCCGGGTGAAATGGTCGTGGCTCTGGCGCGCGATGAGGACGTCGTGGACGAGCTTGGCCACCGTTTCGCCGCGCTGGTTGAGGCCGAGCGTGCAGACCTTGAGCCGCCCGACCTTCGCGTCGTCGGGCCAGTCGGCTTTCTCGATGATCTCCGATTCGGCGTAGAGCGTGTCACCGCCGAACAGCGGTTTCGGGAGCGAGATCTCGTCGAAGCCGAGCAGCCGCGTGCGTTTGGCAAAAGTTTTCCACGTCATGCCCAGGACGACCTTCGTCGTGAGCGTGGAATCCATCAGGCACTTCTTCCACTCGGTGTGCAGCGCGAACTGCTCGTCGAAGTGCAGCATCTGCTGGTTGATGGTGTCGAGGCACTCGTCGCGGCTGTCCTGCTGCGAAAGCGTGAGACCCGGGCGGTGCTGGAATTTCTGCCCGACCGCAAACTGCTCGAAATCGAGTCCAAAGCGCTCGCGGTAGCGCTTCTCTCCGGTCGGGACGTAGGCGAGAAATTCAGACATGGGAGAGGAATTGACCACGGATTGCACGGGTGGGCACGGACGGCTTGGCGGAGGGCGGAATTTCCAAACCCCGGCACTCGGTATTTGCCTGAGCCTCGCGGGAGCGACCTTGATCGCGACAGTCGCGTGCAAGCACGCTCCCACAGCCCAAGGCTTCGCCAGACCCCGCCCTACAATCGACAATGGCCGAAGATCTCATGGCTGCGGTGGCTGCCCCGCGCGCTGCATGATGCGTTGCGCGGAGCGATACATCGGGACGTCGATCATCTGGCCGTCGATGTTGGCGACGTTGCCCTTCGCCGCGTCGTAGGCGCGGACGATGCGCGCAGCCTGCTCGAGCTGCGCGGCGGTCGGCAGGAAACCGGCTTTGATCGGCGCGACCTGTTTCGGGTGGATGGCGAGCTTGCCGACGAAACCGAGGGCGCGCACACGGGCGCACTCCTCGTCGAGGCCGGCGGCGTTGTCCAAGTTGATGTAAGGCTGGTCGAGCGCCACCGCGCCGCTCGCGGTGCAGGCGTGGACCATCTGCGTGCGCGGCCAGAGCAGCGCATCCCACGTCGGTTCGCCGCCTGTCTCGGCGGACAGATCGTAGCCGCCGAAGGCGAGCGCCACGACCGACGGCGACGCCTCGGCGATGGACGCGCAGCGGCGCACGCCCTGCACGGTCTCGATCAGGCAGATCAGGCGCACGCCGCGGTCGAGATGCGTGACCGCGAACTTCACTTCGTCGGCCGACTCGACTTTGGGCAGCATCACGACGTCGGGCACGATGCCGGCTTTCTTGATCGCCATCAGGTCCTCGCGGCCGGCGTCGCTGCGGAGGCTGTTGATGCGGATCGCAGTCACGAACGGCGCCATGCCGACGCGAACGTTCGTCTTGAAATATCCGACGACCTCGGTGCGCACCCGGTCCTTGTCCATCACCGGCACGGCGTCCTCGAGGTCGACGATGATGCCGTCGGCGCCGCTCGCCAGGGCCTTCTCGAATCTTTCCGGCCGGGAGCCCGGCGTGAAGAGCAGTGCGGTGAGTTTGAGCGGAGAGGTCGGCATATCGGCCACACTCAATGGGTTTTCCGCCCAAGGGTAAGCAAAAACGCTCGGGCGTCCGCCGGCCGAGCCGACTCAAGCTGCGCCAGTCGGACGAACCGTCCCCGGTGAGTTGCGGCCGACCTCCGTTCGTGCCCGCGGCTCGGCCGGAGGCTCCGCCCGGCCCCGCGCGGCCGACTTATGACAGAGCCCCGTCGCCCCGGGGCACGGGAGGTGCTCGACAGACAGTCCCCCCATGCACCCAAGTCTGTCCCCGTCCCCGCTCTACCTCCCCGAGTTTGAACACGACGCCTGCGGCACCGGCTTCATCGCGCGCCCCGACGGCCAGCGCACCCACGAGGTGCTCAAGCACGCCCTCACCGGCCTGAAGAATCTCGCGCATCGCGGCGCCATCGACGCCGACTCCAGCACCGGCGACGGCGCCGGCGTGATGACCCAGTTGCCCTACGAACTGCTCCGCGCGCACCTCGAGGCCGCAAAGATCAGCGCCGTCCCGCGCGACCGCGACCTCGGCGTCGGCATGCTCTTCCTGCCGCGCGACAGCGACCTCGCGCAGGCGCAGATTCGCAAGATCGTCATCGAGGCCGTGAAGGAGGAGGGCCTGGGCTTCGTCGCCTGGCGCGAGGTGCCGGTGGACTTTTCCATCCTCGGCCGCAAAGCCGCCGACACGCGGCCGACCATCATGCAGGCCATCGTCGCCCGGCTCGACGACGCCAGCGACGACGAGTTTGAGCGCCAGCTTTTCCTCGCGCAGAAAATCGCCGAGCGCCGCGCCGCCGAGGCCCGCCTCGACGGCTTCTACGTCTGCAGCTTCTCGGCGCGCACCATCGTCTACAAGGGCCTGCTCAACGCGCCCGAGGTGCGCCGCTTCTTCCCCGATCTGCGCGACCCGAGTTATCGCACCGCCTTCGCCATTTTCCACCAACGCTACTCGACCAACACCTTTCCGACCTGGCATCTCGCCCAGCCGTTCCGGCTCCTCGCGCACAACGGCGAGATCAACACCATCCGCGGCAACCGCGTGCGGATGCACGCCCGCGAACGCTCCATGGCCGGCGGCGTGTGGGGCGCGGACTTCAGCGACCTCCACCCCATCGTGCAGCCGGGCATGTCCGACTCCGCGAGCTTCGACAACGTTCTCCAAGTCCTCACCCTCGGCGGGCGCTCGGCCCTGCACAGCATGATGATGATGGCTCCGCTCGCCTGGGAAACCAATCCGCGCCTGAGCGCCGAGGCCCGGGCCTTCTTCCAATATCACTCGCTCCTCCTCGAACCGTGGGATGGCCCCGCCGCCCTGGTGTTCAGCGACGGCCGCATCGTCGGCGCCACCCTCGACCGCAACGGCCTCCGCCCCGCGCGGTTTAAAATCTACGAAGACGGCCATGTCCTCCTCGCCTCCGAGGCCGGCCTCGTGCCCGAGTTGACCGCGCCCGTCACGCTCTCCGGCCGCCTCGGCCCCGGCCGCATGATCGCCGTGGACCTCGTGGGCGGCCGCGTGCTGATGGACGAAGACATCAAGCGCGAGATCGCCGAGGACCCCGTCTATCGCGGCTGGTGCGACCGCCACCTCGTCAACCTCCAGCAGTTCGCCGCGACCCGCCCCGAGCCGGAAATCATCGAGCCCACCGCGCCCTACCACGCCACGCTGCTCGAGCAGCAACTCGCCCACGGCTACGACACCGAGGAACAGGAGCTCATCCTCACGCCGCTGGCCGAGGGCCTCGAGCCCACCGGCTCGATGGGCGACGATACGCCGCTCGCCATTCTCTCGCGCCGGCCGCGCCTGCTCTACTCGTATTTCAAACAGCTCTTCGCCCAGGTCACCAACCCGCCGATCGATTCCATCCGCGAGAAGTCCGTCATGTCCCTCGGCGCCTCGCTCGGCCCGCGTGTGGGCCTGTTTGAAACCGCCCTCGCCACCAACGGCGTCCTCACCCTCGACTCCCCCCTCCTCCTCGACCACGAGGTGCGCGCCCTCTCCGCCGTCTCTTTCTTCCGCAACGCCGTCGTGCGCCTGCCCGTGCTCTTCGATGTGGCCGCCGGCCCCGACGCGCTCGGCACCGCCGTGCGCGTGCTCGCGCTCCGTGCCCAGGAAACCGTCGAGAACCACGGCGCGAAAATTCTCATTCTCACCGACCGCGGCCTCTCGCCCGACCAGGCCACCATCCCGATGCTCCTCGCCATCGGCGCCGTGCAACACCAGCTCATCCGCGCCGGACTGCGCCTCAAGTGCGACGTGATGGTCGAGACCGCCGAGGCGCGCGAGGTGCATCATATCGCCTGCCTCATCGGCTTCGGCGCCAACGCCATCAATCCCTACCTCGCACTCGCCTCAGTCCGCGAACTCGCCGCGCAGGCCAGACTCTCCCCCGGCACGACCCCCGCGCAGGCGGAGAAAAACTATCAACGCTCCGTCGAGGCCGGCCTGTTGAAGGTCATGGCCCGGATGGGCATCAGCACACTCGCCAGCTACCGCGGCGCGCAGGTCTTCGAGGCCATCGGCCTCGGCAACAAAGTCGTCGAGGAATGTTTCGCCGGCACGCCCTCGCCCCTCGGCGGCATCGGCTACCGCCAGATCGCCGACGAGTCGCTGCGCCGCCACGTGCGCGCGTTTCCGCGGCCGGGCGAGGCCGCCTCCGAGGCCGAGGCCGCCGCCACCGCGCTGGCCGCCACCGCGCTCCCCAACGAGGGCTACTACCGCGTGAACAAAAAAGGCGACGGCGAATTCCACGGCTGGAACCCCAAGGTCGTCGCCGGCCTCCACAAATTCATCAAGGCCGGCGGCGCCGACGAATACCGCACCTACGCCTCGACCGCCGACGAACACCAGCCCGTCACGCTGAAGGACCTCCTGAAAATCCGCTTCCCCGCACAGAGCCTGCCCCTCGATGAAGTCGAACCCATCGAGGACATTCGCCGCCGCTTCACCACCGCGGGCATGTCCCTCGGCGCGCTCTCGCCCGAGGCGCACGAGACTCTCGCCGTCGCCATGAACCGCATCGGCGGCAAATCCAACTCCGGCGAAGGCGGCGAGGACCCCGCGCGTTTCGGCCTGCGCGAAAACGGCGACAGCGCCAACTCCTCCATCAAGCAGATCGCCTCGGGCCGCTTCGGCGTCACCGCCGAATACCTCGCCAACGCCCGCGAGATCGAGATCAAGATGGCGCAGGGCGCCAAGCCCGGCGAGGGCGGCCAGCTCCCCGGCCACAAAGTCTCCCCGCTCATCGCGCGCCTGCGTTTCTCCGTGCCCGGCGTCACGCTCATCTCGCCGCCGCCGCACCACGACATCTATTCCATCGAGGATCTCGCGCAGCTCATCCTCGACCTCAAGGAAGTCAACCCGCGCGCCAAGGTCTGCGTCAAACTCGTCTCCTCCTCCGGCATCGGCACCATCGCCGCCGGCGTGGCCAAAGCCTACGCCGACGTCGTGCTCGTCTCCGGCCACGAGGGCGGCACGGGCGCGTCGCCGCTCGGCTCGATCAAAAACGCCGGCTCCGACTGGGTGCTCGGCCTCGCCGAGGCGCACCAGGTTCTCATGATGAACGGCCTTCGCAACCGCGTCACCCTCCGCACCGACGGCGGCATGAAGACCGGGCGCGACATCGTGATCGCCGCCATCCTCGGCGCCGAGGAGTTCAACTTCGGCACCGCGGCGCTCATCGCCGCCGGCTGCGCGATGTTTCGCGTCTGCCACCAAAACACCTGCCCCGTCGGCGTCGCCACCCAACGCGAGGATCTCCGCGCGAAATTCCGCGGCAAACCCGAGAACGTCATCGCCTACTTCAACGCCGTCGCGGAGGAAGTGCGCCACTACCTCGCCCGCCTCGGCGCCCACACGCTCAACGACATCATCGGCCGCCCCGAGCTGCTCGAGCAGATCGACGACCCGGCGAACCTGAAGACGCGTTTCATCAATCTCTCCGGCGTGCTCCACAACGTCGATCCCACCGGCCAGCTCGACCGCTTCCACACCCGCGAGCGCAACGAGCGTTTCGGCGGCGAGGGCTCGCTCGACGAACTCATCGTGCAGGAGGCGCGGCACGTCATCGCCGGCCGCGCCGGCCGCTTCACCGCCAGCTACAAGGTGAAGAACACCAACCGCTGTCTCGGCACGCACCTCTCCGGGCAGATCGCCTACCTGCGCGGCAGCCACCAGCCGCTCGCCCCGCGCACCATCGACCTGCGCTTCGCCGGCACCGCCGGCCAGAGCTTCGGCACTTTCCTCGTCGGCGGCGTGCGCATGACGCTCACCGGCGAGGCCAACGACTATGTCGGCAAGGGCATGAGCGGCGGCGAAATTGTCATCCGCCCGCGCAGCGACGAAACCTTCGCGTGGGAGACGAACTCGCTCCTCGGCAACACCTGCCTCTACGGCGCAACGGGCGGACTCCTCTTCGCCGCCGGCTGGGCCGGCGAACGCTTCGCCGTGCGCAACTCCGGCGCCACCGCCGTCGTCGAGGGCGTGGGCGACCACGGCTGCGAATACATGACGCGCGGCACCGTCGTCGTGCTCGGCCGCGTCGGCCTGAACTTCGGCGCCGGGATGTCCGGCGGGCTCGCGTTTCTCTACGACGAACGCGACGTCGTGCCGACCCGCATCAACGCGGCGATGATCACCGTCGCGCGCCTCGCCGACGCCGGCGAGACCGAGTCGTTGCGCCGACTGGTCGCCGCTCACGCCGAGGCGACCGGCAGCCCGCACGCGCACCGCCTGCTCGCCGACTGGCGCGCGACCGTCGCGAGGTTTTGGAAAGTCGCCCCGAAGCCGCCGACGCCGGACGCGCCGACCCCGCGGCTGCACTTCGAGCCCGTGGCGGTGGCGCCGTCTCTCGCCGCCAATCTCGCGCCGATCCTGTCATAGCCCGGCGGTTGGTCTGTCGCCTGCTCAACCGGGCGCACCGGGCGGTGATCGCCTCACCGCCAATCCACCAACCACACCCGACCCACCATGATGCTCAAATCGCTCCTCTTCGCGTCAGCCTTTGCCCTGACGCTTGCTCCTCGCTCGCTCGCGCAGTCCGGCGCTTCGACGCCGCCGGCGGAAACGGCCCGCACGAAAATCTCCGGCTGGATCGAGGCCGGCGTCACCCTCAACCCCGCGAGCCCCGCCGACCGCCAGAATTTCGGCCGCCTCTTCGACGACCGCGCCAACGAGCCGCTGCTCAACCAGGCCGTCATCACCGTGGAACGGACGCTCGCGCCGCAGCCGGGCGAGTTCGACTGGGGCTTCAAACTCCAGGGGATGCTCGGCAGCGACGCGCGCTTCATCCACTCGCTCGGCCTGCTCGACAACACCGGCCGCCGCCTGCTCCAGCCCGACATTCCCGAGGCGTATCTGAATCTGCACTTCGCCGCGTTCACCGCCGGCGGCCTCGACGTCAAGATCGGCAAATTCGTCACGCTCGAGGGCGCCGAGACCATCGACCCGCGCACGACGGTTTTCTATTCCCACTCCTATCTCTTCAACTTCGGCATCCCCTTCAACCACTCCGGCGTCCTCGCGACGCTGCACGCGAGCAAACAGTTCGATCTGATGGCGGGCCTCACGCGCGGCGTGAACACCACCCTCGACGACAACAACTCCGTCGCCGCGTTTCACGGCGGCCTCGGCTTCACCGGGCTCCTCGACGGCAAACTCTCCGGCGTGCTCAGCACGCACTTCGGCCCCGAGACCCCCAACAACAACCGCGACTACCGTTACCTGAACGACCTGACGTTCACCTACGCGCTTTCCGACCGGGAATCGCTCGTCGTGGACCTCAACCGCATCCAGGACGACGCCTCGAACACCAAGGGCACGGGCGGCGTCGTTTACTACACGCGCAAACTCAGCGGCACCGTCACCCTCGGAGTGCGCGGCGAAATCTGGAGCGACCGGGATGCCTTCTACGTCGCGCAGTTCGGCAACAACGACGACGTGTTGAACGGACTCCGCGGCGTGCCGCTCACCGACCCGCGCACCGTCGGTGGCGGCAGCACCACTTACCGCGCGCTCACGCTCGGCGTGCAAGTGCAGGTGCCCGTGGCCAAGCCCTTCGCCGGTTTGGTCATCCGCCCCGAGTTGCGCTTCGACAGTTCCAGCCGGACAGCGCCGTTCGACGACTCGACGCGGAAATCGCAGGTCACGTTCGGCGTGGACGCCGTGCTGACGTTCTAGCGCCGCCGCCCAACAATTTTCAACCGGGCTGCAAGTCCGGTTGGAGAAACAACAGAACATAGCAATGGGGAGCCGGCCGCACCGGGGGGTGCGGCCGGCTTTTCGTTTTTCCGTCCCGCCGACCACGCTCAAGGTGGAGGGACGACCTCCGTGTCGTCCGGATTGTCCTCCGTGTCGTTCGCGGTCGCGCTCGCGCGCTGGACCGGACGGAGCCGGTCCCTCCCTTCCCAACCCAAGGTTGTAGGGACGACCTCCGTGTCGTCCGTCTGTGCTCCCTGTCGTCCGCTTGCTCTCACTCGTGCCAATACAACGTATTCAGCTCTCCCTGGTAGGGCCATGTCTACGACCTTGCGACCAGCCGCACCCGCACCGGATTCGCCCGCACATACTCCCACTTCGCCGCATAGCTCTCGCTCTTTCGCAACCGCGTGTCCCAAAAAACACGCTGCCACAGTTTGCCATCCGCCGTTTCACGCGGCCAATGGGTCGCCGCGTGCGATTTCCAGAATGCCATCCACCGCGCCAGCGACTCGGGCGGATTCACCGCCGGGGCGCAGAAAAAATGCACGTGATCCGGCATCACCACATAGCGTCCCACAGCGAACCAAGTTGCAGCACGCCACGCCTCCACCAAAACAGCGTGCGTTTCCGGCGACGCCAGCACCGGACACCGATCCTTCGTGCAAACGGTTACGAAGTGGATGATCGCACCGCCAGCGCGATCTTGCGCCGGCAAATGGACGGGGCGCCGAAGTCCGGGCAGCGGTTCTTCCATACCCGCGACCTTGCCGTCCGCCGGTCGGCCGACAAGTCGGAAGGTTGCCGCTTCCTCCATTTGGAGGGACGACCTCAGTGTCGTCCGTCCGCGATCGTCTCCGGCCGAATCCGAACCGGACCGGACGGAGCCGGTCCCTCCCTTTCCAAACCAAGTCGGAGGGATTCTGCTGGCCAGCAGAATGTCGTCCGCCGCCCTCCGCCCCTCACCCCGTGTTCTTCAGTCCGCCGCTGATGCCGTTGATCGTGATCTCCACCACGCGCCGGGTCGCGGCCTCCTCGCTCGCGCTCAAGCCGCCCGCCCGCCGGCGCCGGAGCATCTCGATCTGCAGATAGTTCAGCGGATCGATGTAGGGGTTGCGCAGCGCGACCGAGCGCCGCAGCACCGGCTCGCCCGCCAGCAACTCGCGCTGCCCCGTCACGCGGAGGATCGCCCGCTCCGTGCGCGCGAACTCCGCGGCGAGAATCCCGAGGATGCGCGCCCGCAACGCCTCGTCGCGCACCAAGCCCGCGTAGAGCGTCGCGATGCCGAGATCGGCTTTCCGCAGCGTCAACTGGGCGTTGTCGATCAGCGTCTGGAAAAACGGCCACTCCCGGTGCATCGCCCGCAGCACGGCGAGCCCCCTCGGGCCGTCCGCGAGGAGCGACTCCAGTCCGGTGCCGAGTCCGAACCAGCCGGGAAAGTTGAACCGGCTCTGCATCCACGAGAACACCCACGGGATGGCGCGCAAGTCGGCCACGCTCTGCGCCGCGCGCCGGAACGCCGGGCGCGAGCCCAGCTTCAGTTCGGAAATCTCGTCGATGGGCGTCGCCTCCCGCCAGAAATCCAGAAACCCCGGATCGTCCTGCACGAGCGCGTGGTAGGCCGTGTGCGCCGCCGCGCTCATGCGGTCCAGCGCCGTCCGCCACGCGCGGCGGATTTTCGGAACGCGCTGGGCCGCGTGCGCCCCGAGCAGCACGCCGTAGGTCATCTGCTCGAGGATGCGGTGCGCCAGATCGGCGTCGTGGTAACGCGTCGAGAGCACCTCGCCTTGCTCCGTCACGCGGATGCCGCCGTCGCGCAGTCCGACCGGCTGGGCGAGGATCGCCTTCGCGGCCGGCCCGCCGCCGCGCGCGATGCTGCCGCCCCGGCCGTGGAAAAGCGTCAGCCGCACGCGGTGCGCGCGGGCCACCCGGGCGATTGCCTCCTGCGCCGTGTAGAGCGCCCAGTTCGCCGTCAGGTAACCGCAGTCCTTGTTCGAATCCGAGTAGCCGAGCATGACGTGCTGCCGCCGGCCGTGCTGCGCCAATTGCGCCGCGAAGGCCGGCGCCGCGAAGAGTTCGGCGAGGATGCGCGGCGCGCGCGCGAGGTCGTCGCGGGTCTCGAACAGCGGCGCGATGGGCAGCGCCGCGCCCGTCCACGCCTGGAGCAGCGCCACCTCCAACACATCCGAGACCTCGGCCGTCATGCTGATCACGTAAGCGCCCAGCGCCGCCGCGCCGCCGTCGGCCGTGGCGCGGGCCGCCACGCCCAACGGACCGAGCACCTGCCGCACGGATTCGGGCCACGCGGCGTCGGTCTCCGGCGGCCGCACGCTCGCGGCGGCGAGCGCCGCCGTCAGCAGTTCGCGTTTCGCGTCCTCCGCGAGCCCGGGATAATCCGGCCGCTGCAACAGCGCCGCCACCGCCGGCGCGTGCCATTCCGAGTGCTGGCGCAGATCGAGCCGCGCCGTGTGCAGCCCGAACACCGCAAGCTGGTCCCGCGCCGCGCTGAGCGCCCCGTCCGCGAGCGACGCGCCGCGCCCGCCGCGGAGACCGGCGTCGATCGCGCTAAAAATTTCTCCAACCTCGGGTTCGCCGAGCATCACGCCTCCGGCGGCCGGCGCGCCCGGACGCAACTCGTCCGCCGCCGCCGCGAGCCGCTCGCGCAGGGCCGCCAGCCGCAGCCGAAACGGCTCGTGCGGATAGCGCGCCGCGAGGGCGCGTCCTTGCGGCGTGGTGATCTCCTCGGGCGAGAGTTGGCGCAGGAGCGCCGCGGCCGCGGGATCGCGTTGGTCGGACAGAGTCAGATTGCGTGAAAGCTCATGCGCCGTCGCGCGCATTTTCTCCAGCGCCAGCCGCCGGTGCAGCCGGAGAACTTCGGCTGTGACGTCGGCGGTGACGTGCGGATTGCCGTCGCGGTCGCCGCCGATCCACGAACCAAAGGACAGCCAGCGCCGCGGCAGCCGCACGGCCGGGTAGTGCTGCGCCAGTGCGCGCGCAAAGTCGGCCTGCAACTCCGGCAGCACGGCGAAAAGCGTCGTGTCGAAATACCAGAGCCCGGTCTTCGCCTCGTCCGTCACTTCGGGCCGCGCGGACCGGCTGCGGTCCGTCAGCCACAGCGCGGTGATTTCCCGTTCGATCTCCGCCGGATCGTGCCAGCCGCCGGCCGCCGGGCCGCCGTCGCCGTCGCGCAAGAGCGCCGCGAGCCGCCGGAGTTTCGCCAGCACCGTGCGGCGTTTCGACTCGGTGGGATGGGCCGTCAGCACCAGTTCGATCGCGAGCGAATCCACCAGGCGCTGCATGGCGCGCGCGCCGACGCCGCGGCGGTGCAGCTCCGCGACGGCGGCGGCGATGGACTCGCGCGGCGGCGGTCCGCCTTGCCGCCACTCACGCCGGTGGGCGCGGAGCCGCGCCACGCGGTGGTTTTCCTCGGCGAGATTGACGAGCTCGAAGTAGAGGGTGAACGCCATGCCCTGCGTGAACGCCTCCGCGGCGTCGAGCCGCGCGACCGTCGCGGCCAGTCGCGGCCCGGCCCGGGTGTCGCCCGCGCGCCGCGCCTTGGCGAGCTGGCGCAGTTTTTCCACGGTCGTGTAGGCGCCGCGCCCCTCCACCTCCGCGATCTTCCGGCCCAGCATCGCGCCGAGCGCATGCACCTCGGCCGCCAGCGGACTGGAGGCGGGCGAGTTCACTTTCGGTCGCGCGGGGGCGGGCATGGCGCGACCTTAACGCGCCGTGTCGCGAAGCAGAGAGGAAAATCGCGCGACCTTGAGTCATAGCAAAGACGGGCCGCACGGAGGCGGAGCGTTTCGCGGGCGCACTCGAAACGGAGGGACAATCTCCGTGTCGTCCAACGGGCAAGCGGTCCCCGCGGAACCCAAGCGGTCCACACGGAACCCAGGCGGACCACACGGAGGTGGTCCCTCCAAGGGCCGTAAGGCACGGGCGTTTTTCCGGTGGTCCGGGGAGCGCACGCGTCCCGCGTGCTGGTGCCGGCGTCTCGCCGGCACCTCCGAAGATCCTCGGCGTCCCGCGGGCGCTCCCCGAGCCCTTCCAGGCGCGGAAAAATCAAAGCCAGCAAGCGCGCGCCAACCTATGACACAGTGCCGCCGAAGTCGGCGGCGGGTTGGCACCGGACAAGCTTTTCCATCCGTGCGGCTGCGCCGCGCCCTCCTCTCCTCAACCCAAACCCACCATGCCTCCACTTGGATCTCTTCTTCGCCTGCCGCTCGCCGGCCTCGCTGTCCTCATCGCGTTTGCTGCCCCCGTGCGCGTCCTCGCCGAGCCGACGACGGCAGATCTGGAGAAACGCATCGCCGGGCTCGAAGCCTACATCAACAACACCGACCCGGCCGGCAGCGCGATCACCGGCGTCGCCGGCCCGGGGCACAACGGCTGGCTGATGGTCTGCTCCGCGCTCGTGCTCTTCATGACGCTGCCGGGTCTGGCGCTGTTCTACGGCGGACTCGTGCGCAAAAAAAACGTGCTCTCCGTGCTCGCGCAGTGTCTCGGCATCGCCGGCCTCGTCACGGTGCTCTGGTGGGCCGTCGGCTACAGCCTCACCTTCGGAAAAAGCTTCGGCAGCGGCCTGCTCGGCGGCTCGGAGTTTTTCTTTCTGCGAGGCGTGACCTCGGCGCCGAACACCGACTACGCCTACTGGGTTTCGCAGAATGTTTTCGCCATGTATCAACTGATGTTCGCGATCATCACGCCGGCGCTCATCCTCGGCGCCATCGCGGAGCGCATTAAATTTCTCGCCGTGCTCAGCATCGTCGGCCTGTGGATGCTCGTGGTCTATTTCCCGCTCGCCCACATGGTCTGGGGCGTGAACGGCTTCATGAACGGCGTGTGGAACGCCGCCGCCGGCATCAAGGCCATCGACTTCGCGGGCGGCACCGTCGTGCACATGTCCTCGGGCTGGTCGGCGCTCGTGCTCTGCCTCATCCTCGGGCCGCGGCTCGGGCTCGGGCAGGGGAAAATCGCGCCGCACAATCTCGTGCTCTGCATGGTCGGCACCGGGATGCTCTGGGTCGGCTGGTATGGGTTCAACGCGGGCAGCGCGCTCGCCGCCGACGGAATCGCCGCCAACGCCTTCACCACCACCACGCTCGCCGCCGCCGTCGCGGGCTTCGTCTGGGGGCTCCTCGAACTCCTCATCAAGGGCAAGGCGACCGTGCTCGGTCTCTGCACCGGCATCGTCGCGGGCCTCGTCGTCATCACCCCCGCGACGGGCTTCGTGAATTCCACCGGCGCCGTCCTCATCGGGGTGCTCGCCGCCATCGTGCCGTTCGTGTTCTGCACCTACGTGAAGGTGTGGCTGAAGTATGACGACGCCCTCGACACCTTCGGCGTGCATGCCGTCGGCGGCACGCTGGGCGCCGTGCTCACGGGGTTCTTCGCCACGCCGGAAGTCAACGCCAACCTCGGCACGAATCTCAAGGCCGTCGTCGGCCACACCCTCTGGCTCGAGCAGTTGAAGGCCGTCGGCATCACCGTCGCCCTCTCCGTCGTCGGCACCGCGCTCATCGCCTACGCCGTCAAAGCTGTCCTCGGTCTGCGCCCGCACCACGAGCACGAGACGCAGGGCCTCGACCTCGCCGACCACGGCGAGGAAGGCTACGCGACCTGAGTGCACCCGACCCGGCTGGCGCGCCAAACGCGGCGCGCCAGCTCCTGCGGTGGGCGGAGCGGGCCGGAAAACCCGTTGCTCAGCCCGCCGAGCGGGCGAGGAACTCGTCGCGCAGTCGGCGCGCGACCTCGAGCGACTTGGTGCCGAGGGACACGCGCATCCGCGCCTTGGTCAGCGGCGTCGGATGAACCGTGTAGTGCAGATACCAGGTGCCGTTGTTATTCCAGAGATGGTGGTTCGGGTTCGACGGGCACACGCGCAAAGAAGTCTTCGGAAACGCACCGGGCGGGCGGCCGGTGGATTTGGCGGCGCCGCGCGAGGAAGCGGAGAGCCAGTTGGAAGGAGCGGCAGGAGCGGGTGCGATCATGGCGTAGGCGGGGTGGACGCGTCCGCCGCAGGCACGGATGCGCTGGCGTCTGAAAGCTGGAGGCGTGCCAGTCGATTCGCTCATTCCGGTGCGGCTGGCCGCCGCAAGGCTTTCCGGTTTGGTTTCGTAAGGGTGGGCCAGCGCGCCTGCGCGCGACGCTCGGCCCAAGAGTCGCGACCGAGCTCGCTCCCACTCTCCGGTGGCGCCGGCCGCAACATTTCGGAACTTGCCCTGGCCGAGATTCATTCGCCGTGGGAGCGATACCGCGGAGCAGCTTGCTCCGGCTTGGATTGGGTGGAGGGACCGGCTCCGTCGGGTCCGCGGATCGGGAAAGCACGGACGACATTCTGCTGGCCAGCAGAATCCCTCCGAGGCGTAACGATGGTCGTGAGTCGCAGAGGGATTGGTCGAATGCCTCGGGGCTTGCCCCGGGGATATTTACTCCGGACTGGCCGGCCGCCGGGCGAGCGCCAGGGCGCGACCGTTCGCGCTCGCCCAAGCAAAAACCGCCGCTCCCCGGGGGGAGACGGCGGTTAAAAGTGGTGCGGGCATAGGGAGTCGAACCCCAAACCTTCAGATTCGTAGTCTGACGCTCTATCCAGTTGAGCTATGCCCGCACGGGAACCGGGAATAAGCGAACATCCCGGCGCAACTTCAAGCAGAATTTTCTCCCAACCCGCCCTCGAAAATCGACCGCCGGATCGCACCCGCGCGGGCGGCCCGCCCCGCTCAGGAATCCTGCCCGCTCTCCCGCCGCTGGGCGCGCCGCCGCCGGATCCGGATCAGGATGGTGAGCAGCAGCACCCCGACGATCAGCCCGGCGACTTGGCGCGAATACGAATGCGTGCGCGACAGCGCACGGTCGAGTTCCGTGATGTCGTCCTGAAATTTCAGCCACAGCCACTGGCCGAGCCAGACGAAGAACGGCACGCTGACCAGCGCGGCCAGACCGTCGAACAAAAAGAATTTCAAGTAACGGGTCTTCAGCGAGCCGGCGGTGAAAAAGATCGGGGCCCGCAGCCCGGGCAGGAAGCGCCCGACGAAGAGCACCATCGAGCCGAAGCGTTCGAACTGGGCCTCGACTTTCGCCTGCTTGGCCAACGAGAGGTAGCGTTGGAACCAGTGCGTCGCCATCAGCCGCTGGCCGAGGAAACGGCCGGCGAGAAAGATCATCGAGTCGCCGGCCATCACGCCGGCATACATCAGGACGCTCACCTGCACCCAGGAATGCCCGTCGATGCTGCCGAGCGCGCCGGCCGCGACGAGGACGATGTCCTCCGGCACGGGCAGCCCGAGCCCGCAGAGCAAGAGCACAAAAAACGGTCCCCAGAGCGAAAGCGGGGAATCCTGGAAATACTTCAGCAGCGTTTCGAACATTCGGAGTGGAGTCGGGCAGGCCCCACGAAGCCTTCCGGCGCGCCCAAGACAAGCGCGCTTTTCCGAAAACGCACCGCGCCCGCCGCTCCGGGACCCGGGCGGAGGCGCGCCGGCGCCCGGGGCCACGCCCCGCGCTTCACTCGCGCCCGGCCGGCCGCCAATCGAGGAGCTCCATCTGGAGCGTGCGGCGGCCGTTGAAGTGGTTCCAGTTGAGTTGCACGGCCAGCTCGAGCGGCTCGCCGAGCGGCGGCAGGCGGTCGGCCTGTTTCCAGGCGACGCCGCTCAGGCGGCGGCCCCGGGCGTCTTCGGCGGTGAAGCGAAAGTGGACTTCCTTGAACACATCGGCCTGCCGCAGGCGCAGTCCGCGCACGCCGAAGACCGGCTCGGCGTTGCCCTGGCCGAAGGGGTGCAACTGCGCGAGATTCTCGAGGAGCGTCTCGTTGACCTGCGCGCCGTCGAGCCAGCTCGCGAGGGCGAGGCCGGGCTCGGCGGCGCCGGCGCCGGTTGCGGCGCAGATCGCGGCGTCGAACTTCCGGCGAAACTCGTCGACGCGCACTTTTTTCAACGAGACGCCGACGGCCATCGGGTGGCCGCCCCAGCTCTCGAGGCATTCCTGGCAGGCGGCGAGCATCTCGACGAGGTTCACGCCGACGAGGCCGCGGCCGGAACCCTTGGCGGAATCGCCCTCGTTGCCGAGCACGATGGCGGGCCGGTGGTATTTGCGCGCGATGCGGCCGGCGACGATGCCGACGACGCCCGGGTGCCAGCTCTCGTCGAAGAGCACGAGGCCGCGCGCGTCGGCGTAGTGCTCGACGACCTGGCGCTCGGCCTGCCCGGTGATGTCGCGCTCGATGTCCTGCCGCTCGCGGTTGAGGGTGTCGAGCTGCTCCGCGGCCTGCCGGCAGAAAGCCCAGTCGTCGCTCAGCAGCAGATCGACGGACAACGCCGCGTCGGCGAGGCGGCCGCTGGCGTTGATGCGCGGTCCGAGGCGGAACGAGATGTCGACGGGCGTGAGCCCCTGCTCCGGCTTGAGCGCGGCGACGCTCATCAGCGCCTGCAAGCCCGGGCGGCGGGTCTCCGCCAACATGCGCAGGCCGTGGCGCGCGAGGATGCGGTTCTCGCCCGTGAGCGGCACGAGGTCGGCGACGGTGCCGAGCGCGACGAGGTCGAGGTATTCCTTGAGCACGATCTCGAACGCGACCGGGTGCCGCGCGTCGCGCAGGCGCTTGAGCAGCCCGTGCACGAGTTTGAAGACGAGGCCGACGGTGCAGAGGTGACGCCAGGCGTCGTCGCCGGCGACGGCGTGGACGTGCGGGTTCACGAGGATGGCGTCGAGGCGCGGAGGCTCCTTGGAGCGGTGGTGGTCCACGACGAGCACGTCGACACCGAGCGAGCGCAGGTAGGCGATCTCGTCGGTGGAGTTGGTGCCGCAGTCGAGCGCGATGAAGAGGCCGGGCCGGCCGCCCTCGAGGGCGCGGTCGATGGCGCCGCGGGTGAGGCCGTAGCCTTCGTCGAGCCGACGCGGGACGAAGTAGCGCGGGCTCAGCCCGAGGCGGCGCAGAATGGCGGCGAGGAACGCCGTGCTGCTGACGCCGTCGACGTCGTAGTCGCCGAGGAGGACGACGGACGCGTTGGTCGCCGGCGCGCGGAGGAGGCGCGCCACGGCGGCGTCGAGGTTGGCCAGCAGGAACGGGTCGCCGAGCGTCGCGAGCGTGGGTTGCAGGAAGCGCGCGGCGGCCTCCGGCTCGACGAGGCCGTGGCGGAAGAGCAGCTCGGCGACGACGGGCCCGGTGCCGACGCTGCGCGCGAGGGCGGCCACGCTCTCGGCGGGGACCGGCGTATAGTTCCAGCGCATGGGATGCGGGGTGGAGCCCGTTGACCTCAACGGGCTGAACGCGCCGGGGACAACGCGTTCCACCTGGTTATTCCGAGGCGCGGGAGGAGCCGGCCCACTCGTATTTGGGCGCGATGTCCTGGTGGGCCTCGACGTGTTTCCGGTCGCCCTTGTGCCACCAGTAGAACATCTGGGCGGCGATGAAGATGGCGGAGAAGGTCGAGGTCACGATGCCGACGAGGAAGGTGAAGGCGATGTCGTGGAGCTGGCCGCCGCCGAAGAGGAAGAGCGCGAGCGCCGCGAGGAACGTCGTGGTCGCCGTCATGATCGTGCGGGCAAAAACTTTGCGGATGGCGTTGTTGATCACGTCGCGCAGCTTGCCGTTCGGGTCGAGTTTCAGCTCTTCGCGAATACGGTCGAAGACGACGACGGTCTCGTTGATCGAGTAACCGGCGACGCACAGGATGGCCGCGACCATCGGCGCCGAGAACTGGTGGCCGAAGAGCACGAAGATGCCGATGTTCATCAGAATGTCGTGCAGGGTCGAGGCCATGGCGCCGATGCCGAAGCCGAACTCGAAGCGGAAGGCGATGTAAACGAGGATGACGAGCATCGAGACGCCGACGGCGAGGATGGCGTTCCACCGGATCTCCTTGCCGATGGTGGCGCCGATCTGGCTGGTGCTGACTTTCTCGAGGCCCGCGTTCGGGTAGGCTTTCTGCAGCGCGTCGAAGAACGCGCCGGACTTGCCGTAAGCGGTCTCGACTTTGAGCTGTTCTTTGGCGCCGCCGAGATCGGAGACGTAAGTGATGCTGACCTCGCCGGTGCCGGTGGTCTTGGCGACCTCGCGGATCTTGTCGGTGGAAATTTTCTGGGTGAACTGCGCGGTGATTTGGTCGCCGCCGGCAAAGTCGATGCCGTAGATGCGGTCGCCCTGGTAGAACACGTAGCCGATGCTGATGACGACGAGGGCGACCGAGCCGATGGCGGCGGGTTTGCCGTATTTCACGAAGTCGACGTTCAGGTCCTTCAGCATCCGGCGCATGGTGATTTTCTTCAGGCCGCCGCCCTCGATGATCAACTCCATGAACAGGTGGCCGGTGATCAGGACGGTGAACAGCGTCGAGAGCACGCCGATGAGGAGGGTGAAGCCGAAGCCCTTGATCGGGCCGGTGCCGAGCCAGATCATGATGGCGCAGATGATGAGTTGCACGAAATGCGCGTCGAGGATGGTCGTGAGCGCCTTGAGGAAGCCGCTCTGGTTGGCGGCGACGAGCGATTTGCCGGCGGTGATCTCTTCGCGCATGCGCTCGAAGATCAGGATGTTCGCGTCCACCGCCATGCCGATGGTCAGCACGATGCCGGCGAGGCCGGGGAGCGTCATCGTGGCGCCGATGCTGGCCATGACGCCGAGGATGATGAGGATGTTGATCGCGAGCGAGGCGACGGCGACGAGGCCGCCGGTGGCGTAGAAGGTGATCATGAACGCGGCGACGGCGACGGTGCCGATGACCGACGCGGTGATGCCGCTGGCGACGGCGTCTTTGCCGAGCGAGGGCTCGACTTCATACTGCTCCTTGATCTGCAACGGCAGGTCGAGCGGGTTGTTGAGGACGTTGGCGAGGTCCATCGCCTCGCGCTGCGAGAACGAGCCGGAGATTTCGGCGGAGTCGCTGTTGATCTGCTCGCGCACGGTGGGGGCGGAGTAGAGTTTGCCGTCGAGCACGATGGCGAGGCGCCCGAGGCGGCCGGCGCGCTGGCCTTCGTCGGCGATGGTCTTGGTGACCTGGGCGAACTGCTTGCTGCCTTCCTTGGTGAAACGGAGGATGATCTTGAAGCGGCCGAACTCGTCCATCACGGGATACGAATCGGAGACGCCTTCGCCGGTCATCTCGGGGATGCGTTTGACGAAGAGCTCCTCGGTGACGGCCTCGCCGTTGCGATTGTCCTGCTCGAGCTGCATGGCCTCGTAGCCGGGGGGCACGTCCTGCGGCGGGGCGGCGAACGGATGCACGAGGCGGAAGTCGAGCCGGGCGGGTTTCTTGAGGCTGTTGACGATCTCGGGATTGTCCTTGGTCGAGACGCCGGGGAGCTGGACCTCGATGCGGTTCTCGCCGACGGGGCGGATGATCGGCTCGGCGACGCCGAGACCGTTGACGCGGTTGCCGATGATCTCGATGGCCTTGGTGAGTTTGGCCTCGCGGCTGTCCTTGCTGTCCTTGGCCTGCGCGGCGGGATCGACTTGGAGGGTGAAAGCGACGCCGCCCTTGAGGTCGAGGCCGAGCTGGAGCTTGCCCTTGGAGAGGCGGAGGAGTTCGTCGAGGAGGATGTTGTTGCGCTTCTCGACGTTCTTGAGCGACGCCTCGAGGCGGATTTGCGGGAAGAACTGGGAGAGGTCGAGTTTCTCCTCGCGGCCGATCTGCTTGAGCGCGACATAGACGCTCGGCGCCCGGCCGGCCTTGAGGCGGTCGCCAACCTTGACCATCAGCTTGGCAAATTCGGCCGGCTGGGCGGAGGCCTCGTGCTTGACGAAGTCGCCGAAGGGTTGGTCCTTCAGCGGGGTGAGGGTATAGACCGCCCACAGCGCGATGGCGGCAGACAGGATGATTTTCCAGAGGTTGCGACTGAGCATGGATGTTGGTTGTTAAATTCTGAAACCGCGGCGCTCGGGCGCAACCGGCGGACGGACCGCTCCTCAGGCGCCCGACTTCTTGACCACGGTGCTGACGAAGCCCTTGCCAACCTCGACCTTCACGTTGTCGCCGATGCGGACGACGAAACGGTCGTCCTTCACGCTGGTGATCGTGCCGTAGAGGCCGCCGGTGGTGACGATCTCGTCGCCCGAGGTGAGCGTCGTGAGCATTTTCTCGTG
This sequence comes from Opitutia bacterium, assembly GCA_016199925.1. Lineage (GTDB taxonomy): Bacteria > Verrucomicrobiota > Verrucomicrobiia > Opitutales > Opitutaceae > JACQFT01. The sequence goes on along the minus strand of JACQFT010000243.1, from coordinate 4,318 downwards.
TTCCTTCGCCTTCTTGCGCTGCGGAGCGATCATGAAGAAATACATGGCAGCCATGAGGGAGCCGTAGGCAATCAACATGAAGGTCGAAGACGGGCCGGACGGAGCGGCGGGCTGGGCTTGGGCGAGGACGAGGAGCATTTTAGTCATTGCAGGGAACGGGATTTGAAAATTGAAAAGGGCGAATAAGCCTAGCAGCGTTTCAAAAAGCAAGCCTAACCCTGACCGCGCATCCACCGCAAATTGAAGTCTAAATCCGCATCCAACTGGTCGGCCGCACAGTCCGAAGAACATTACGGTTTCAAACGCTGGGGCGCGGGCCACTTTTCAGTCGATGCAGGTGGCTGCGTGCAGGTCCAGCCGCTCGCCGACGGCCGCACGATCCGCATCATGGATGTCGTCAACGAAGCCACCAGCATGGGCCTCAAGGCCCCGTTGGTCATCCGCTTTCAGGACCTCCTCCGCCAGCGCGTCGTGCAGCTCAACCAGGTCTTCGCCAAGGCCATCAAGGACGAGGGCTACAAGGGCGACTACCGCGGCGTGTTCCCCATCAAGGTCAACCAGCTCCGCGAGGTCGTCGACGAGATCGTCGCGGCCGGCAAAGATTTCAACTACGGCCTCGAAGCCGGCTCGAAACCCGAGCTGATGATCGCGCTCGCGATGCACGAGGGTTCGCAGCGGCTCATCATCTGCAACGGCTACAAGGACCACGACTACATCCGCCTCGCGCTCCTCGGCCGCAAGCTCGGCAAGAAAATCATCATCGTCGTCGAGCAGCTCTCCGAGGTCGAGGACATCATCCAGATTTCGCAGGAGACAGGCGTGAAGCCGATGATCGGCTTCCGCGTGAAACTCCAGACGCGCGGCGAAGGCAAGTGGGCGCTCTCCTCCGGCGACAACGCCAAGTTCGGCCTCAACACCGCCGAGATTCTTTTCGCCGTCGAGAAACTGCGGGCGGCGAAGATGCAGGCGTCACTGCGCCTCGTGCATTTCCACATCGGCTCGCAGGTCCCGAACATCATCACGATCAAGGCGGCCGTCACCGAGGCCGCGCGCTTCTACTGCCAGCTCGCGAAGATGGGTTTCCCGATGGGCTACCTCGATGTCGGCGGCGGCCTCGGCATCGACTACGACGGCTCGCGCACGAACTTCGAGTCGTCGATGAACTACTCGATCGAGGAATACGCGCGCGACGTCGTCTTCAACATCCGCGAAATCTGCGCGGCCTCCGGCGTCGCCGTGCCCGACATCGTCTCCGAGTCCGGCCGTGCCGTCGCGGCCCCCCACTCCATGCTCGTCGTCGAGGTCTTCGAGCGCATCAACAAGCGCGAGTCCCTCGGCAAGCAGCACCAGCCGAACGCGAAACACAAAATCGTCACCGACATGGAGGTCTTGCTGAAAAACAAGGCCAAGCTCGGCCGCCTCGAACGGTTCCACGACGCGCTCCAGAAAAAGGAGGAGGCGTTCTCGCTCTTCAATCTCGGCTACCTCGACCTCGAGAACCGCGCCGCCGCCGAGCAAATTTTCTGGCAGGTCTGCGAGCAGATCGACAAGGAAGGCACCAAGTCCGGCTACCAGCCCGAGGAGCTGCACGACCTGAAGAAGCTCCTCGCCGACCAATACGTCTGCAATTTCTCCGTCTTCCAGTCGCTCCTCGACAGTTGGGCGCTCAAGCAGCTTTTCCCGATCACACCGCTGCACCGCCTCGGCGAAAAGCCCACGGTCAGCGCCATCCTCGTCGACATCACCTGCGACTCCGACGGCAAGATCGGCACTTTCATCGACCTGCAGGACACGAAGGACTACCTCAACCTGCACCCGCTGAAGCGCGACCAGCCCTACTACCTCGGCATCTATCTCACCGGCGCCTACCAGGACATCATGGGCGACCTGCACAATCTCTTCGGCCGCGTGAACGAAGTGCATGTTTTCCTCGAGGACGACGAGCCCAATGGTTTCTACATCGAGGAAGCGCTCGCCGGTTCGCGCGTCGCCGACGTGATCGAGGGCGTGCAATACCAGTGGGAGGAACTCTGCCGCCGGATCAAGACGCAGGTCGACCACGCGACGCGCAAGGACCTCATCAAGCCGCGCGAAGGCGTGCGCCTGGTGGAGTTCTACGAGTCGCAGATGCTCTCGAAGACCTACCTGAACATCGAGCCGAACACCGGCCGGAAGAAGAAACGGTAGCTAGCGGTCTCTTGCTGGAACTGTAGGAGGGGCTTTATGCCCCGATAGATTCTCCGAATCGCGGCATAAAGCCGCTCCTACAATCAGATCACCTCGGTGCGACAACTACCGCCGCCTCTTCCTACGCCGTCCACTTGAACACGAGCGTCGTCAGGCCCGGCAGTGTGAGCGCGACCGACTGCGCGAAGCCGTCGCGCTCTTCCGTCTCGCTCTCGCGGCCGCCGTGGTTGCCGACGCCGGTGCCGCCGTAGCAGTCGCCGTTTGTGTTCAGCACTTCCGCCCAGTAGCCGGCTTGCGGCACACCGACGCGGTAGAACGAGCGCGTCACGGGCGTGAAGTTTCCGATGATGAGATAAATCGTCTTCTGCGCCGCATCCATGCGGAGGAAACTCAGCACGCTCTGCGCGGAATCGTTGCAATTCACCCAGCGAAATCCGGCCGGGTCGTAGTCGTGCGCGCTCAGCACCGGCTCGCCGGCGTAGAGGCGGTTCAGGTCGCGCACCAGATGCTGCAAGCCGGAGTGCTCGGGCAACGCGCACAGTTTCCAATCGAGCGCCTCGTCATGGTTCCACTCGGTGCGCTGGCCGAATTCGCCGCCCATGAAAAGCAGCTTCTTCCCCGGAAACGTCCACACGTAACCGTAGAGCGCGCGCAGATTGGCCGCCTTTTCCGCCAGCGTGGCCCCGCCCATTTTTGTGAGCATCGACGCCTTCAGGTGCACCACCTCGTCGTGCGAGTAAACCGTCACGAAATTCTCCGAGTAGTGGTAGAGCATCCCGAAGGTCAGTTTGTCCTGCAGCCATTTCCGGTGGATCGGGTCCTTGGAGAAATATGCGAGGCTGTCGTGCATCATCCCCATGTTCCACTTGTAGTCGAAGCCCAGCCCGCCGTCGGCCGAGTCGCGCGTCACGCCGGGATACGAGGTCGACTCCTCCGCGATCATGATGGCGCCGGGATAATAGTGGTGCACGAGGCCGTTGACCTGCTTGAGAAACGCGATCGCTTCCAAGTTTTCGCGGCCGCCAAAACGGTTGGGGATCCACTCCCCCTCCTTGCGCGAGTAATCGAGGTAAAGCATCGAGGCCACGGCGTCGACCCGCAGACCGTCGATGTGGTAGCGGTCGAACCACGACAGCGCGCTCGCGATGAGGAAGCAACGCACCTCATTGCGGCCGTAGTTGAAGATGAGCGTGCCCCAGTCCATGTGCGCGCCGAGGCGCGGGTCTTCGTGCTCGTAGAGATGCGTGCCGTCGAACTCCGCCAGCGCAAAACTGTCGCGCGGGAAATGCGCCGGCACCCAATCGACGATGACGCCGAGCCCGCGCTGGTGCAGGTGGTCGACGAAAAACTGAAAGTCATCCGGCGGGCCGTAGCGCTGGGTCGGCGCGAAGTAGCCCGTGACCTGGTAGCCCCACGAGCCGGTGAACGGATGCTCGTTGACCGGCATCAGCTCGACGTGCGTGAAACCCAGCCCGCCCACGTAGTCGGCGAGGACCGGCGCGAGCTCGCGGTAGCTGAACGGCCGGTTGGCGTCCTCCAGCCGGCGCCGCCACGAGCCGAGGTGCAGCTCGTAGATCGAAAGCGGGCGGTCGACCTGGTGCGCCAGCGTTTTCCGGTGCGCGATCCACGCGGCATCGTTCCACTGATAAGCGCGCGGATCGAACACGATGGCGGCGTTCGTCGGCGGCGCCTCGAAAAAATTTCCGTAGGGATCGGTCTTCAGCCGCATCACGCCCAGCCGGTCCCAGAGGGCGAACTTGTAGAGTTCCCCGTTGCCGAGCCCGGGCACGAAGAGTTCCCACACCCCGGAGAGCCCGAGCGGGCGCATCGGGTGATAGCGCGCGTCCCAGCCGTTGAAGTTGCCGACGAGCGACACGCGCGACGCGTTCGGCGCCCAGACCGCGAACGACACGCCGGGCACGTCGCCGAGCAGCCGCGCCTGCGCGCCGAGCTTTTCGTAGATGCGGTGCTCGTTGCCCTCGCTGAACAGATGGATGTCCTGCTCCGACAGCGTCGGCAGGAACGAGTAGGCGTTGTAAACTTGGTGCACTTCGCCCCAGCCCGTCGCGTAGCGCAGTTGGTAGCGGAACACCGCCGCGCGCCCCGCCAGGAAGCCCTCGAAAAAACCTTC